>DLVV01000386.1 GCA_003445035.1 Planctomycetaceae bacterium | reverse complement strand
CTGCAACGCGACCAGTTGTTTCCGGACCTCGGGAAGATAGAACGCCTGGACGTCGGTTCCGGGAACAAGCGGACCATCCTTGGCCGACAGCCGCTTGCCCAGTGCCGGACTGTCCAGGTCCACCCGGGCCCTGACCTGGTCGACATCCGGCGGAAGCTCGCCGGTCAACGGATGAAGCACAGACGTTTTCCGGCCGGCCGCTGCGATTAGTTCGCGAGACAATCGCCGAGCGATGCTGGGAACCAGGCGATGCCGTTTCAGCAACTCCTCGACCGACACGGTCGCCTTCTTCCGGGTTCGCTTGCGTTCGACGACCGCCACATCCAGCCGAACCTCCTCCCGCGTCCCCTGCTGAAACAGTCGCGTGACCTCGGCCGCATCGATCACCCGGTCCCAGATGGCGACGTCATCGAGATCTCCGGCAAAACCGTTCGTCGACGCTCCGAGTTTCAACGCAACCGGCGCACCGAAATCGGCAATCGAACTGACAGCCTTGATCGGGGTGCGACCCACCACCCGACCATCGAGATACATGATCCCGTCAGCATCGCGATCGGAGGTCACGACCAGGTGATGCCACTTCCCGTCGACCAGCAACGGGAGTTGATCCGACGACGGCTTGATATCAACCGATGACGTTCCACTGTAATGCCTGAGATAAACGCCGTTGTAGGGCCCCGGCCTCAACGCGATGAACCACATCGCCTGTGACTTGAACGTCGCCGCGACGACCGAGTCCGCCGTCCTGGGCGTGTAGCCCTTCGGTGCCCGAATCCAGGTCGAGACACTGAAGTCCCCGTTCTTCGCGAACGCCAGTGGCTGAAGGGCTTTCGCATCGGCCTCGACGACCCGCCCCTTCCCGAACCGCAGAGCCCGCCCGATCTGCCCATCCTCGACACGGGTGGGAACCTTCTCGGGAGCCTGGGGCGAGACATTGGCGAGACGACCGCCGGGCCCCACCGTCGCAACGACTGTCTTTCCGGTTGCCGCATCGAACGGCCAGTGAGCCACCGCAGCCCGATCGCCACGCGTGTGATAGATGGCGGCCGCGGCCAGCAGGTACTCGGGCAACCGTTTTCTCGCGTCGTCGATCACCCGCTTGTTGCCGGTGGTGATGATTTTCGACATCCCCGCCGCCACCTCTTTGGTCTCCTCAGCGTGCCGCTTCCTGGCCCGGCTGATCGACGGAGCCTCCAGCGAGCGTTCGGGCCAGTACGAGGGATTCTTGTCCATGTCTTGCACCGACACGGTGCTGCGGAAAATTCCCGCCAGGGCGTAGTAGTCGGCTGTCAGCACCGGGTCAAACTTATGGTCGTGACACCGGGCACAAGCTAACGTCAGACCCATCAATGAACGGCCCAGCACATCGATCTGGTCGTCGACGACATCCATGGCCATCTGTTCCTTGTCCTGGGTCCCCAGGCCCTTGGGCGCCAGGGTCAGCATGCCGGTGGCCAGCAACCGGTCGACTTCCCGCTGGTCATCCTGCGACGGCTCCAGCAGGTCACCGGCCAGTTGCTCGAGCAGGAAGCGGTCGTAGGGCGTGTCTCGATTGAAGGCGCGGACCACGTAGTCGCGATACCGCCAGGCGGTGGGGTAGACGTAGTCAAAACCGCCGCCGTTGGTGTCGGCGTAGCGAACGACGTCCAGCCAGTGCCGGGACCAGCGTTCCCCGTAACGGGGCGATGCCAACAGGCGGTCCACGACCCGCGCGAACGCCCCGGAGGCCTGGTCCACCTCGAACGCCCTCACGGCCTCGGGCGTCGGCGGCAGTCCCCACAGGTCAAACGTGGCACGACGAATCCACGTTCGACGGGAGGCCTCCGGAGACGGTGCCAGTTTCTCCTCTCTCAGACGAGCCAGGATGTATCGGTCGATCGGCGTCCGGGACCATTGGTCGCCGGGTGTCACGGGCACACGTCCCGGATCCAACGACCGGAACGACCACCAGTCGCGGTCGTCCCCGGTGATCGTGCTCCCGGTTTTCCGGGTCCCCTTGTCATCCGCACCCGGGACAACCGCGCCATTCTTGACCCAGGTCACCAGCTCCAGAATCTGCGATTCCTCAAGCGGTGCGTCCGGCGGCATGCGTCCTTTTCCCTGGCGACGGATGGCCTGCATCAACAGGCTGCCGGTCGGATTCCCCGGCACGACAACCGGTCCCGACCGACCTCCATTCATCAGCCCTGTAACCCGGACCAGGTCCAGCCCCCCCTTGGGCTTGGGTCCCGAGTGACACTTGCCGCAGCGGGTCACCAGCAGCGGACGGATCTTGCCCTCAAATCGCCGCAGTTCGGCCGATCGTTCGGCCGCTTCGGTCGGTGCCTGAACAACCAGGCCCAGCAAGGCAACCACCACGCAGGTGGCGGCAGATCGGATCCATTCACGAGCCGGTTTCAACACCACGCCGTTCCCACATTTCACTCGGACAATCCGCGGGTCACCTTGATTCTGGCATCCATTGCCGGCGAATCCAATCCTCAAGAATCTTCACCGAATCGGCTCGGCTGCCCACCGGCCGATCCACCAGTTGCAGATCCTGGGCACGAACCAGGCGACGGACCAGTTTATCCCGGCCGGCCTCGTCCCCGCCCGGATCGCCAACCGAGGGGTGAATCATCACGCAGTCCCATTGCTGGTACGAGAAGCTCAGTGAGTGATTCATGATCCAGGAGAAGGCGTTGATGAACTCCTCTTCCGACGCGGCTTCGGCGTTGCGCGGCACGGCGACCAGTACGAGATCGGGTTTCATCGACCGCACCCGTTTCGCCGCCTCCTGCTCGATCTTCTTCAGCGACTGTCCCCCGACGGGCCAGCGGGTCACCTCGACCTCGACGCCGGGCTTGAGCTTCTGCAGCACGCCGGCGATCGATGAGTCAAAGGGAGGCATCGCCAGCACGCGAATCGGCCGACCGGCCTTCAACAGCGACAGCGTGCGTGGAATGGCCGGTTCGACGGGGTGAACATCCGCCAGGCTGACACGGCGACCGGTGATCGCGCGTGCCAACTGCCGGGCAATCCGGCGATGGCCATCCATGTTCGGGTGAATCTGGTCGCTCATCAGCAACCGCCAGTCCCGGCGATCGTGATGCCGTATCGCGTCGTATCCTCGAAAACAGTCGCAGACGGGCACCTCCAGTTCGCGGCCGACCGAACGAACGACATCACAGTACTCGACCAGTCGATCTGTCGGACGACGGGGCGTGTCGATCACGTTGTTGGGAGTCGCCAGAACCACCTCGGCTCCGATCTTCCGGCACCGGCCAACGATGGTGATGAGATTCTTCCGGTAATCGGCCGGAGACACTCTCACCATGTCATTGAGACCGAACATCACGGTGACGATGTCGGGCTTGTGGGCCAGGACGTCCTTGTCGATCCGCGACAGCCCGTCGGCGGTCGTGTGACCGCTGATGCCGGCATTGATCGCCCGGACACGGGTTCCGGGCACAGCCGCTTCGAGTGCCAGCCCGAGCATGGCCGTGTAGGCCCGGCGGCTGCCGGTGTGGTAGTAGACACCTGTCACGCTGTCGCCGAAGCAGACGACACGGACGGGTCGGTCGACCCGCAACATCCGTTCACGGATTCGCGTACTGTGAGCCAGCGGTGTCTCGAGTGCCGGCAGCATCGTTGCGGCCAGCACACGATGACCGAAGGGATTGGGATGGCATCCGTCGGTCGTCCAGCCTCGCAGCGTGACCCCGTCGGTCTTGGCCTCGGACCACCGCGAGAAGTGATCGACCAGGGTCACGTGCCACAAGGCCGCGACCTCGCGACAGGCCTTGACGTACTTTTCCAGCCTCACGTTGGGGTGCTCGCCGACACCGTTGGGCTTCACGTCATCGGCCCACCGAGGCTCGGTCATCAGCACCGGCCTGATGTCGCGTCGGAGCAATTCGGTGACCAGTTGAACCAGGTTGTCCCGGTAGCGATCCAGGGACAACCGGCTGGCCGTCTGTCCCTGGTCGACATAACTGTCGTTGGTGCCGTACATGATCGTGACCACGTCCGGTTTCAGCGCCAGCACCTTCCCGAGCCTGGCCAGTGCCTGGTCGGTCCTCTCGCCTCCGATTCCGACATTGGTCACACGAACCGGACGGCCGGCGACCAGGAGGCTGGACTCGATCAGCGAGGCGAATGTCTGCTCGGCGGTCACTCCCCGCCGTTCGCCGTTGGTGATCGAATCGCCCAGCGTGACGATGTGAGTCGTCTGCGGCAGTGGGCGATCCTCACCACTGACCGTGCCGGAGGTGGCGAACAGGGTAACCGCAGCGAGCACGGTCGCCAGGATCGAACGTGGCACACTACTGCCGGTTGGTGTCATGAGGGCCTAGGCTCCGGGCTCGAGGATCGTGATCTCGGTGTCACTCAGCAGGGCCGTCACCGGTGTGCCGCGTCCGGCCTCGAAGTGCTCGAGGTTCTTCTCGGCCACCACCGCTGCCGCCTCGGCCACCTGCACGACGTTTCTCTGACTGGCCGCCGTCGGATAAGTCTCGTCGAGCGATTCCAGCGATTCTCCCAGGACCCGATGTCGGATGATCGCCAGCAACCCGGCCGCGATCGACGCCTTGCCGTAGCCGAAGATCTCGAGTTCACCGCCGTGATGCTGGAAACGACCGCCGAAAGAAGGATTTCGCGTCCGCGACCCGTCACCGATGATCGCCTCGCGGAAACCCCGGTCCTGTTGATCGACCATTCCACGGCCGTAGATGCCGTAGAGTTCGATCTCCTGGTTGACCGCACCCTCGAACTCGGCGGGATTGATCCAGTTGTTGCTGTAGTCGCCCCGCATGCCGTTGTCGTAGGTCACCGCCACGTCGATGCTGTCCCAGGTCTGGATGGCGTGCCGGCGTTTGAACGTTGACGGATCAACACCCTGCCGCCTGGCAACCTCCAGGTGGTGCTCATCCCAGTTGACCAGCAGGTTCTTCTGGCCGGTGGCGAAGACGCTGCGGGGCTTCACGCCCAGGTAGTGGTGCACGACGTCGAGCCAGTGACAGCCGACATAAGTGAACGGGTTGCTCTCCTCGGCCCACGCGAAGATCTCGGTGCTGACCTCCAGGGGTTCCTCGAGCACGGTTCTCACCCGGTTGATCGTCCCGTACTTCTCTTCGGAGTTCAGCATCATGTCCCGCACGAACGGGTCGTACCGCTTGTGCATGTCGACGGCGACAATTCGGTCCTGCTGCCGGGCCCTGGCGATGATCTGGTCCGCCTCCTCGCAGGTCAGGCACAGCGGCTTCTCGGCAATCACGTCACACCCGGCCTCGATCGCCGCCAGGATCGGAGCGGTGTGCAGGTGGTCAGGGGTGGCGACGAACAGCACGTCGGGCTGGTGCCGATCGATGATGTCGTCCCAGACCGTCTCGCCGTAACACGCTTCGATCTGCCGGTCGGGAAACTCTCCGGCGAACCACTCGACAATCCGCCCCGCTGTCCCGCTCGACTCGCTGCGGGTTCCCACGGCACAGAGATCGATTTTGACGTCGGCCACTTCGGCCGCCAGGTGGCTCATCCCGACGGAGGTCAGCGTGCCGGAGATCCCGCCCCGCAGCAGGTCCTTGAAGCTCTGGCCGATGATGTCGTCAAAGAACATGCCGCCGCCGATCACGGCGACACTGATGGATCGATTGGTGTCAGTCATGGCAAAAACAGGAGGGCCGGCAGTGGAAACTGGCGGCGGCCTCGGCGTCTTGAACAGGGAGAAATGAAAACGGGGACGGGCACCCGCCTGGTGGCAAGTGCCGGTCCCCGGTGAATTCCGTCATGGCCTAGAGCAGTCCAGCGATCGGCTGGCCGAAATAGATGTTGTGCGGCCGATCGACCTCATCAGCCCAGACCGCATCCCGCGGGATGCCCAGTCCGCTGTAGATCGTCGCCGCCATGTTCTCGGGATTCTGGGGATCCGAGGCCGGGTACCCGCCAACCTTGTCCGAGGAACCGACAACGTTTCCACCGCGGATTCCACCACCGGCAAAGAACAGAGTCTGCACCGCGCCCCAGTGGTCCCGCCCGGGTTCCCTGTAGTGTTCGGGCAGGGTCGAGAGCTTCGGCGTGCGACCGAATTCGCCGCCCATCACGATCATGGTCGAATCGAGCAGCCCGCTGTCGTCGAGATCGTCGAGCAGGGCCGAGATGGCCCGGTCGGTCGGAGGCAGCAACTTCTCGCGCAGCCGCCAGAAGGCTTCACCGTGGGTGTCCCAGCCCTCGTTGTTGCCAAGGTTGACCTGGACCATCGGCACACCCGCCTGGGCCAGGCGGAAGGCCATCAGCAGGCTCCAGCCGAAGCTGTTGCGGCCGTAGCGTTCCTGCAGTTTCGTATCGGTGGTGGTGACATCGATCGCACGACGCACCTCCTGGCTGGCCAACAGCGAAATCGCACTCTGGCGATGCAGGTCGTACGACTGGCCGGCCGCGGACTCCTCGAGAGCTTTCCGCTGCTGGTCGATCGTCGTCAAAAGATCCAGCCGGTTGCCGAAACGGCCGCCACTGACCTCCCCGGGCAGCTTCAGGCTCGGAGCCTGGAAGACCTTCGGAGGAGTCGAGGTCGCCTTCTTCATCGGCAACTGGTGAAAGGTGTACTCGGGATAGGCCCCGCGCCAGAACGGATCGCCGTAGTGAGTCGCCTCGATGATGAACGGATCACGATCGGAACCCATCTGGCCACCGAAGGCACCGGGGATCGTCCCGCCGGACCAGTGCACCAGTTTCTCCGGCAGCATCACCGCCGGAGGCAGGTTATTGGGCAGACCGGCCGAGTAACGCGGGACGGCGTCACCGACGATCGAGGAAATCGAGGGCCAGTCGTTGGGCCGCGGCTTGCGGTCGCCCTTGAAACCGGCCGACTTGACCGAACGCCCGGTCAACATGAAGTAGTGACCCAGCGTGTGACCGTTGGTCGGATGTGTCAGCGAGCGGACCAGGGCCCAGTGGCGGCTCCGCTGGGCCAGCATCGGCAGGTGTTCGCAGATCTGGATCCCCGGAGTCGCCGTATCGATCGGGTTGAACTCGCCCCGGATCGTGTCGGGAGCATCGGGCTTGGGATCGAAACTGTCCTGCTGGGCCAGTCCGCCAGAGAGAAAGATGTAGATGCACGTCCTGGACGCAGCGGGGGTGGCCTGCGATTCGGAATTGGCCGCCCGCAGGGCCTCCAGGTGATTCGTCCCCAGCCCCAACAGACCGATCGCACCTGCCTGGACCGCCGTGCGGCGATTCATCCCCGGGTGTTGCCAGCGTCCGGAACTCATCGTGGACCTCCGTACATCAGTCGAGAAAGCCGGAATCGGACCCGATAACGCCTTTCCATCGATCCCTGATTATATGTCGACCACACACGGATGTCTGCATCAACCGGCCTGCTTGACCTGGCGACGAAAACTGGTCAGCACACGCTCGGTGTAGCCGTTGGGTTCGTCACGACCCTCGAAAACCAGTGCCAACGCGGCCTGGTAGGCCAGTCCGTCCAGCGACGGGGCCATGGGCGTGTAGGCCCTGTCTGCTGCGTTTTGTTCATCGACAACCGCCGCCATCCGCTCGAATGTCGACCGGACACGCTCGTCGGTGACCAGCCCGTGGTGCAACCAGTTGGCGATGTGCTGGCTCGATATTCTCAACGTGGCGCGGTCTTCCATCAGCCCGACGTTGTTGATGTCGGGGACCTTCGAACAGCCAACGCCCTGGTCGATCCAGCGGACAACGTAGCCAAGAATGCCCTGGACGTTGTTGTCGAGTTCCCGGGTGACCTGGTCGTCATCGGGCCGCTCGTCGCCGAGCAGGCACGGGGAAAGCACGTCGGCCAGCGCGGCCGACTGCCGGTCGGCCAGTTCATCCTGTCTCGCGGCGACGTCGACCTCGTGATAATGCAACGCGTGCAGCGTGGCGGCCGTCGGCGACGGGACCCAGGCGGTGTTGGCCCCGGCCAGGGGATGTCCACTCTTGGCCTCGAGCATCGCGGCCATCAGGTCGGGCATCGCCCACATGCCCTTGCCGATCTGGGCGGTCCCACGGAAACCGGTCGCCAGGCCGACATCGACGTTGTGGTTCTCGTAGGCCGGCAACCAAGCCGCGTTCTTGATCTCCGGCTTGGGCACCACCGGTCCGGCTTCCATCAACGTGTGAATCTCGTCACCGGTCCGATCCAGGAACCCGGTGTTGATGAACACGACCCGTTGCCGGGCAGCCCGGATGCAGGCGGCCAGGTTGACCGTCGTCCGGCGTTCCTCGTCCATGATGCCAATCTTCAACGTGTTGGGCTCCAGCCCCAGCGCCGCCTCGACCCGACCGAACAGTTCCACCGTCGACGCCACTTCCTCGGGACCGTGCTGCTTCGGCTTGACGATGTAAACGCTGCCCGCACGCGAGTTGCGGACCGTGCCCAGGTCCTGCAAATCGTGAATGGCCGCCAGCGAGGTGATCATCACATCGAGGTAGCCCTCGGGAATCGGATCACCCGAGGCGGTCGTAACCGCGTCGGTGTACATGTGGATGCCGACGTTTCGGATCAGCAACAGGCTGCGGCCGGGCAATGTCACCGTGCCGCCACCAGGAGCGGTGTAGCTGCGGTCGGGATTGAGTCGACGGGTGACCGACTCTCCGCCTTTCTGAAACTCCACCTCGAGATCACCCTTCATCAGGCCCAGCCAGTTGGCGTAGACCAGTCGTTTGTCCTGGGCATCGACGGCGGAGACCGAATCCTCGCAGTCCTGGATGGTCGTCACGGCCGATTCCAGCACCACGTCGTTCACGCCGGCTGGATGGGCCGCCCCGACCGGATGTTGACGATCGATCGCGACCTCGACATGCAATCCGTTGTGAGCCAGTAACACGCACGACGGAGATTCGGGCGAGCCGTTGAACCCGGCCAGCCCGTCCGGGTTGGCCAAACCGGTGGTTGTTCCACCGGAGAGTTCGACAACCAGCTGGTGTCCGCCGTCGACCGTCTCGAGCCGATAGCCAACCGCGTCGGAATGGCTGCCATCGGCCAGGGGCACATGCTGGTCCAGCAGTGACTCGGCGTGAGCCACCACTCGGGTCCCGCGGGCCGGATCGTACCCCGAGGGCGACTCACCCTCCTCCCATCCCAGCACGTCGGTGCCGTAGAGCGCATCGTAGAGGCTGCCCCAGCGGGCGTTGGCAGCGTTCAGGCAATACCGGGCGTTGTCGACGGGAACGACCAGCTGGGGTCCGGCGATCGTGGCGATTTCCGGATCAACATTGGTCGTTTCAATGGCGAAGGCCCCCTCGTCGCCAACCAGGTATCCGATCTCGGCCAGGAAATCACGCGCCTCCTCGCCGGTGAAACCCGACTGACTGCGATCGGAGTGCCAGGCGTCGATCTGCTGCTGCAGTTCGTCACGGCGGTCCAGCAGCCGACGGTTGCCCGGTTCGAGGTCCGAAACAATCCGGCCGAGAGCAACCCAGAATTCGTCCGGATCGACCCCGGTTCCCGGTGCGATCTCGTCGCGGACCAGTTCGAACAAACCCGCATCGACCAGCAGTCCACCCACCTCAACGCGTTCGCCTGTCATCGTGTCCTCTTGGTGCTTTCAACGGTTGTTCATCAATGGTTGTCACCGGTTGTGCCGCGCACGAACCCAGCGATGCTACCGAAAATCGGCCCGAGCCAACACCGACCGGTGGCGGGGTCTGCCTAGGCCAGGATCTCGCGAACCACCTCGCCTTCGACATCGGTCAGTCGAAAATCTCGTCCGGCGTGTCGGAAGGTCAGTCGCTGGTGATCCAGTCCCAGCAGGTGCAGGATCGTGGCGTGGAGGTCGGGGATCGAGACCTTGTTTTTGGCCACGTAGTAGCCGAATTCGTCGGTCTCGCCGTATTTCATTCCACCGCGGACGCCGCCACCGGCCATCAGCATGCTGAAAGCATGCGGGTGATGGTCGCGACCGTCGCTCCCCTGGGCAGCGGGGGTGCGACCGAACTCGGTACCCAGCACCACCAGGGTGTCATCGAAGAGCCCGCGACGCTTCAGGTCGGTGATCAACGCAGCGATCGGCTGATCGATCTTCATCGCGTTCTTGCTGTGGTTGGCTCTCAGTCCGCCGTGGGCGTCCCAGTAATTGCGAGGGTAACTGTGGTTGACCTGGATGAACCGCACGCCCGACTCGGCCAGCCGCCGGGCCATCAGGCACTCACGACCATACTCGTCGGTCGGCCCGCCACCGATCCCGTACAACGCCAGCGTCTCTTTGGACTCCTGCGAGAGGTCGAAGACCTCGGGAATCGCCGTCTGCATCCGGAACGCGGTTTCGAAGGCCCGAATCCGGGCCTCCAGTCGCGCGTCGGCCCCGGTCTCGACCAGGTGCTCACGGTTGGCCGCCCCCAACAGGTCCAGTTGCCGCCGCTGCACAGCCCGGGGACGTCCCGGCACCACGTTGGACACCGCGGCGGTACGAGGAAACTCGGCATTGCCGTCACCGATGCTGGTCCCCTGGAAACTGGCCGCCAGGAATGCCGAGCCGAAGTTCTGTGTTCCGCCGTGATAGATCGACGGGGTCAGGGTGATGAACCCCGGCAGGTCCCGGTTATCGGATCCCAGCCCGTACAGCGACCACGCTCCCAGGCTCGGACGATTCAACACTCCGTCACCGGTGTTCAACCGCAGGCAGGCCGGGCCGTGCGACACCTCGTTGCCGCCGCTGATCGAGTTGACCACGCAGATGTCGTCGATCACCGAACCAATTCGCGGAAACAATTCGCTGATCCTCAGGCCACTCTGACCATGCGAATGGAACTTCCAGGGCGACCCCAGCAGGTTGCCGGTCACGGCAAACTCGAAGTCCGGCTTCTTGAACGGAACCGGCTGCCCGTTCCGCTTGCTCAACTCGGGCTTCTCGTCGAACGTGTCGACATGAGAGATCCCACCGTGCAGGAAGAGGAAAATCACCCGCTTGGCCCGCGGTGCGAAGTGAGGCCGCTTGGGGGCCATGGGATCGACACCTGCAGCCGCCGACTCCTCGCCCAGCATCGCGGCGGCCGCGGTGGCACCGAAACCACAGGCGATCCGGCTGAGTGCCCGACGACGATGGAGCAGGGCAGGGAACGGGTTGGTGGGCATGGCAACTACTTCAGGTACAGGAACTCGTTGCGACAAAACAGCGTCTGGGCAAAACCGGTCCAGGCCATCAACCGTCTCTCCTCGGGCGTGCCCTTGGTCTCGCCGGCCACACCGGCGACCAGGAACTCGGTGACCCGCTTCACCTCCGCCGGACGGGGACTGCGTCCCACCGCCAGGCGATAGGCCAGGGCGATCCGTGCCGGGTCATCGGCCGCGGAAGACGAGAGAACCCGCATGGCCAGGGACCGGGAATTCTCGAGCACGAAGGGATGGTTCAACAGGAACAGCGACTGAGACGGCACGGTGGTGTCGTTACGTCGGGCCACGATCCCGTTGGGGTCCGCAGCGTCGAACAGCGAAAGGATGTCCGGCATGGCGTTGCGGACGACCGGCAGGAAGACACTTCGCCGCCTGGAATCGCTGTAGAACGGATCGTCGGAACGAACGCGGTTGGGCCGGAAGGTCGGCCGCTTCTTGTCGATCACCTCTCCCCGTTCGTAGAGGAACTCGCCGGTCTCCGAACCTCCCGGCGTCAGGTCCAGCCGCCCGCTGACGGCCAGCACCGCGTCCCGCAACGCCTCGGCATCCAGACGCTCCAGCCGCATCGTCCACATCAGCCGGTTGTCCGGGTCAACACGTCGCGCGGCCGCAGCCGCCTTCGTGGCTCCCCGACTAGCCTGCATGTACGTGTTGGAGACCACGATCCGGCGATGCAGCGACTTGATGCTCCAGCCGTTCTCGACGAAATCGGCCGCCAGCCAATCGAGCAGTGCAGGGTGGCTGGGCAATTCGCCCCGGTTGCCGAAATTGTCGCTGGTCGCAACCAGGCCGGTGCCGAAGTGATTCTGCCAGACACGGTTGACCAGCACCCGCGCCGTCAACGGGTTCTCGGGCGATGCGATCCAGCGGGCCAGCTCCAGCCGGCCGCTCTGGCGGGTCCGCAACGGCTGGTGCCCCTCGCCGGCAATCACCTGCAGGAACCGCCTGGGAGCCAACACCCCGGGGTTCTTGCGGTCCCCACGACGATGCACCCTCAGCGTCACGGGCCGGTACTCGACCGGGGCCATCACCATCAGCGGCTTCAGCCCATCGACCTCCAGGTTCCACTCCTGGAACATCGTCGCGTTGCGGTTCTCGTCCTGGAACACCTCGGTGCTGCGAAAGATGCTCGCCAGCGAGTAGTAGTCGACGGTGGGAATCGAATCGAACTTGTGATCATGGCACCTTGCGCATCCGATCGTGAGTCCCAGGAACGCCCGGCCGGTCACGTCCAACTGGTCGGCGACGATGTCCAGACGCGACTGCTCCTTGTCGGTCTCGGCCAGCGCCTTGGGACCCAGCATCAACAGGCCTGTCGCCACCACCGCGTCGACCCGGGCCTGGCCGGTCTTACCCGGCAGCAGGTCGCCGGCCAGTTGTTCGATCACGAACTCGCTGTACGGCTTGTCGGTGTTCAGTGACTTGATGACGTAGTCGCGGTACCGCCACGCGTACCGCATCACGGCGTTGCCGTCGTTGGCCGTCGACTCGGCGTAGCGAACCACGTCGAGCCAGTGCCGGGCCCAGCGTTCGCCGTAGCGGGGCGAGGCCAGCAGACCGTCGACAACAGCCCCCAGTGCTTCCACATCACTCCGCCTGTCGGCCAGGAAAGCGTCAATCTGTTCCGGGGTCGGCGGCAGCCCGGTCAGGTCGAACGTCACGCGACGGATCAACGTCAGCCGATCGGCTCGCGGCGACGGCTCCAGGCCCGCCGTCTTCAACCGTGCCAGGACAAACGGGTCGATCGGCGAGACGACCCGGTCGGCGTCGGCGACCTTCGGTGTTGCCGGCGACTTCACCGGCCGGAACGCCCAGTAATTCTTTTCCTTGTCGGTGAACTCGCGTTTGGATGCCAGGTACATCCGCGGCATCTCCACTCCGTGGCGGACCGCCAGTTCAGCCTCCAGGCCCCGTCGCTGGCGGTCGGTCAGCACGCGGTCGAAGACGATCACCTCGGCCAGGTCGCCCTGGAAGCCGGCCGCCCATTGCTGGGGACTTCCCAGCGCCACGCCGTGCTCGGGCCGCATCTGCACATCGGGCACGACCGAGGTGCCCACCGGGTCACGACCCCACACCTGCCGGGAAGACTCTCCGTTGAGCCAGAAGCGGGCTCCCGGTGTCCAGGGCCCCTTCTTGCGGGTGATGATCAGGATGTTGGGCTGATCGTAGAGCACCTGGGCCGACCCCGGCCCCATCGACGCATCATGGGAAAAGCCACCAGCCAGGTCGAGCTGCTTCGGACCGGTCTCCAGTTCAATGAGAATCGAGAGTGGCTTCTCGGGATTTCTCGCAGGCCCCGGGTTGCCCACCATCAGGATGCTCTCATACGTCCGCGACGTGTCGTGGACGTACTGCCCCACAAGGACCACGGTGAAATCGGCATCGCCGGTCAAGCCCAGGCT
>DLVV01000172.1 GCA_003445035.1 Planctomycetaceae bacterium | reverse complement strand
ACGAACCACCGTCTCCTTGACCGTCCGCAGCAGCTTGCCACGACCACCACGGTTTCCCCGCGCCTCGCGGAACAACCTCTTCTTGGCCTTCCGCCGGGCCGATCCCTTTCGAACTCGTGGCATCGTCGTCCTCGCGATCGGCCTTTCGAGGCCGTGATTTTCATTCTGGGAAGGAAGAGCTACGGTGTCCGCAGCGTGCTAGGAACCCGGGGCCAGATTGTCTCGAACATCCTTGGCATCGGCACCGCCCAACACGCCGTCCTGACGCAGCTGTCGCTTCTGCTTGCCCGACTTGCGGCTCAACAGGTGACCGCGGAAAGCGCTGCGATGCTTGACCTTGCCATTGGCCGAGATCTTGAACCGCTTCTTCATTCCCTTGTGCGTCTTCTGTTTGGGCATCTTTGGTGTTCCTGGCGGATCAACCCTTGGGAGCCAACACCGTCGACATGGTCCGTCCACCCTCCATCCCGGGCGGCTTCTCGACCTTCGCGATGTCCTCAAGAATCTCAATGATTCCTCGCAGCATCTCGTGTCCCCGATCGCGGTGAGCATTCTCGCGGCCCCGAAAGATCACGTTGATCTTCACCTTGTCACGGTTCTCCAGAAACCGCCTGGCTCGCTTGATCTTGAACTCAATGTCGTGCTCACCCGTCTTTGGTCTCAGACGAATCTCTTTGACCTGGACGCTGTGCTGCCGGCCTCCCTTGGTTTTCCGCTTCTTCAACTCGTACTTGAATTTCCCGTAGTCCATGATCCGACAGACAGGGGGACGGTCGTTCGGGCTGACCTCGACAAGATCCAGGCCAGCGTCCTGAGCTATCTGAAGCCCCTCCTCCGTGGGGAGGACACCGACCATGTTGCCTTCCGAATCAACCACGCGAACCGGAGTGATCCGGATCTGATCGTTGATCCGGTGCATCTGTTCCGCTGGTGTCGGTGGTAATCCTCTTCGGCGCAACGTCTCTCCCTAATCCCGTCTGGTCAGACGGCTGGTTATTTCCCCTATTTCTATAGACGCCGACTGCGGGCGTCAAGAACCAACCTTCATTGAACTTCTTCCAGCGGTTCGAGCACGACGGCTCGCGATCGGTCGAAGTCTCCGGGTTGCCCTCTGAATCGTAGCTGGCCGTCAACCCACACGTCCCAACCAATCACCCCGGTGCCCGGATCGACACCGCGATCGGTCAAAATCACGTCACCCAGAGCCAGTCCCTCCAGGTCTTCGGGAGTCAACCCCGACACCGGCAGTCGGGCCGTCAGGCTGCCCGTAACGGCCTGGCTCGAATCTGGCCGGCCATTCCCCTCCGCTCCATCAACCGACTCCAGCAATCGGTCGATGAAACCCGAGGACAATTCCACGTGGACCAGCCCAACGCAATCGAGCAGTTGCCACTGGAACCCGGCCAGCACTCGACCGGCCTGGTAATGATCGCTCGCCTCCACAACGGTTTCAGCTCGCACGCTGAGATCCATTCGGGCCCGTTCCCACTGTTCGCTGTCCCGGTCGTCCTGCCGGCACACCACCACCGCGGCGACCAGTTCCACGGCCCGGGTCAGCAACGAGCGTTCGAGTCCGCTGAGTTGGCAATCCGGGTCGCGTGACGGTTCGTCCCCGGTTCCTCCCAGCAGGCCACGAACCAATCCGATCGCGAGGTCGGTTTCGATGGCGATCCGACCGGTTTCTCGAGGCCGTGGCCCCTGGATCATCCAGGTCCCCACCGTTTCAGAGCGGCCCGGCAGACGCGCTCCCGGAGCCAACCCCAGGTACTCGACCGACACCACCGGTTCGGCGTTTTCCCGCCGCCCGGCAATCCGCTCACTCACCGCGACGGCCAGATCCGCGCCGGCCTCCTGAAGTCGATCGTCGAGGCGTCTCAGTGTCGCCTCCGGCCAGTCGATCACTCCTTCCGACTCGAGGATCTCTCCGACACCACCGTCGGGCGGCGTGAGAACCGATTCCCGCTTCCCCGGCAGCAACGCTTCCACCTCGGTTCGACTCAGCACAAAACCCATCCCTGGTGTCTCCCTGATCAGTGGCCGAGTTCTTGAGAATCCGGCAGAGCCTGTTGTTCACCCGGACTTCAGTTGGCCGGTTCCATGGACAACGTACTTGTAGCTGGTCAATTCCTTCAGCCCACACGGCCCGCGAGCATGAAACCGATCCGTGCTGATGCCGATCTCGGCCCCCAGCCCGAATTCCCCTCCGTCGTTGAACCGCGTGCTGGCGTTGACCATCACGGCCGACGAATCGACCGAACGGGTGAACCGCCGCGATGTTTCGGGATCGGAGGTGACAATCGTCTCGGTGTGCCCCGAACCGTATTCCCGGATGTGGTTGACGGCGGCTTCGATTCCGTCGACCACACGAACCGAGAGCAACAGGTCCAGGTACTCGGTGCGGAAGTCCTGCTCGTCAGCCGCTTCCGCTTCGGGAACCAGTTGCCGAGTCTCATCACAGCCACGGAGTGTCACCCCCTGCTCAATCAACATTCCGGCGACCTCGGGAAGGAACCTTTCGGCCACCCGGCGATCGACCAGCAACGTCTCGGCGGCGTTACAGACTCCGGGGCGTTGGCACTTGCTGTCGACAACAATGCGGCCGGCCATTTCCAGGTCAGCCGCCCCGTCGACATAGACGTGGCAGATCCCGTCGAAATGCTTGATCACGGGCATCGTCGCCTCGTCGGCCACTCGTTGGATCAACGACTTGCCACCGCGGGGAATTGTCACGTCGATCAGATCCCCCATCCCCAGGAACTCTCCCACGACGGTCCGGTCGGTGGTGGCAACCAGTTGTGCCGCCTCACGGGGCAACCCGCAGTCCTCGGCCGCGCGATCGAGCAGGACGTGCAGCGCCCGGTTACTGTGGATCGCCTCCTTGCCCCCCCTCAGGATCACCGCATTACCACTCTTCACACACAGCGCCGCCGCATCGACGGTCACGTTGGGCCGCGACTCGAAGATGAAGAACACCACGCCCAAGGGCACACGGACCCGGGTCACCAGCAGGCCATTGGGCCGTTGGTTGGACTCGAACACCTCGCCGACCGGATCGGGCAACGCCACCACCTCGTGGAGCGAGGTCACCATCCCGTCGATCCGGTCATCGGTCAATCTCAATCGATCGACGGCCGCGTCGGTCAACCCGTGTTCGGGGGCTCGCTCGATGTCCTGCCGGTTCGCCTCCGACAACGACTCCCGCTCGGTCCCCAACAACTCGGCCACCCGCAACAGCCACGCGTTTCTCTGTTCACCGGTCGACTCGGCCAATCGCAGAGCAGCCTGACGCGCTCCGCTGGCCATCGAACGAGCGTACTGCTGGAGGTCGTCCATCGACTGGCAGTTTGTTGGAACCGGTGGCCGAACGAGTGAGAGATCGCTGGGGAGGGACCGGCCTTTCGGTCTCTCCCGGGTCAGCGGGACGTGGAGTATCCTGCACCCTGCAAAACCCGTCAAGACCCGCCGGGCGGCTCACCGGGGACCGACCCGACGCTCGGCTGCAGCCGGACGCACGGCCGAACCGTCGTCCGGCTCGGCCCACCATGCCAACTCTTCGCCGCTCAACTGATCGGCCAACAGTCGCGCCATCAATTCGTGACCGGCGGGACTCAATTCTGCCCGATCCGACTGGAACAACGTCACCTGTTCAGCCGCGCCGCGGAACCCCTCCGACAACTCAAACAACGGGATTCCGTTCCGACGGGCAAATTCGCCCACGACCCGGAATGGAGCATCACTGGTGAACATCGAGTCACGTGGAATCCCCAACCTCGCGAGCACCTCGCTCTGCCGAGTTTCACTGCGGCCCACCTGCCAGGGTGCCGGACACACCGCCACGGCCAGCCTGCCACCACACAACACTCGCAACCGCGCAATCGGATCGAGAGCCTGACGAATGTGCATCGCCCAATTGGGCTGCGGATCGGACAGCCACGCGTATTGCCCCTGCAGGCTTCCGGGATCGGCTGACGGAGACTCGACCAGTGTCTGGGTCCAGAGCCGTCCCAGTTCCCGGCTGCCCCAGTCGATCAACCGAAACCGCTCACAGAGTTGCTGCCATCGGTTGGGTTGGCCGTTGATCAGGGACGGGTGCGGACACGCCAGCGGACGGCCATTGCGATCGGCGATCAAACGGGGACGCAGTCGGTAATCGTCGGACACATCGGTCATGTCGAACGTCAGCAACCACAGGTCGGCGTCGAGCGCCAACAGATCGTGGCGGACTCGTAACAGGGTCAGCAACGGACAATCGCCGGGAACACCCGCGTTGATCACCTCGACACGTCGCCCGGTACGTTTCTGCAATGTCTGCTGAAGGCGATGACAGAAGGTCTGTTCCCGCGGCACGCGGGCCGCCAGCACCCGTTCGTCTCCCAGACAGACCACTCGCAACACATCGGCAGGCTTGGGCATGACGGGTTCTTCACCCCGCAACCCGAGACTGTTGGTCTGCAGGGCCACCGTACGATCGCCCACCACTGTCTTCAGTCGGGCCAGTCGTCGCAGCGTCTGTCCGGAAGTCCACGACGGACGCACCAGGGAATCGTCGGATTCCGCCGACGACTCGAACAGTCGCACACCGACCTCGAGCACGCACAACAAGATCACAAGCAGCACGACGGCCTGGCACGTTGTCCGCGCCGATCGTCCGCAGAATCGTACCGCGGCCGTGGTGATCTTCAGCAGTTGCACACCGGGATCCGTCCCTGTTGCCCGCCCGGACCGCCCACGACGCAGGCCGCACCCGCCAAGGCGACGCGGGATGGTAGTCCATCGATCTTGCTCCGACAAGACAACTTCATCACAGCCGCCCGGCCCCCCCGATCAATCACCCGCAGGTCTGCTCATTGTTAGAAAAACTCGCACCGGAAATTGATCGATACCCATCTCACTATTTAGTTCTTTCCAGAACAACGACACGGTGTTCCGTCTCCAGTTGACATCCCCTGAATTCGCTCTCTAGTGTTAGGCGCCCACACCCAACCAACGAACTCTATAAAGGAGCCGCATCGTGGCACGTCGCAAGGGTCCAGATCTGACTGTCGCCGAACTTGAATCACTGCTCGCCCAACAAAAGAGTCGGGTGACGAGTCTGGGCAAAAAGCGGTCCCAGCTGCAGGCCGAGTTGAATTCCGTCGAAAATCAGCTTCAGTCTCTGCAGGGCCCTGCCGCTTCGACGCCACGGACCGGCAAGAAAACCGGCCGCCGTGGCAAGCGGCCCAAAAACGCACAATCGCTCGCTTCGGTCGTGACCGGGATTCTCGGGAAAAGTCCGAAGGGCCTCAGCCTCGACGATCTGACCGCACAGGTCATCAACTCGGGATATAAGACCAAGGCCAAGAGCTTCTCGAACGTCGTCTACCAGTGTGTCTACAACTCAAAAGCGATTCAGCGAGACAAGAAGAGCGGCGCTTATCGGCTGAAAGCTGCCAAGACTTAGAGATCCAGGTAACCGAGACCTGTCGCCGTGATCAACGCCGACCTGTCGTCTTGTGGCTCGACGCACGAGCCGCTGACGGTGGATCGGCGTCGGTCATTTGAACTGGTGCGGATTTCCGCTTCGAAATACCAGTTGGCATGGTTCCTGTGGTAATTAATGAGCATCAGACGGGCCGATCAACTGCAGAACACCCGGTGTTCCAACTCCCCGCCGATTCTCGACGAATAGCAACCCAGCCCCGTCCCATGAACGGATGAGCCCGCCATGGCACTCGGCAAGCGTTCACGGAACATCTACGATCCCAGCAGCACCAAGCCCTTCAAGGTCAGCCGATCGAAGATCGACCTCTTCCGTCGTTGCCCCCGTTGCTTCTACCTCGACCGACGCCTGGGCGTCGGTCGCGTGCCGGGGCCGCCGTTCCTGATCAACAGTGCCACCGATACGTTGTTGAAGAAGGAGTTCGACAGCTACCGGGAAATCCAGGCTCCCCATCCATTGATGGTTGAACACCGGATCAACGCCATCCCGTTTCAGCATCCCGAGCTGGACGCATGGCGGGCCAACTTCACGGGGGTGCAGGTCCACCACGCCGAAACCAACCTGACGATCACCGGAGCGATCGATGACGTCTGGATCACTCCCGCCGGCCGCCTGCTGGTCGTCGACTACAAATCCACCAGCACCACCAAGCCGATCACTCTCGAGGGAAAGTGGAAGGAGTCCTACAAGCGGCAGATGGAGGTCTACCAGTGGCTGTTGAGACAAAACGGATTCGACGTTTCCGACATCGGCTACTTTGTCTACGTCAACGCCGACACGCTGCTCGATGCATTCAACGGGCAACTGATCTTTCAGACCCACCTGCTCAAGCACTCCGGAGACGACCGTTGGGTTGAACCAACAATCGTCGCTGCACACGCGTGCATGTCAGCCGACGAGGCACCCGACGCGAACGAGCAGTGCGAGTGGTGTGCGTATCGGCGAGCCGCGGTCGACGAAGGGGTCTAGCGGTCGCTAGATGTGATCGCACTCGGTGAACCAGGCGGCGTCCCGCCTGTAGGCGTCGTCCCATGGAGCATCTGGAGTCAGGGGACTGAGCATGGTCAGTTCCTTGATCCTGGGAGTGACCTCAAGGCACTGGGAAATCGCTTCCGTTGACGGTAGCCAGCCGCCGATTCGTGCGATGCCGTGAGCGGCCGCCCATTCGATCACCGACTCCCAGAAGGCCCGCTCGTCCCCACCGGGAAGCACGCCCCAGTCGAAAACCCGAGTCTCCGTCGCGGTCGGCTTCAACTGGACATAACCGGCCGGGCCATCGTGACCCTCGGCCACCCACCAGTACCACTCGTGTTCGGGGTATCGCCCTCGCACCCAGTCCCAGTAGACCTCATCACGCTCGATCCAGATACTCCGGGGAGACTGGACTGTCGCGTACATCCCAGCCAACGCCTCGGCCGATTCGGCCGGATCGAATCGCACGAGCTGCCCTGCCCCGTCTGGCCTCGCACCCGCACGGGGCACCGCCCACGCATAATGTGATTCGCACAGCCGATACCCCATTGCCCCGTAGTACTCGGGCTTGATGTCCGAATAGAGCAGCCCGAACTGTGCCCCGGCGTCGAGTTGCTGCTGTTGGCCCCAGGCCATCAGGGTCGCGGCATAGCCCCGCCGCCTGAACTCCGGCGGGGTGTGAACGGCGCCAATCCCATATCCCGGCCACGATTGCCCACCGGCCCGCAACACGATCGGATAGGCTCCCAGCGACGTGGCGACCCGACCGTCGACGCACCCGACATACCAACTGGCCCGGGCGTGCTGGATCGACTGCATTCGCCACGCAACGTAATCCTCGACCGACCGCTCGTCACCCCAGCATTCGTGGACATTGCCGAATGCTGCAGCTCGTTCGGTGTCGTTGGCGATGTGGCAATCGAGGCGAGGCGAGGGAGTGTCGGTGGACATGTTATCGATTGTGATTCGAGACGCGGGCGGTATGTTTAGAGGCCGTCATATTGACCTCGTTGCCCCGAGGCTTCAAGCCGTCGTTTGCCCGGCCCACCAAACACCTTCCGGCAGCCAGCACTCCAGAGACCCGCGACATGTCCAAGCCGTTTTCGATCAACAAGTCCGCCGCCGTCGACCTGGTGACCACGCTGATGGCGATTCCCGGCAAAAGTGGACATGAGCGAGAGGTGGCCGAGGCGATCACCGCTCGCTTGCGGAAGGCCGGTGTACCGTCAAAAGCGATCCGGCACGACACGGCCAACAACCGCAGCCCCGCTGGTGGCGAGGTGGGCAACCTGGTCGTCAAGCTGCCCGGCACAATCCGTGCGCCCCGCCGTCTACTGATGGCACACATCGACACCGTGCCGCTGTGCGTCGGTTGTCGGCCGGTCCGCCGGGGTGGGCTGATCGAGTCCCGTGACGCCTCGACCGCCCTGGGTGGCGATGACCGCGCCGGGGCGTGCGTGGTCCTGACCTCCGTGCTCGAAATCCTGAAACAGGACCTGCCCCATCCACCGCTGACACTGTTTTTCCCGATCCAGGAGGAAATCGGGCTCTACGGGGCTCGCTTCGTCAGCCTTTCGAGACTCGGCAAACCCGGCATGGGCTTCAACTGGGATGGCGGAGCTCCCGGGCTGGCCGTCGTGGGGGCCACCGGCGACTACAGCATCGACGTGGTGATCGATGGCATCGCCAGCCACGCCGGGGGTCACCCCGAAGATGGTGTCAGTGCCATTGCTGTGGCGAGCCTGGCGATCGCCGACCTGACCGAAAACGGCTGGCACGGACTGATCGAAAAGGGGCGAAACCGTGGAACCAGCAACGTGGGAATCATCAACGCCGGCGATGCCACCAACGTTGTGACGCCCCAGCTGACGCTCAAGGCCGAAGCCCGTAGCCACGACCCCAAGTTCCGCAAGCGGATCGTCGCCGAGTTCAAAAAGGCCTTCCAGCGGGCAGCCCGCAACGTCCGCAACACCGCCAGAAAAACCGCACGCGTCCACTTCGACCCCCAGTTGAAGTACGAGGCGTTCATGCTCTCGGAAAACGAACCCTGCGTGCAAACGGCACTCTCGGCCGTCGAGTCTGTTGGTTTGGAACCGGGAGTACGGATCTCCAATGGGGGCCTGGACGCCAACTGGATGGTCGCTCACGGAATCCCCACCGTCACACTCGGCTGCGGCCAGCAGGACATCCACACCGTCAACGAGTCGTTGCATGTCGAGAGTTATCTGCAAGCGTGTCGGATCGGCCTGCAACTGGCCACAGCCTCAGACTGAGTCCCCTGCCAACTGAACCGGGTTGCTATTCTCGGCCTGTTCGACCACGGGTAGAATGCTCTCCACCTCTCGTCCCTCCGCGTCCCTGTTACCGCACACGGTCCCGTGTCCGCACATACAATGAACGCCGAAGAAACGCTGGCTCGCTATGCCCCTCAAATCGAGGAGGCATTGATCGAGGCCTTGCCATCGGGTCCGGACACTCCGCCGGACCTGCTCGAGGCAATGCGGTACAGCCTCATGGCTGGCGGCAAGCGACTGCGGCCGATCCTGGTATTGCTGGCCGCCGAGGCCTGTGGGTCCGATCCGCGTGACGCGATGCCGGCAGCCTGTGCCGTCGAGATGGTCCACACCTACTCACTGATCCACGACGACCTGCCGGCGATGGATGACGACGATCTCCGCCGCGGCCGCCCGACCAGCCACGTGGCCTTCGGTGAGGCGATGGCGATCCTGGCCGGCGACGCCCTTTTGACCCGCGCCTTCGAAATCCTCGCCACCGATCTCCCCGATCCGGTCGTCGCCGCCGAGTGCTGCCGCGTACTCGCGTCGGCCGCCGGCAGTGACGGCATGGTCGGCGGACAGGTGGCCGACCTGGCCGCAACCGACACGCCACCGGAAAGCGTCGACGATCCCCTCCAGGTGCTCGGAGCCATTCACCGCCGCAAGACCGGCCGCTTGCTGGCCGCCAGCCTCGAACTCGGAGCCGTCGTCGCCGGTGCCGACAAACAGGTGCGCGAGAGCCTGCTCGATTACGGCCAGCAGGTCGGCCTGGCCTTTCAGGTCGCCGACGACCTGCTTGATGTCGAGGGTGACATCAACCGCACGGGAAAAACCTCCGGACGTGATGCCCACCTGGGCAAGTGGACCTACCCGGCACTGGCCGGAAGCGACAGGAGTCGCGGGTTGGCCCGGAACTGCATCGCATCGGCCTGTGCTGCGGTGGAACCGCTGGGAGAATCCGGCGAGCCGCTGAAAGTCCTGGCCGAGTTCGTCATCGAGAGGGACCATTAGGTGACCGACCTCGAACTGTTGCCGCTGCTGGATTCGCCCGAAAAACTCGGCGAGTACACCGACGAGCAACTGCTGCAACTGGCCGACGAAATCCGGGAGGTGCTCTGTACCGTCGTCTCGGACCGCACCGCGCACTTCGCCAGCAATCTTGGCGTCGTCGAACTGGCTATCGCCCTGCACCTGGTTTTCGACTTTCGCCAGGACCGGCTGATCTGGGACACCGGCCACCAGGTCTATCCCCACAAGCTGCTGACCGGCCGATACGCGGAATTTCACACGATGCGGCAGCGTGGCGGGTTGATGGGGTATCCCAATCCCGACGAAAGCGATTTCGACCTGTTCATGACTGGCCACGCCGGTGCCAGCGTCTCGAGCGTGCTGGGACTGAAGACCGGAGACGACCTGCTGGGTGATGAGGACCGCAAGGCGGTCGCGGTGATCGGTGACGGGGCCCTGCCGTCGGGAATCGTCTTCGAGGCCTTCAACAACGCGGCGGGCCTGAACAAGGACGTCCTGGTCATTCTCAACGACAACGAGATGGGCATCTGCCCGCGGGTCGGCGGACTGGCCTCCACACTGGACAAGGCCCGCACGGCCCCGTTCTACGACGGGCTCAAACGCGACGTCCAGGCGTTCCTGAACAAGGTCCCCGTCGTCGGACAGTCCGTCGAAAACGTCCTCGGAGGAATCAAGGATGCCGTCAAGGGGTTCCTCCACGGCGGAATGCTCTTCGAAGAACTCGGTTTTCGCTACATCGGTCCTGTCGACGGCCACGACCTGCTCTCGCTCCGAAGCTATCTCGACATGGTCAAGAACGTTCGCGGCCCGGTGCTGCTGCACGTGTTTACCGAAAAGGGACACGGCTTCCGGCCAGCCAGCGAAGACCCGGTCAAGTTTCACACGCCAGCGCCGTTCCAGCGATCCGATGACGACGAGGTGATCTCGGTCTCGTCCGCCTCGGCCCCGGCCTACACCAACGTCGTCAGCGAGGCAATCTACCGGGAGATGGAGACCGACCCGAAGGTGGTCGTCCTCACCGCCGCGATGTGTGCCGGCAACAAGCTGGACCGTGTCCGTGAGGATTTCCCGGACCGGTTTTTCGACACCGGGATCTGCGAGGGTCACGCGGTGGCGTTCGCGGCGGGGATGGCCAAGGCGGGCATGAAGCCGATCGTCGCCATCTACAGCACGTTCCTGCAAAGAGGGTTCGACCAGATATTCCAGGAAGTCGCCCTGCAGGGACTGCCGGTCACATTCTGCCTCGACCGCTCGGGCCTGTGTGGTCCCGACGGTCCAACGCACCACGGGGTGTTCGACCACTCTTACCTCCGTCCGTTTCCCGGGTTGACTGTCATGGCCCCCGGAGATTCGCACGACATCGAACCGATGCTCAGCTTCGCACTGTCGCACGACGGGCCGGTCGCCCTCAGATACCCCAAGACCGCGATCGAGACGATCGAGCGTTCACCGGCAGCGGTCGCCCTGGGAGAGAGTGAAGTGATCCGCTGGGGCCGTGACGGAGTCTTCCTGGCCTGTGGCAGCCTGCTGGCCAACTGCGTTGCGGCTGCCGATCGACTGGCCGACGAGCACGGGCTGGACGTGGGAGTGGTCAACGCTCGCTTCGTCAAACCGTTCGACACCCTGACACTGGAACGGGCGCTGACCGAGTGCGGATTCGTGATCACCGTCGAGGAGAACGTGCTGGCCGGAGGATTCGGGTCTGCCGCGGTCGAAGCCGCCGTGGATTCTCAGCTCGACACCCGACGACTGCACCGCAGCGGGCTGCCCGATGCGTACATCGAACTCGGAGACCGGAACGAACTGCTGTCCCTGCATGGACTGGATGTCGACGGCTTGATCGAAACCGCCCGCACCCGTGCGGCAACATCTGCATCGGTGGTCGACAACTGACACCCGACCGTCGGATGCCAACGATCCAAGGAGGGATCGATGACCTGGCAAACCGCAACCAACCGAAACCGATCGTGGCCGTCCCCCGCCCTGATGGCGTGGCTGGTTCTGCTGGCGACCGATACGGGAGGCCGCGCGCAGGACACCGGTCCACCCGATCTCGAGAAGCCAACCGTTCGGCTGGTCGAAGATCCCAAGCCCGACCGGTTGCTCGAAGTGACCGCCCGGCTCGATGTTCGAGGCCGAATCCTGGCACCGGTGGGAGTGGACCGGGTCGTGCCGCTGCCGCTGCAGGCTTCGGCCCAGCTCTCGTGGCAAACCCGTCGACTTCCGGCGGGCGGGGAATTCCACCGGTCACTGAGAACGCTACGGAGCTATGCCTCGGCGGTTTCCAAAGTGCGAGTCGACCGGCGGACAACCGAGTCATCGCTGAGAGCGTCCCGGAGGACGATCGTCACCGAGGGCACCCCGTCGGGACTCAGGCACTACTCCCTGGAGGGCCCGCTGACCGGCGACGAGGTTGAACTGCTGCAACTGCCGGCCGACCCATTGGCCTTGATCGGCACGTTGCCATTGGGACAGGTGCCCCATGACCACGCCTGGACACCCGGCCGCTGGACTCTCCCGCTGATCACCGGTCTCGACGCGGTCACTCGCGGTTCCCTCAAAGGACGCGTCGTCAAGGTAACCGCCACCACCGCCGACGTGCTGCTGGAAGGCACCGCCGAGGGTGCAGCCGGCGGGGCCCGGTCACAGGTGACCTTCAGCGGCTCGCTGGTCTTCGATCATCAACTCGGCTATCTCAAGCAGGCCAGCATCACGATCGAAGAACACCGCCGGGCCGGGCCAATCAGCCCCGGACTGGAAATCGTCGCGCAGGTGCGGATCGAACGGAAACCGGCGACAAGCAAGGCCAGGTTGGATCGGGCCGTCCTGGCCACTTGCCCGAAACAACCGACTCCGGGTCACCTGCAACTGCTGTTGACCACACCCGGCAATGGCCGGCTCCTGTACGACCGAAACTGGCACGTCTTCCACCAGACCCCGGACGTGTCCATTTTGCGGCGTCTCGAAAACGGTCGACTGGTCGCCCAATGCAACCTCTCGACTGCTCCCAAAGTGGATGCGGGATCCGGCACGGGCCGCGAGGCGTTTCTGCGGGACGTGAAGACCGCCCTGGGCCCGCGACTGCGGGAAGTGATATCGATCGAACCCCTGAAATCCCGACCCGACCAACGACTCCAACAGGGCTGGCGGGTCACGGCCACCGGCATCGACCACGGGCTGCCGATGCACTGGTTCTACTACCTCTGCACACATCCCTCCGGACGCCAACTTTCACTGGTCTTCGCCGTCGAAAGCGATCGGCTGAAGACCTGGGCACGTCGGGACCGTGACATCATCTCGAGACTCGAGATCTCCACCACCAGGCCCCGTACGGCCGGCCGTTGAGCCGACTCGAGCCACGCTCGGTCTCCAGCGACAAAACGACCGGTCCGGCGGACCTGATCTCCCCCGCCTTGTCCGGTTTGTTGGGATGAGATACCATCCGCGTGAGAGGATGGAGGCTTGGCATGGATGTCGCCCCGGCGGCGTCTTCCGCCCCACCATCTTTTTTCGCTGCCCGGCCTACGGGCATGGAACTGGCTCCAACGCACCTGACACGACAGGACATCGGATGTTCAAGTCAACTTGGCGAGTGGCTGCGACGTGTTTCCTGGGACTGCTGCTGCTGGCCGGCGGAACAATCTGTGCCCAGCAGTTTGACCCGACCCCCGAAGACCAGAAATCGGCCCAGATGGTCTGCCAACTGGTCCACCGGTTTCACATCAGCCAGAAGAAGATCGACGACAACATCTCGAAAAAGACGCTCGAACGGTACCTCGAGTCGGTCGACCCGCTGAAGCTCTACTTCATCGAAAGGGACATCCAGGTGTTCCGCAAGTTCGAGAAGGAACTCGATGACCAGTTGTTGCGGGGTGACGTCAAGTTCGCCTTCACCGTTCACCAGGCTTTTCTCGAGCGGGTTCGTCGCCAGGTCAAGGTGGCCAGCGGACACATCCAGGCCGAACACGATTTCACACTCGATGAAAGCCGAATCGCCAACCCCGATCACCTCGAGTGGTGCAAGTCGGCCAAGGAACTCGACGAGCGGTGGCGGAAGCGGATCAAGGCCGAACTGCTCGCCAAGAAGCTCGACGACACCAAGCTGCCCGAAGCCCGTGAGCAGCTTGCCAAGCGATACACCAACGTGAAACGGTTTGCCGAACAGACCGAACGGCCCGAGGTGCTGCAGAGGTATCTCTCGTCGATGACTCACAGCTTCGACCCGCACTCCAGCTACATGTCGCCGCAGACCCGTGAAGACTTCGACATCAGCATGCGACTTCGCCTGCAGGGGATCGGAGCCGCCCTGAGCAGTGAAGACGGATTCACCGTCGTGCGGCAGATCGTTCCCGGTGGCGCCGCCGACAAAGACGACCGGCTGCAATTGGGTGACAAGATTATCGGTGTCGGCCAGGAGAAGGGCGACATCGTCGACATCGTGGAAATGAAACTCAGCCGTGTCGTCCGGCTGATCCGTGGAAAGAAAGACACCAAGGTCCGGTTGCGGGTCAAGACGGCCAAGACGGGCGAAACGGCGATCTACGAACTGACCCGACAGGTGATCGAGTTGAAGCAGTCGGCGGTCACCTCGGTGATCATCGATTCCGGCAAGCGGATCAAGGGATCCAGCGGACGGATCGGCGTGATCAACATGCCGTCGTTCTATCGCGACTTTGACGCCGAACGCCGTGGTGTCGCCGATTTTCGCAGCGCCGCCCGAGACGTCCGCAAGGCGCTCGACGCCTTCAACAAGGACGGCAAGGTCGACGCCGTGATCCTCGACCTCAGAACCAACGGCGGTGGAGCACTCAAGGACTCGGTCGAGATCTCGGGACTGTTCATCAACGAGGGCCCGGTCGTCCGGGTCAAGGAACTCGACGGCACCATCACGCCTCACCGTGACCCCGACCCCGGCATCGCCTGGAAGGGCCCCCTGGTGGTGATGACCAGCCGCATGTCCGCGTCGGCCTCGGAAATCTTCGCCGGAGCAATCAAGGACTACCACCGCGGCCTGATCGTCGGAGACGAAACGACTCACGGAAAGGGCACCGTCCAGAACGTGATGGCTGTTCGCACCTCCTCGCCCCTGAATTTCTTCGCCCGCAAACCCCCCGGTGCACTCAAGCTCACCATCCAGCAGTTCTACCGGGTCAACGGCGAGAGCAGCCAGGAGCGTGGCATCCCTTCCGACATCACGCTGCCCTCGGTCATCAACCACATGGACGTCGGAGAGAACTCGCTCGACAACCACCTTCCGTTCGACAAGATCCCCGCGGCTGACTACGACGCCGTGTCGCAGATCAATCCCAAGATCGTCACCTCGCTGCAGGCCGCCAGCCGGAAACGGATCGGCAACAACGCCGAATTCGCCAAGGACCGGGACGCCATCAAGAAGTTCCTCGAACGCAAACAGCGCAAGACCATCTCACTCAATGAAGCCGTGTTGCGGAAAGAGATCGAGGCGAACAAGCAGAGCGACAAGAAAACCGACGAGAAGGACAAGGCCGACGACAAGACCTCCAAGACGCCGCCGGTCTTCCGCGATGACCACTACAGCAACGAGGTCCTGCAGATCACCCTCGATTACATCCGGCAGCTCAAGCAAGCCAATTCGGCTGCCAAGTAGCCGAATCCCCACGCCCCCACGCCCCACGGCATGCCCGCGATCTCCGTCCGCAACCTGTCGAAGGTCTACCGGGTCTTCCGGAAACGTGAGGGGCTGCTTGCCTCGATCCGTGGGCTGTTCCACCGGGAATACGAGCCGATCCACGCGGTTGACGGAATCGACTTCGAGGTCCAGCGGGGAGAGATGGTCGCCTTCCTCGGGCCCAACGGTGCCGGTAAGACCACCACGCTCAAACTGCTCAGCGGACTGATCTTCCCCACCGGTGGCGACGCGACCGTACTGGGCCACGTGCCCTGGAAACGCGAAAACGCCTACCGCCGTCGCTTCTCGCTGGTCATGGGCCAGAAGAACCAGCTGTGGTGGGACCTGCCTGCACAGGAGTCCTTCCGGTTGCACAAGGAGATCTACCGGATCGAATCCGACCAGTTCGATCGCCGAATCCAGGAACTGACCGAACTGCTGGAGGTCGGGGACCTGGTCGGACAACCCGTTCGTGAACTCTCCCTGGGCGAACGAATGCGGATGGAACTGATCGCAGCCCTGCTGCACAGCCCCGACCTGCTGCTGCTCGATGAGCCCACGATCGGGCTCGACGTCGTCTCGCAACGCAAGGTCCAGCAGTTCCTCAAGTACTACCAGAAGGAACGCCAGATCACCGTGCTGCTGACCAGCCACTACATGAAGGACGTCGAGGCTCTCTGCAAGCGAGCCATCATTATCAACGAAGGGCAGATCAAGCACGACGGTCCGCTCGAGGAGATCGTCGACCGCTTCAGCCAGCACAAGGTGATCGAGGTTCAGTTCGCCGGAGCTGACGTTCCGGAAGATCTCGACCGTTACGGTGAGGTCCTCGAAACACTGCCACCCCGTGCCAAGCTTCGGGTCCCCCGCCAGGATGTGCCCGCCACGCTCAACACGCTGCTGGACCGATTCACGATCGAGGACATCAGTGTCGAGGACCGTCCCCTGGAAGAAGTCATGGCCGAACTTTTCATCGATTCGAAGAGCAAAAGCGGCACCCAGCTTTCCTGACCAATTCCGCTCACCCTCGACGGCCCCTCCCCCTCCTCCACGACCCTCTCGCCATGCTGGCCCGCGCCCGAACCAACTGGGTCATCCTCAAAACGTGCCTCGAAGAGAGGTTCGTCTACCGGGCCGATTTTGCGTTCGCGACGCTGGTCCGGTTCTTGCCGATCCTCACCCAGGTCTTCCTTTGGGGAGCCATCTACGCGGGAGCCACGGCCAAGAACGAATCGGGTGAGATCGAGCTGAACAACTACACCTATCACGAGATGATCGCCTACTACCTGCTGGCGATGCTCGCACGGGCGTTTTCGAGCATGCCGGGGCTGGCCAGCGGAATCGCCCGAGACGTTCGGGACGGTACGGTCAAGAAGTATCTGACACAGCCGATCGACATGCTCGGATACCTCTTCTGGCATCGCATCGCGCACAAGCTGGTCTACTACGTGATCGCCACGGGCCCCTTCGCACTGATCTTTTTCCTCTGTCGAAACTACTTTCCCCGGGCACTCGACGGGCCGACATTCCTGGCGTTGGTCCTGGCCTTGATGATGGGCTTCCTGACCGGGTTCCTGATCGAGGCTCTGATCGGGTTGATCTCCTTCTGGTTCCTCGAGGTCAGTTCCCTGCTGTTCATCTACATGATGCTCAACTATTTCCTCTCCGGACACATGATCCCGCTCGACTGGCTGGGACCGGTGGGGGCGTGGGTCCAGTTCCTGCCGTTCAAGTACCTGGCCTATGTGCCGGCGGCAATCGTGCTGGGCAAGCAGGGATACGTTCTCGGCGAAGGCCTCGAGCAGCAATTGCTGATCGAGGCAACCTGGATCAGCGTCCTGCTGGTGCTCAATCGCATCGCCTTCGCCCGGGGAGTGCGTCGTTACGGAGCATTCGGGGGATAGGGCTCGACACCGCCAACTGGTCAACCGACTTCACACAGCCTAAAATCGCCGCTCCAACCTCACGATCAGCAACCCGGCCGTGATCACCGCCCGCCTCACCGCCTCACCCGTCTACAACCGGTTGTTCTGGCTGACCTATGCCGCCAACACCGTGCTGGTGCTGGCCAACGCGCTGACGTTTCGGTTCGCAGAGTTCGTCACATTCCTGGGCGGAACCGAGCAGATGACCGGAACGGTGATCTCCGTCGGCGTGCTGGCGTCAGTGGTGGCCCGCTTCCGACTGGGCCAGGACATCGACTCCTGCGGCACCCGTCGACTGTGGTTGACCAGCACGGTGCTTTTCGGAATCGCCTGCGGGCTGCTGGTTCTCACCGACGGCATCACATGGGTGCTCTACGTCGCCCGCATCGCCTTCTCGATCGGTATCGCCGGCATGTTCACCTGTTCGATGGTCAACATCCAGAACGTCGTGCCGGCCGAGCGAAGGACCGAGGCCATCGGGAGCCTGGGCACCAGTGGCTTCTTCGGCATGATCCTCGGCTCGCTGCTCGGCGACGTGGTCTTCGCCGCCCTGCCGGACGGCAGCGGACGCTTCACGGTGCTCTTCTCGACAGCCCTGGCACTTGGTGTCGTCTACCTCGCCCTGGTGATGGTGATCACCCGGGGCGAATCGCGGCCTGAGCGTCGACGTCAGCATCCCCCCATTTTCTGGCTGATCGGTCGGTACTGGCCGGGTTCGGTGATGCTGGTCGCCCTGGTAATGGGAGCGGGCCTGGTCGTCACCACCGTGTTTCTGACGCGGTTGGCCACCGAGCGGGGTATCGCCAGCATCGGCACGTTTTTCATCGGCTACAGCCTCTCGGCACTCGTCTGCCGCGTGGGGACACGCAAATGGAGTCGCACGGTCGGACGGCGGCGGATGATCGCGATCGGGCTCTGCGGACACACCATCGGTCACCTGCTGTTGATGTCCGTCTGGTCCGAGTGGCAACTGGTGGTTCCGGCGGTCTTCTGTGGACTCGGTCACGGCCTGCTCTTCCCCGCGGTCACCTCGCTGGGATCCGGCAGCTTCCCAGTCCACTTTCGCGGCACCGGCACAACCATCGCTCTGGGCATGTGCGAACTCGGCACCGCCATCTTCTCTCCCCTGCTCGGCTGGATCATCGACACCCGGGGCTTCAACACGATGTACGCCTTCTCGGCCACGCTCACCGTCACCCTCGGCTCGATCTACCTCGTCCGCTCACGCCACCTGGTCGATGACGAACGTCTCCGGACGACCGCAGTCGATGAGGTTCGAAGGGCATCCGACCTGCCGCCCGTCTCGGTTCGCATCGCACGCGATCCGGCCACCGACACCGACCTCAAGATTCCGGTCCTCACGCCCGACAAGAGCGTCGACGTCTCAGCCTGATTTGCGACCGAGACCCTTCTGCAGGTCCCCGACCAACTCGGCCAGCACCTCCGCGTCGCGCGAGGCCATCACGTGCTCGATCCGGCTCGGGATCCCCTCCAGCCGCTCCAGCAGGGCTTCCACCCGCTCCCAGAGCTTCTCCTTCTGAGATTTCGACTCGGCCAGGTACAGGCTCGTGACCAGTTCGCCGAGTTTCCCCTCGTCGATCTGCTCACGGTTCTCGTAGTACCGCTGGATCACGCCCTGCTGGAACTTGCTGTACTCTCGCTTGGCCATGGATCAGAACCTGGACGGTGTTGGAGATGACGCCTCTGTTTTTCTATCGGCATTCGGAACCCGCCAATCGTATCAGCATTGGCCACCGTTGACGCCTCACGAAATTCCGCGCTACGATGTCCGACACACAGCTTCGTCACACATCCGGATCACACGCCATGCCCGTCACTCCCCCGAACATCACTCGACGCACCTTCCTCCACTCCGCCGCAGCCACACTCGGCTCTTCGCTGGCTGTCTCAGACGTGCAAGCCAAGGGAATCTCCAAGCGGTACGCCCGGCTGTCTCGACGTGGCCTGCTGGGCAAGGTGGTGGTCGAAACACAGGTCAAGGATCAGAAGATCTTCACCGAAGGCCCGGCCGTCGACGCCCGGGGGATCGTCCACTTCACCAACGTCCCGGTTGCGAAGATCCTCAGGTGGGATCCGGTGCGGAAAAAACTGTCCGTCTTCCGCACCAACAGCAACAACGCCAACGGCCTGTTGTTCGATCCGGCCGGGCGACTGCTGGCGTGCGAAGGTGGTGCCGGCCGGGTCACTCGAACCGACATGGCCACCGGAAAGATCACCGTACTGGCCGACAAGTTCAACAACTTCCCCCTGGCCGCCCCCAACGACCTGGCCTTGCTCCGGTCGGGCACCCTGTTCTTCACGTCCCGGCCCGGAAACCCCGATCCGACCAAGGGCAATCCCAACGCCGTCTACCAGCTCGACCTGGCCACCAAGCAGCCCGGCGGCCGGATCCTGCACCGGGTGCTCGAGTGGAAGAACGTCCAGATGCCCAACGGCATCGTCTCCTCGCCCGACGACAAGGTGCTGTACGTGATCGAGGCACACCCCGATGCGGGACACAATCGCCTGATCTATGCGTATCACCTCGACCGTGACGACTGCTGGAAAGTTCCCCGCACGCTGATCAACTTTTCACCGGGCCGCAGCGGCGACGGGATGTGCATCGACGCCGAGGGCAACCTCTACGTGGCCGCCGGGTTGCACAAGACTCGCAAGACCAGCGAGACCCTCGACACCCGTCCCGGCATTCACGTCGTCTCACCCAAGGGTGACCTGCTGGACTTCGTCGAGACACCCGTCGACACGATCACCAACTGCACCTTCGGTGGCAAGGACCTCAAGACCCTCTACGTCCCCTGCGGCCCCTCCCTGCTGAGCATCCGCACCCGGATCCCCGGCAGGGCG
>DLVV01000072.1:1844-6078 GCA_003445035.1 Planctomycetaceae bacterium | reverse complement strand
GCATCAGCCGTTGCATGTCATCGGCGTGGACCTTGAGAGTTGCGTCGTTGGCGGAAAAGTCGCCCGCACCCTTGCCGATCCGGGGTGCCTTCACGTCCTGGACGACCCTGGCTCCCGCCGGCCCGGTCTGGCTGGCGGACTTGCCTCCCTTGGCGCTGTTCCAGCCCATGTCGTCGGCCCGCTCGAATTCGTAGAGCACCTGGAGATCGCGGGCCAGCTTTGACGATTTCGGCTTGTTGGGACCGGCAGAGCCAATTCCGGTGCCGCGGAGTCCGTTGGTGTGCACCGCCCGGATCTCTTCATCGCTGAGGATTCGTGACCAGGCGGCGAAGTCGTCGAGAGATCCGTTGAGGTCCACGTTGCTGATGCCCCCCCCGTCGTCGGCCTGCACACCCAGGACCATTTCGAAAAAACGGAACGGTTTGAGTGCCGTGGTCCTCTTGGCCGGGATCAACTGCACCGAGAGCGTGTTGTCACCGAAGTTGAGCGGCTGCTTTCGTCCGGTGGTCTCCCAGTTCATGTCGATCACGTACAGGTCGAAGGGAGGAAGCGTGTCTCCCTCGTAGACGTTCTGGCCGTTCTTGTCGTGCACACGACTGATGTAGTCGATCGGGACATCGGCATCGTTGATACGGATCTTCAGCCGATCGTCGGGGGACAGGCCGATGGCCTTGAATTGCATGGTCGTCCGCAGGCCGGTGTCAGAGAAATCTTCTGCCATCCGGAAGCGGCGTTGGCCTTCGAGGACCTCGTCGGCACGGTCCAGGTAGATGTTGTCGTCGTTGGAGAACCCGGTCGGCGATTTCCGCGGCTTCTTGTAGATCGAGTAGAACAGGTAGTGGCGATCCCGCTGCTGGATCTCCTCGGGATGGCTGAGTTCCCTCAGCCATCCGAGCGCTGCCGGCCAGAAGACGGCCGCACTGGACGAGGACCGGTGAGCCGTGGCCCGCCTGCTGAACGTCCGCTGGAGGTTGTAGGGGGAAACGCCGTCGGCTCCGAAGCCGTAGAAGTTCTGGGCCGCGGCCCGGTAGTTCGCCGGGGTCATCAGGCGGTAGTGTTCGTTGGGCCCGTCCATCGAGATCATCGGGTGAATCGCCGGGTAGATCTTGCAGTCGGTCCCCTGGGTCAGCTTCACGAAATCCTCGGTCTTCATGTTGGAGTCCGAGTGAAAGAAGTCCGACGGCACGACGTAGTCGACCAGGCCCTCCTTGATCCAGGTCGCCAGGTCGAATCCCAGGTACTCGCATTCGGAGATGTTCTGTGGCACCCGCACACCCAGGGCCAGCCGATCGCATCCTCGTCGCCGGGCCGCTTCATCCAGCAGTTTTCGGGTCCGCCGGGTGAAGTCGGTCAGCAGGTGGGCGTTCTTCTTGCCCTGGCCGGGCTGGAACATGTGGCACCACCGCATGTAGTCGTATTCGACACCATCGACGTCGTAGGCATCGAGCACCTCCCTGGTGAAGGTCAGCATCACCTCCCGCACGCCCTCGATGGCGAAGTCGTTTCCCGATCCCAGCAGCGCCCACTCCGGGTGCGCTTTCGCGGCCCCTTTGCGAGGTCCGCCGTGTCGGTCGTTCATGCGGATGTCGGCGATGAACCGCATGTCGTGGTGGTGACAGCGGTCGATCAGCACCTCCAGGCAGTCCACGCCGGCTTCGTCCATCCCGGGCGGACGCCAGGGAAACAGCTCGGTCACCTTCGATGACGGCACGTCACTCCAGAACGCGGTGAACAGGCAGTAGCTGATCGTGTCGACGTTCGCAGCTGCTTCCTCGTCGACCAATTCCTCGAGAATCCGCTGGCTGAATTTCGCTGCCGGTTTGGGGATTTCCCGGTTGGGCGAGGTGTAGTAGTTGGTGTTCAGGATGGTGGCCCACATCGTGACGCCGTCCCAGGCGTGGAGGATTCGCCGTTGCGTCTTTTCGGTCGTCGCGTCGGCAGCCGATGCCGTGGAGGTGACTTCAGCCGCGGTTCCGGCCGGAGCAGCGGTCGCAGGTGTCACGGCGGAGGAGACCACCGGGACGTTCTCCACGGTCTTCCCGCAGCCGGTCACGATGCCGACGGACACGAGTGCCAGGAAGACCATGCGGAGACTCCACGATGATCGTTGATGAGTCGTGTCAGGCATGGGGCATCCCGTGGATACGGTTTTGGAGAGCGGCCAGAACCGAGCTGATCGGTTTGGCATGTTGGGGAACCCGCGTCGGGCGCGAACATCTTACGGCCAGCAACCCGGTCATGCACCTTACGTCATGATCAGCGAACTCGCCGGGAGACCTGTTTCCAGCCCGGGTCCGACTCTGCTACCTTGAATTCATCAGGACGAATGCTGCTTCAGTTGTTTTCTCGACACGAACTCGTGAGCCGAGGCCGCAAGTGGTGCTCTCTTCAATCCTGGCCGAGATCGACTTCAATGCTCCGACGGCCTTTGGAATGCCGCTGGGGATGTTGATTCTGTTCCTGTGGATGTTGAGCAACAACAACAACCGACGCAGGGACGACTAGAATTGAACCGTCGGCTGTGATGTTGTCGAAGGATAGGTCGCCGTTCACCACGTCGATCCATCGCCAAGAAATTGATCGAGTCCATGTCCTGCCGCACGACCCAGCTTCGTCCGCTCACCTTCCAGGCGTCTCCGTTTCGGAGTTTCGCTGGGCTGGTGAGCTTCGCCTGCTGGGCGATCGTGGGAGTTGCCGGATCGGTGGTGGCCGACGAGCCGAAACCGGTCACGTTCGCACGTGACATCAAGCCGGTCCTGAAGCGGTTGTGCCTGGGTTGCCACGGCCCCGCCAAGCAGAAGGGCAAGTTGCGGCTGGACACGCTCAGCCCGGACCTGGTCAAGGGGGCCGATGCCGAGACCTGGCACGACGTGCTGAACAAGTTGAATCTCGGCGAGATGCCGCCCAAAAAGGCGAAGCAACCGACCGTCGCCGAGCGTCGTGTGCTGGTGGGTTGGGTGACCGCCGAACTGCAACGCGCCGAACGGGCGGCCCGCAGCACCGGCGGCCGCGTGGTGATGCGGAGGCTGACCCGCTACGAGTACAACAACACGTTGCGAGATCTGCTGGGTGTGCAACTCGACTTTGCCGAGAACCTGCCGCCCGAGTCGGTCTCGCGGGACGGGTTTCAGAACAACGGCTCGGTGCTGGGCATCTCGCCGATCCAGATCGAGTACTACCTCAAAGCCGCCCGCCTGGCACTGGGCAAGGCGATCGTGACCGGGCCGCGGCCCGAAGTGGTCAAGCAACACGCGATCAAGAGTGAGAAGATCCGGCGGATCAAAGGTCCGGTCTCCAATCGCCTGGGGCCCAGTTCGCGGTTCATCGTCCGCCTGATGGAGTTCCCCCGCGAGGGTGAGGTCGTGGTCCGTGTGCGGGCCCACGCCGTCGTGCCGCCGGGGGCCGGAGTGCCAAGGATGCGAATCGGCATGGGCGTGCGGGCCGATGTGCGGGCACCGGAGAAGACGCTGGCCGAGGTTGATGTGGACAACAGCGAGCCGCGAACGTTCACCTTCCGCGGTCGCATCGAGTCGTTCCCCCTGCCCGGTCACAACCCGAAGTACCCCGGCCTGCAGGTCACTGTCTACAACGCCTACGAGGACGGTCGTCCAAAGACCAGGAAGAAGAAAAAGAAGAAGAAGAAAAAGACGCCGGTCGAGCCTGATCCCACACAACCTCTGCTGGTGATCGAGTCCGTCGACTTCGAAGGCCCCATCTTTGACGCCTGGCCACCGGAGACCCATACCCGGATTTTCTTCCCGACTTCCGGGCAGCCCACCGAACGCCAGTACGCCGGGAAGATCCTGGCACGCTTCATGACCCGGGCGTTCCGCAGGCCGGTCGACGAGGCCGAACTGGCCGGCAGCCTGGCGCTTTACGACAAGTTGCGGACCGGCTCACCATCCTTGGAGATCGCCGTCCGTGACGTGCTGTCCCTGGTGCTGGTCTCCCCCGAGTTCCTCTACCTGGTCGAACCTCGGACCGGGTCGGCCTCGCGGCAGCCGTTGGACAACTTCGAACTGGCGTCACGGCTGTCGTACTTCCTGTGGAGCACGATGCCCGACGACCGCCTGTTCGAGTTGGCCCGGGCGGGAAAGCTCACTGACCAGTCCGTGCGTCAGGCCGAGGTCCGACGGATGCTCAAGGTTCCCAGGGCCCGGCAATTCACTGAGCACTTCACCGACCAGTGGCTTGACCTGTCGGGGCTCGACCGGGTTGCCGTGAACCCCGAGTT
>DLVV01000072.1:735-1453 GCA_003445035.1 Planctomycetaceae bacterium | reverse complement strand
CTGAACGCGGATCTCAGTGCTCTGAACCTGCTCAAGTCGGATTTCGCGATGCTCAACCGCCGGTTGGCAGGTCATTACGGCATCCCCCTGCCGCCGGGCGGTGACATGCAACGGGTCGAGTTGCCCGAGGGTTCGCATCGGGGGGGACTGCTGACCCAGGGCAGTTTCCTGCTGAGCAACTCCAACGGCGAGGATTCGCATCCGGTCAAGCGGGCCGTCTGGGTGCTGGATCGCCTGCTGGACGACCCGCCGGCTCCGCCGCCGCCGGACGTTCCCGACCTGGATCCGAGCCGGCCCAACCTGGCCAGGCTGTCACTGAAGCAGCAACTGGAAGTGCACCGCAAGAAGGAAGCCTGCAACAACTGTCACCGGAAGATCGATCCGTGGGGCGTGGTGTTCGAAAATTTCGACGCGGTGGGCCGGTGGCGGACGGTCGTCACCGGACCTCGAAAGAAAAAACGGGGCAGGCAGCCTGTTGATGCCGCGGTGGGGTTGCCCGATGGCCGGCAGGTCGACGGAGTGGAGGGGATCCAGGAATACCTGGTCGAGGCCAAAAGCCGGCAGTTCGCCAGGGCCCTGGTCAAACGGTTGCTGACCTACAGCCTGGGACGGTCGTTGGAATATTCTGACCGCCGGATGGTCGATAGCTTGACCAGGGGATTCATAGAGAGTGATTATCGGTTGGGTCGGTTGATCGTGGCGATTGCCGACAGCCGCC
>DLVV01000072.1:0-334 GCA_003445035.1 Planctomycetaceae bacterium | reverse complement strand
TGATGACGCAGCCGTCGTGGAAGATCAGCCGTCGCACCTGCCTGCAGGGACTGGGTGTCAGCCTGGCCCTGCCGCTTTTGGACGGAATGGTCCACGGTGACCAGAAGGCCCGCCAACGGCCCCGCCGGATGTGCTCGGTCTACTTCCCGTTCGGCGTGGCGATGCCCAAGGACGGCTCACCCGACCGCCAGTGGGGATGGTTCCCGACCGGCATCGGTGCCGACTACCAGTTGACCAATCCGCTGCAGCCGCTGGCGTCGTTGCGAAAGCAGGTGACCGTTCTTGGCGGGCTGTCTCACCCCAAAGGCCGCTCGATGGGTGGCCACGACACCGG
>DLVV01000425.1:49483-59750 GCA_003445035.1 Planctomycetaceae bacterium | reverse complement strand
ACAACGCGGTGGTGCCGGTGGTGGCTTCCCCGGAGGAGCTGGCGGCTCTGGAGCGAAGAAGGCCAAGGACGCCAAGCCAGGGACCCCCGAGCATGCGGCTGACGACTTCGTTGCGAAGATGCTTGCTGGCGACACCAAGTCTGCGGCAAAAATGGTTTCGTCGCGAGCTCGCACGCCGGCTTTGAAGGAACTGCTTGACGGCAAGGCGGCCAAGTCGTCCGGTCAGTGGAAACAGGTGCTCCAGGGAGCAAACCGGTTGGGTGCGGCACGGTCAGTGCGATCGGATCGAGTGGTCAATTTCACCAACTCGAAAGAAGAGTCCATTCGCATGACGCTGCGTCGCCAAGGCAAGGAATACAAGGTCTTCAATATCACCTTTTCCAAGGCCTCGACAAAAAAGAAGAAACGGCGCAGCCGGTAACCGGCGGGCCGATGTCGAGTTCGCGACCGTGTCACGGTCAGGGCAATTGGCGCGGATGGCCTAGTGCTTGAAGTGGCGTCGGCCGGTGAAGACCATCGCGATGTCGTGCTCATTGCACGCTGAGATCACCGCATCATCTCCTCTCGACCCACCCGGTTGAGCGATGGCGGCGATGCCGGCTTCGGCGGCCTGGTCGATGCCGTCCCGGAAGGGGAAGAAGGCGTCCGAGGCAAGTACGGCCCCCTTGGCGCGGTCTCCCGCCTTGCGATGGGCGATGTGGACGGAGTCGAGTCGACTCATCTGTCCTGCTCCAACGCCAACCACCGACTGATCTTTGGCGAAGACGATTGCGTTGGACTTGACGTGTTTGGCGACCGACCACACAAACTGCAGATCTGCTGCTTCGGCCGGGGTCGGCTGACGTTCAGTGACTGTCTGCCATTGATCCCAGGGCTCGGCACCTTCGTCTCGATCCTGAACCAGCATTCCTCCACTGATCCTGCGGTACTCGGGTCCGGCGTCGCGTGAGTTGCAGAGGGCGTCGAGTTTCAGCAGGCGGACGTTGTTCTTCCACTTGGGCCGAGTCGTCAGGGCCTCGAATGCAGCCGGCTCGTAGTCCGGTGCGATGATGGCCTCAATGAACCGACCGGGTTCGCAGAGTGCTTCGGCGGTTTCGAGGTCCAGTGGAAGATTGAAGCCGAGAATCGAGCCGAATGCGCTGACGGTGTCTCCGGCATACGCGGCCGCAAACGCTCCAGCCTGTGTTGTTCCAACGGCGCAGCCACAGGGATTGTTGTGCTTGATGACGACCGCCGCCGGATCCTGGAATTCTCGGACGATCGACAACGCTGCGTCGAGGTCGAGAAGGTTGTTGTAGGAGAGTTCTTTTCCGCCGAGCACTTCGGCGGCGGCCAGGGTGGCGGGATCGGCGTTGGGTTCGATGTACCAACTGCCCTGTTGGTGAGGATTTTCCCCGTAGCGGAGCGTGGCGCGGGGGTTGAGCGTGATGGTCAGTGGGCTGGCTTCAGACTCGGTGCTCCCACCGACCAGCCCCGACATGTAGTCGGCGATCGTCCTGTCGTAGGCGGCGGTCATTTCGAAGGCAGCAGCTGCGAGTTCCTGCCGCAGGTGTTCATCGAGACCGTTGCCCTGGAGAGCTTCGAGGACGCTTGGGTACTGTTCGGCTCGGGTCACGATGGCGATGTAGGCGTGATTCTTGGCTGCCGAACGCACCATGCTCGGTCCGCCGATATCGATCTGTTCAATCGCCTCGGCCACCGTCACGCCCTCCCGGGCAATCGTCTCCTCGAACGGATACAGGTTGCAGACGACGAGTTCGAACGGGACGATTCCGTGTTCGGCGATTGCCTCGGCGTCATCGGGTCGATCGGGACGACCCAGGATGGCGCCGTGGACCTTGGGGTGCAGGGTCTTGACCCGCCCCTCCATGATCTCGGGGAATCCGGTGTATTCGGTGATCCCGATTACGGGGACACCGGCCTCTTCGAGGTGCCGCCGGGTGCCCCCAGTGGAGATGATCTCGAAGCCGAGTTCGGTCAGTTGTTTGACAAAGGGGGCCAGGCCGGCTTTGTCACTGACGCTGACCAGGGCCCGTCGTGCTGAGCTGTCGCTCATGAAATGACTCTCCCGTTACGGATCCATCCGTTTCGGGGCGCGATCGTACTGACGTCGGCGAGCCAATTCAAACCCGCTGGCCTTTGCCGCCGGATCAGTTGTTCGGGGTCGTGGTGGTTCCGTTGTCGCCCGCGGGTGCTGCCGGAGCGGCGGGCTGTGCCGGAGCAGCCGGTGCAGGAGTCTCGGGTGCGAATTCGGGGAGGATCGGCAACAGGTCCGGGTTTTGGTGGTAGGTGGGGAACTCGCGGTCCGCACCCGCCTCACGGATGGCGACCAGTAGGCCGCTGTTGGTTGCCAGGAACAGTCTGTCGGTCCGGTTGTTGGGGAATTTGACTCCGAACTGCCTCAGGGGCATGGTGCCCAGTACGGCACCGTCTTTGCGGCGGAGGATCACGATGTTGCCAACGTGGTCGGCGGTATAGAGCCTCTGATGAGACGCGCCGACATACTCCTCGATGCCGTGCCGCCACCAGGTCCGCTTGCCTGTCAGTGCCGAGAGCGCGAACAGTCCGCCGGAGTTGGGGAAAATGAACACCTGCTGACCGATCACCCTGGGCGTTCGGCGGATCGGGAATCCCGACGGGAATGGCTGCCAGCGTGAGTTTCCGTTTTCGGCGTTGAGGCAGTAGAGATTGAAGTCCTCACAGGCGATGTAGAGGAAACCGCCGTGATAGGTGATGGGAGCGGAGACCGGTGAATCGGTTTCCGACTGCCATTGCAGACGTGGTGAACCGGCAGTGATGCTGTAGAGCGAGTTGTCGAGGCTGGCGAAATTGACGACTCGATTGGTCACGATCGGCGGTGTTGTGATCTGTTTGCCGGTCTTGTATCGCCACTGCCGTGCCAGGAATCCCCACTTGGACAGTTCGTTTTTCAGATACAGTTCACGAATCCTGTGCAGATCGAAGGCGAAGATGCTGCCGTCGTGCGAGCCGTAGAAGATCTGGTCCTCGCTGACCGCGGGACTGGTCGAGGGGGTGCGAGGCAGTTTGAGTTCCCACAGCAGTTCGCCGGAGAACTTGTCGAGGCAATAGAGTCTGCGTGCCGAGGGGATGAAGGCGAAGTCGCGATTGGTGACCGCCGGTTGACTCGGAGCGTCGCGTGGCCCCAGTTGTGCCGACCAGATCCGTCGCCCGGATTCGTTGTCGAATGCGGTGACGGTCCCGCTGGTGGCCTGCACCACCACGATGTCCTCATCGACGACTATGTGGGCGACGACGTCCCGGCTGGGGTCAAGCTTGGCCTGGCCCCACCACATGCGAACCAGTCCGTGGCGGCGGAGCATGGTGTGGGAGGGCAGAACCTGGCCTCTGATGCCCTGTTGGGCCGACGCAGGGGACGGGGCCAGCGTGACCAGTGACAATGCCAGGGAAAGGGCCAGGGTTGTGGAAAATGATCGGGACTGTGTCATGGTGGGTCGATCGTCGAAGGATGCGGTGTGTTGCGGGGCCGGTCTGAAGTGTACCCCGGTGAGGCGTGGGTGAGCCAGAGGCTGCCACCGCCTATCCTCTCTTCAGTCGACCGGAGTGAAACGTGGCCGAGAGTCGAAGCGGAACGACGGTGAGCGAGACCGGGAATTGTTGGATTCGCGGTGGTTCGACCGGTACAATTCCGCCGACTGCCCCGGCCGTCACGACAGTCGGTCGTGCGGTCGAAGTGGGTGGGCGAGGGGACGGGTCGTGACAGGTGGTCCAGACAGATCGATTGTGAGGGGGGCGATGTGGAGAGTCACCGCCGTTGCCTGGATCCTGTCGTCCCTGGCGAACGGACTTTCGGCTGACGTGATCCGGCTGGAAAACGGTGGTGAGTTGCGAGGAGAACTGCTGGGGGCGGTGACCCGGACACCGGGCGAGACGATCGTGATGAGGACGTTGGCCGGGAGTCGAGTCGAGGTGTCGGGCGAACGAGTGAGGTTGGTAGCTCGACGGCCGTTGAAGGTCGAGCAGTATGAAATGCGTGCTGAGCGGGTGGCGTCCGAGTCGGACACGGCGGAGGGTCACTGGGAATTGGCTGAGTGGTGTCGCAAGCAGCGATTGCCTGGCCAGCGGCGGGAGCATTTGGAGCGGGTTGTTTCACTGGATCCCGGACACAAGCAGGCTCACTACGGGCTGAGGCACACCCTGCGAGACGGGAAGTGGATGACCCGGGAGGAGTTCATGGAGTCGCGGGGCCTGGTCCGTTTTCGCGGCCGTTACATGACGCCTCAGCAACGTGATGACCTCCAGGTGAACACGATCGGAGCCGCGGCCTACCGCAAGTGGTTTTCGCAGATTCGAATCTGGCACAGGTGGATGAAGACCAGGGACCCGGTCCAGCAGGCGAGAGGGCGAGACGAACTGCTGGGGATTTCGGACCCGGCTGCTGTGGTGCCTCTGGTGAGGATCCTCGGCCGCGACGATGTGCCGACGACCCGCGGACTTCTGGCTCGGGTGCTGGGTGGCATTCCCGGTCCGGCGCCGGTTGGGCCATTGGTGGGACTGGTGTTGCGAGATGCCAGCTACGCGGTCCGTGGGCAGGCGAGGAATGCGATTGGCTCGAATCGGTTGGGTGCGGCTGTTCCGTTTGCGATTGCCGCCCTGGGTGATGGGTCCAATGAGGTTGTTCGTCGAGCCGCGGTCCTGCTGGGCCAGTGTGGCGACCTGGCGGCGGTGCCACACCTGATCGTGGCACTGGTGACCCGCCACGTTTATCGGGTCCGGGTACCGGGCAGTCGGCATCCCAGTTTCGCGGTTGCCCGGGACGGCACACCGGTGCACCCGGCGGTGGCCCAGGGCTTTGGTGTGCCACCGGAGGTGATCAGCGGTATGCAGGCGGGGCGTTTTCCGTTCGGCGTCGTGATCCTGCCACCCCAGTTTTCCGAAAGGGAAACCCAGGTGATCTCGGTGGTCGTCGATCGTGAGAATCCCGAGGTGTTGGCGGCACTGAAGAAACTGACCGAACACGACGGGCCCGGTTACAACCGTCGGGCGTGGCAACTCTGGTGGCTGGCTTTCCAGCAGGGATCAAAATGATCGACTCACCATCGGCCCGCGCCGGTCGTCAATTGCTGGAAAGTCTCGAGCGGTCCGGGGTCACTCACCTGGCTCGGCCGGTCGAATCCGTGGTTCTCCAACCGAAAGACAGTGAGATGCCGATTGCCGGAGGCGATGATCCCCCAGGTGGGGCGGGTGGCCTGGAGGAGATGGCGCGGTCGGTTGCCGCTTGCCAGCGTTGTCAGGAATTGGCGGAAACGAGGACCCAGACGGTCTTTGGTGTCGGTGATCCCGATGCGAAGATCCTGTTCGTCGGCGAGGCACCCGGAGCGGACGAAGATCGTCTGGGTGAACCGTTCGTCGGCCGCGCGGGCAAACTGCTCGACAAGATCATCACCGCTTGTGGACTGCAACGTGAACAGATCTATATCTGCAATATCCTCAAGTGCCGACCGCCGGGGAACCGCAACCCGTCGCCGGAGGAAGCGGGGAACTGTCGCGAGTTCCTGGATGCCCAGATCACTGCGGTCGCGCCTGAGTACATTGTCTGCTGGGGCTCGGTGGCGGCAAAGAACCTGTTGGACTCGACCGAAACGATCGGCCGGTTGAGACGGAAGTTCTTTGAGTACGGTGCGGCGAAGGTGTTGTGCACCTATCACCCGTCCTACCTGTTGAGAAATCCTTCGGCGAAGAAGGATGTCTGGGAGGACATGCAGATGTTGTTCGCCGACATGGGAGTGACGCTGACCGGGAACCAGTGAGCGGTCCAATCGGGCCGACGCGTTCCTCCCCGGAGTCGCCTATCCGGTGACTTTCCGGTACAGCGCGTTGATATAGGGGATCGGTTCGTTGCCGAGCGCCTTGAGGATTGTGCCTCCGGCGGTGAAGCAATGGGTCACCCAGTCGGGTTGTCCGTAACGGGCCAGTGCGGTCCCCCCCTCGCCGCCACCCACGTAGACCTCGATTCCCGATTCGGTCATGCGTTTGAGTTGTCCGATGAACTCACGAGTTCCCGTCTCGAAAGCCTCCTCTTCGAACAGTCCGAACACGCCGTTGTGGAAGGCGATTGCGGGTCGTCCTCCGGATTCGACCTGCCGACGATGGAAGTCCAGAAATCGGCCGACGGCGTCGGCCTGTTCGACTCGGGTTGCCGGGCCGACGTCAAATTGAGCCTCTCCATCGGGGATCGTCGGGCTGGCCGAACCGTCTCCGAGAACGAAATCGACCGGCAGTACAAATTCGATTCCGGCTTCGAGTCCCCTGCGGTACATCCGTTCGGCCTGCTTGATCCGTTCCGGGGGAATATGGATTTTCGAGTGTGTTGGATCGCCGGCGAGTCCGAGTCCGAATTCGTTTCCGGACTGCCGAGCCGCCGCCACTTTCAGGGCCAGTGCCAGTCCGCCGGCGGCGATCACCATCCGGACGGTGCCCCGGGCGAGAATCTGTTCGAGATCGTCCAGCTTGTTGATCTTGATGCCGCTGAAGACGACCAGGTCGGCCTGTCGGGTACGGGTGACGTGTCGGGTGAGTTCGGTGTCGACGTAGTGCCCCAGCGCGACGTGGTCGCAGCCCAGTGGGACGAGCGTGCTCGAGAGATCCCGGTTCGAGGCGGCAAAGCCCTCGTTGACATGCACCCGACCCAGTTTCTCGGTGACCGTGTTGACGTAGTTGGCCAGTCTCGGAGCGATGTCCGCCAGCGTGTCATCGCCGGCCTCCCACAGGGCCTGTTCGAGTGTGTAGCGCCGGGTGTTTTCGAGCACGGCGATTGAGCCATCGGGCAGGTTGGCCACGTGATCGGCAGCTGATGTGAGCACACCGCCGGTGTCGTCATCAAGCCAATCACCCACGAATGCGACGGGTTGCTCCCCGCGGGCTTCCCGGGGCAGAAGTGTTTCGAGGTGACGGGCGACCGGCTCCAGGGACAGCTCGGGATCACGGCCCCGGTGTCCATAGACCAGTTGCACCCATCCCCGCTGGCTGCCGTAGCTGAGCGTTTCAACAAGCGATTGGAGGCGAACGTCGTTGTCAATCGTTCCGTCGCTTCCAACAACGACATCCGTGTCGCCCCGGACGAGCACACGGGATCCGGCCGGAACGTCGCTCAGCGAGTCGAGCGAGGGAATGGCTTCGAGACAGGTTTCCAGCGGGGGAATATCGTCGGAGGATCCGACCAGAGCGGAGCACCAGCGGATCGTTTCGTCAATTGAGATAGTCATGTGAAGAACCTGGGGGGGAGGGCAACCAGGATTGTCGGGACCCGTGAAGTATGGGGTAAACGGTAAGGTTGGCCATCGTCAAGGCAGGAGGAAAAGCGATCGTCGAGGGTTTCCGGCCTGTCGACGGATCGCCTATGATCACATTTGCCCCCCCATTTTTCGTGTTCGAATCCCCGATCCGACCGAGAGCCCACGTGAATCCTCAGCCCCGTCGTTGGAGCCGGCTGGACTGGCAGGCTATCCCGGTGGGGGTGCTGCTGGTGGCTTGGCTGGCCACGGGTGGAGGTGTGGCGGTTGGCCAGGAGATCTCGGCCGACCAGCCTGTGATTCGCTCCGTTGCGGTGGGACTTGGCGGGTGGATCAAGGTTGGCAAGTGGGCACCGGTTCGCGTGGTTGTCTCGGGTGGCAAGACCGGGAATCCGGTCCGGCTGGTACTGGCGACGGCGGATCCGGCCGAACGGACCGCGGCCTTCGTGGCACCCCCGGTTGATGTGCCGGCCGGAGAACTCCGTCAACTGTTCGGATGGTTTCAGCCGGGACGGTTGGGTGGGGATCTCGGGGTGTCGATCCAGGTCAAGGGGGTTCGGGTGGATCACTGGCCCGTGTCGATGCACACACTTCCGGAACGGCCGTTCAGTTGGCGAATGCGAATCGGTGGAACCGAGGTGTCTCGTGGGGTCGATCGAATCGACATACCGGTGCGGCCGGGTCAGAAAGTCGTTTTCGTCAACAGTGATCCTCAGGCCGCTCACGGCGTGGTGATTTCCGGTGAGTTGCCGGCCGGGGCAATGAGGGCCTCGGCCGGGGAGAGTGGGCGGCTGGTCGACCCGTGTCGGCCGACCGACGCCGGGGCCACGTCGCCAGTGGTGGTGGAATACGAGGTGACCGAGCGGCTGAAGCAGCCCGTGGCTTTTCACGGCCTGGCCACCGGCTGGGCACTCTCGGGTCGGTTCGTACCGGCGGATTCGAAATCCGTAGCGGCGGGGGTGGCCGACGAGCGGATTGAGATCGCCTTCGAGGGGCGGCCGGTGGTGTTGAGCCAGTCGGAGTCGTTGTGGTTGGCGTGGGGTGGAGCGGCGGGGATGGACATCACCGGCCGCGAACGGAACGCGGATCAGCCGGTCCAGGAGGCCCGACGGGCAATTCCGTTGTCGGGGACCGCACAGCGGTTGCATCGGATTCACGATCTTGATGCGGTTGACGCGATCGTGATCGCTGCGGGCGACCGTTATGAGATCACAGAAGCCGACAGCCAGGTGATGTCCGACTGGGTGGCCTCCGGAGGCCACCTGGTGATCTCGGTGGGGGCGCAACGGGCCAGCTGGCTGAAGAGCCCAATGGCGGAATGGGTTCCGGTTCGAGCGGCCGCCGATCGACAAATGAGCGACAGTGATCTGAGAGGCCTGGAGCCGCTGGCGGTGGGCAGCCAGCGGATCCCGTTTCAGGGACGAGTGCGCGGCACGGTGCTCGAATTGTCTGATGGTCGCACGTCGGTCCCGTCACTAACCGGGCCGCTGGTGGGAGTGTCCGCTTACGGCTTTGGCCGAGTCACGATGCTGTCCGTCGATATCGATCGCGATCCTCTGGTTCGCTGGTCGGCGTTGCCACGCCTGATCGAGCGACTTGTCGAGGGGGCCGAACCGGCCGATTCGGTGATTGGTGGTGACGGGGCCGGCTCGTCACGCACTCGCCGAGGAGGAGCTCTGTCCCATTCGGGCATCTCGGACCTGAAGACCCAGTTGCACGGCGTGCAGGACGAGTTCGAACAGGTGAGCCGCCTGGAGATCTGGCAGGTGCTGGTGCTGGTGATCGCGGTTCTGTTGCTGGTCGGCCCGGTGGATTTTCTGTTCGTTCGTCACGTGTTGAAACGGCCGCGAGCGACCTGGGTGACTCTGCCGCTGATGATCTTGGTCATGACCCTAATGGCCGTCTGGGTCGGTGACGCTGCCAATGGTCGAGATGTTCTCGTCAATCAACTCGACATCGTCGACGTCGACACGGTGACCGGACGAATCGGCGGACGCACCTGGGCCACCATCTATTCGGCGGACAGTCGGAGGTTTCGGGTCGAAGCCCAGTCGGCCGACTGGTCGGATGATCCGGCACCCGCGGGGCCCGGTGGAGAGGACCGCGAGGTGGTGTGGAGCGGGGTGCCTGAGGAATCATTCGGAGGGATGCACCGGGACGGTCGCCGGGCATTGGCCGAACCGGATTACCGTGTGGCGACGGGTGTGTCCGAATCGATGATCGACGACCTGCCGGTGGCGGTGTGGTCGACACGCACGATGTCAGCGTCCTGGCGGACACGGATCGAGTCGCCGGTGACGGGAAGTCTTGAGAGCACCGGCGTGGGCCAGCTTTCCGGAGAACTCCGCCACGGACTGCCCGGCACGCTGGACGACTGGTTGATCGCCCACGGTAATCGTGTCTTCCTGGCGAGGTCGGTCGGCGGCAAGAGAAGATCATGGAAGACGGGGACATCGATGCGACTGGGGACATCGGGAATCCGCATCGAGTCGTTGAAGGGGTATCTGAATCGTACGACGACCCGAAAAGTCGTCCGCAAGCATGGCTTTGGCTCTGACGTGTTGTCGGTGCCGGGACGGTATGATCCTCGGAGTCGCAATCCGGCCGACTGGATCGAAATTCTGACGTTTCACCAGGCTGCCGGGGGAACCGGGTACACCGGCCTGGAGAACCGGGATCTCGCCGAACTGGACCTCTCGAACCTGTTGACACTCAACCGGGCTGTTCTGCTGGGACGCCTGGTCGCTGCGTCGACTGAGGGCACGGTGGCGGGGACCGAGTTGGTGATCAACGGGGAGCCGGTTTCGGCGACGGGGAGCCGCCGGGTGACCTATGTCCGGGTCGTGTTGAAGGTCAACAGCCGGCAGTTGCGACCGCGACAGATGTTCCTGGATCTCGACCAGGAGGCCTCGCAATGACACTCCAGCTGTGGCCGTGTCACGGAACTAAAAGGAGGGGATTGACGTGATCACCACTCGGAAACTGACCAAGCAGTA
>DLVV01000425.1:26279-49106 GCA_003445035.1 Planctomycetaceae bacterium | reverse complement strand
TTCATCGGGCCCAACGGTTCGGGCAAGACGACCACGATGCGGATGATCGCCACGCTGCTCAATCCGACACACGGCGAGGCGTATGTCTGCGGCAAGTCGATCTACACCGATCCCGCCGAGATCCGACGGCTGGTCGGATTCATGCCGGACTTCTTCGGTGTCTACGATGATATGACGGTGATCGAGTACCTCGAGTTCTTTGCGGCGACCTATCGCATCGACGCGGATGCCCGTCGGCGGATCTGTGAAGAGAAGCTCGAGTTGGTCGACATGGCATTCAAACGAGACGCGATGGTCAATCAACTCTCACGTGGTCAGACCCAGCGGATTGGTCTGGCCCGGGTGTTGTTGCATGAGCCCCAGGTGCTGCTGCTCGACGAGCCGGCCAGCGGGCTCGATCCCCGCGCCCGAATCGAGATTCGTACGCTGCTCAAGCGGCTCGGCGAAATGAACAAGACGGTCGTCGTCAGCAGCCACATCCTGCCCGAGTTGGCCGACGTCTGTACCCGGGTGGGCATGATCGAGAAAGGGCACCTGATTGTCGACGGGCATGTCGAAGAGGTGATGCAGAAGGCCCGCGAGCGGCTGGTGTTGCACGTGCGGGTTCTGGAAGGCGACGGAGACCCGAAGAGTAGTGCCGCAGCAGCAGACCGGGCGGCGGGCTTGATAGAGCAGGCCGACGAGGTTGATACCGTGACGATCGAACGGGGCACGATCCTGGCCACGCTGGTTCCCGACGTGATGGACTACACGGCTCTGCCGACCCTGTTGATCGAGCACGGCTTTCGGATCGAGTTGTTCCGTGAGGAGGACGTCAATCTCGAGACGGCTTTCATGCAACTGACCAAGGGGCTGGTGCAGTAGACCGGACTCCTTCGACGGGGTGTCGGCTGGACAAGAAGAGCATTGGAGTGAGGTGATGGGCGGAGGTTTCCTGGGTTACAACACGTCGCTGATGCTCGACGTGGTCGTTGTCGCGTTGGTGGTGGTTGTGCCGGTGCTGGTGGTGAGTCTGTGCCAGGTCCGGTTGAGGCGACGTTTTGGGGCTCACAAGAGACTGCAACTTCTGTTGGGGATTGTCCTGTTGATTGCGGTGTCGCTGTTCGAGATCGACATGCGGTTGCAGGGCGGTTTTGACGAGATCTCCGATAACGATACGGACGCGATGAAGGTGTTGCTTGGGGTTCACCTGTTCTTTGCCATCTCGACCGTCGCGCTCTGGACCATCACGATCGTCTTGGCGATGAAGCGTTTCTCGAGCCCACCGGAACCCGGCGATCACAGCCGGTTGCACCGACGACTGGGCTGGCTGTCGACGCTCGACATCACCGCCACGTCGGTCACCGGACTGCTGGTCTATTACTTCGGGTTCGTGTGGACACCGAGTTCCTGATCGGTTCCGGAGTCAACCCGAGCGGTGAGCGGCTTGGCCGAGTCGATGGGGCGTTGGGCGACATGCGGTGGGGCAACCGGGGCGACGTCCTGCCCCTGTTCGATCCGCAACAGTTGTTCGCCGAGAACCCGGACCTGGCGGGTCACCTCTTCGTTGGTCTGTTCCAGCCCGCTGGAGACGAGCGTCACGATGCCCAGGAACAGCAGCATCTGTCCCGCGGTGGCGATCAACCAGGAGGTGGGCGTGTTGAGCGGAGCGTGTCCGAAGCCGTTCCAGACGATCATCGCACCACCGATGGTCAGTCCGAGCACTCCGATGTAGGCCAGCAATTGTCCCCAGAGCGAGGTCGAGTGTGTCAGGGCATTGGTGGTGGCACCCGGGGGAAGCGACGAGACGGCGGGAGCCGTGTGCCCGGTGGTCGGGGCGTCGGGTGCGACCGGCTTGGTGTGGTCAGTTGAATCGAGTGATTCTGGGGCTTCGGAGATGTTGGCGAGCGTCGAGGCGACCGAGGTGAGCGGGTCGTGGTTGGTCGTGTCCTGCGAGGTGTTCGCGATGTCGGTGGACGGTTGCTGCACCTGGTCGGTGGCGTTTCCGCCAGGACGTTCGAGTGGCCGTGAGGATGCCGCGGGCACCTTGGTGGGTTGTTGTTGGTTCGCGTGTGAGACATCGACCCGGTAGTTCCGCCGGGCGGGGCGATGGTTCGGCGAAGGAGGCCGGGGGGTTGGGGGCGAAGCCGTTTCGTCGACGTTTTCGGTTTGGTCGGTGTCCGTCGTCTTCGATTGGCTCGAGGACGTGACGGCCTCTTGTGGAGTGGCTTCCAGTGGGTCGTCGGTCGCCCAGCGTTCCAGCAGCGCGCGGGCCTGTCCGGTGGCGTCGTTTTCGGGGGGCGCGTCCACGACCTCAGTCCCGCACCGCGGGCACTGGGACGGTTTGCCGTCGGAAGCATGGCCCACGGGGGCCTGACACTTGGCGCACCACATCCGTGTGATCTGCCTCGAAAAGGAAGCGAGGGGCCGACATTCTAGGAATGCTCCCGACCAACGCAAGATCGGTTCCACGGAAGCGGAGGTTCCGCGGTGTCCTAGGTGAAGAACTCGCGGGCTTCCGTCATGAATTCCGGCTCGAGTGTCCTCATTTTTCCCACCGCATCACTCAGTTCGACCGAGGTGATCCGGGTGCCGCGGAGCGAGACCATTTGACCGAACCGGCCTTCGTGGGCCAGTCGTGCGGCGTGGACACCCAGTCGCGTGCCGAGCACGCGGTCGTAGGCGCTTGGAGCTCCACCGCGTTGCAGGTGTCCCAATGTCACGACTCGCGTTTCGATTCCCGTCCGCTGTTCGATCAATTCGGCGATGATCTCGCCTACGCCACCCAGTTTGACGTGTCCGAATTCGTCGACCTCGGTGTCCTGGGTGACGAATCCGTCGACCTGGGGCAACTCGACCCCTTCACTGACGATTACGATTCCGTACATCTTGCCCGCTTCGCGCCGCTGCTTGAGCAATTCGCACATATGGTCCAGGTCGGGCTTTTCCTCGGGGATCAGGAAGTAATCGGCGGCGGTCGAGACACCAGAAAAGCACGTGATCCAACCGGCGTGTCGGCCCATCGTCTCGATCACCATCACCCGCCGGTGCGATTCGGCCGTGGTTCTCAATCGATCGACGGCTTCCATCACGACGTTGATCGAGGTGTCGAAGCCAAAGGTCACGTCGGTACTGGAGAGGTCGTTGTCGATGGTCTTGGGGACGCCAATGGTGTTGATCCCGTGTTCGGCGTTGAGCCGGTGAGCCACTCCGAGCGTGTCGTCGCCGCCGATGGCGATCAGGGCGTCGAGTTCTGTGGCCCGAATGGTTTCGATCACGTTGTCGACCGCCGTCCCATCCTTGAAGGGGTTGGTCCGTGACGAACCGAGAATGGTGCCACCACGGGAGATGATGTCGTCGGTTCCTTCGGCAGTCAGTTCGATGCAGTTGTGCTCAATCAGGCCCCGCCAGCCTTCGAGAAAGCCAAGAGTGGTTCCACCGCGGTTGGCGTTGGTGCGGACCACAGCGCGGATCACCGCGTTGAGTCCCGGGCAGTCTCCGCCTCCGGTCAGGGCTCCAATTTTCATCATCTCATCCTGTCACTGCGGCTGTGGCTGGCCGGTTACAGCAGTTCCCGTTCGATGAAGCCGGTGTCGACCTGGCCTTCAACAAAAGCCGTGTGGTTGAAGATCTGCCGCAGCAGCGGGATTGTTGTGTGAATCCCCTCGATCCGGAATTCCTCGAGAGCCCGTTTCATGCAGCGGATTGATTCGGCACGGGTCGGTCGGTGAACGATCAGCTTGCCGATCAGGGAATCGTAAAAGGGTGGGACGCGGTAGCCGACGTGAATGTGGGAGTCGAAGCGGACACCGCGACCGCCGGGCACCTTCATGCCGGTGATCGTTCCGGGCGAGCCACGGAAGTCGTTCGCGGGGTCCTCGGCATTGATTCTCACTTCGATCGACGACCCGTTGCAGGGGACGCTCCGTTGCGAGAGGCCAAGTTCCTCTCCGGCTGCGATTCTCAACTGCTGTTCAATCAGGTCGATGCCGGTCACTTGCTCGGTCACCGGGTGCTCGACTTGGATCCGGGCATTGACCTCGATGAAATAGAACTGGAATTGGCTGTCGACCAGGAACTCGACGGTACCGGCGTTGGCGTAGCCGGAGGCCTGGACCAGCCGGATGGCCGCCTTGCAGATGTCCTCACGGACCGCGTTGGGCAGGTCGGGCGCCGGAGTTTCCTCGACCAGTTTCTGGTGCCGTCGCTGCAGGCTGCAGTCTCGTTCCCAGAGATGCACTGCGTTTCCGTGCTGGTCGGCAAGGATCTGCACTTCGATGTGCCGGGGATTCTCGATGTACTTTTCCAGGTAGACACCGGAGTTGTTGAAGGCCTTCTCGGCTTCAGCGGCGGCTGAGGAGAGGCAGCTTTTCAGGGAGATGTCGTTGCGAGCGACCCGCATCCCCTTGCCGCCTCCTCCGGCGGTCGCCTTGACCAGCACCGGATATCCGATTTCCTCGGCGACCCGTAACGCTTCTGCCTCGTCTTCGATCAACCCCTCACTTCCGGGAACCGTGTGCACCTTGGCGTCTCGCGCGATCTTGCGAGCGGTGACCTTGTCTCCGAGTTGCTTCATGGCCTCGTGTGGAGGTCCGATGAACTCGATCTTGCAACTGCGACAGACCTCGGCGAAGTGTGCGTTTTCGGCCAGGAACCCGTAGCCGGGGTGAATCGCCTGCACGTTTCCGACTTCCGCAGCGCTGATGATCCGGTTGATCATCAGGTAGCTCTCGGCCGAACTGTTTCCACCAATGCAGTAGGATTCGTTGGCGAGTTCGAGGTAGCTGGCGTTGCGGTCGGCCTCGCTGTAGACCGCCACCGTCTCGATTCCCAACTCGCGGCAGGTGCGGATGATCCGAAGGGCGATCTCGCCGCGGTTGGCGACCAGGATGCGCTGGAACATGAGACGGTCACCAACGGGGTGGCTGCTGGGGCTGAGGGAGTAGGGGTCAGGTCGGCTGAATGCGGAAGAGCGGTTGTCCGAACTCGACGGCGTCGCCGTCTTCGACAAGCACTTCGACGATGGTCCCGGCGGTCTCGGCCTGGATCTGGTTGAAGACCTTCATCGCCTCGACGATGCAGACGACCGAATCGGGTGAGACGGCCTGTCCAACCTTGACGAAGGGAGGATCGTCGGGGCTGGGGGCCGAATAGAAGGTGCCGACGGTTGGCGAATTGATGGTCGGAATTGTCGGCTCGTCCGGTTGGTCGTCTCCGCCGCCGGCACCACCGGCCTGTGGCGGGGCAGCACTGATCATGGGGACCGCTTCGGTCGCACCTCTCCGCAGTTTCCAGCTCTGGTCACCCTGGCTCAGGCTGATTTCACTCAGCCCGTGTTCGTCCATCAGGGTGATCAGTTCTCTGATTTTTTCGAGGTCGAATGCCTGTTCATCTGCCATCGGCGAGAGTTCCGCAACGGGAGAGGAAGGAGATTGGGACAATGTGTGTCAGGCGATCTGGACGACGGCGTCTTCGAATCGCTTGGGAACGCTGGTCAGGACCTCGTGGCCGTCCCGAGTCACCAGGACGTCGTCTTCGATTCGAACACCACCCCAACCGGGGAGATAGATGCCCGGTTCGACGGTGATCACCATTCCGGGTTCGAGGACACCTTCGGCGACGGGACTGAATCGTGGTTCCTCGTGGATATCCAAGCCGATGCCATGCCCGAGTCCATGCCCGAAGAACTTGCCGTAGCCTGCGTTTTCGATGACACGACGGGCAGCCCGATCGACCGATTTCAGGGTCGCTCCGGGGCGGATCGCCTTGATGCCCTGACGCTGGGCATTCAACACAACCCCATAGATTGCCTCGAGTTTCGGCGGGATCTTACTGGTGAGCAAAACACGCGTCAAGTCACTGCGATAGCCGCCTGTGGTCTTGGCACCCCAGTCGAACAGCACGAATCCGGAGTCGCCGATAAGGGTGGATCCGGGACGAGCGTGCGGGAGTGCCGCCCGTGGTCCCACGGCGACGATCGGCTCGAAGGCCGGGCCCTCGGCCCCGAATCGTCGCATCAGGTGTTCGAGTTCGTGGGCCACCTCGAGTTCGGTCTTGTCGGCCTCGAGTACCGACACCATGGCGGCAAAGCCACGTTCGGCCTGGTGAACCGCGAGCCGGATTTCGGCGATTTCGCCGGAGTCCTTCCTGGCGCGGAGTTCGTTGACGAGCATGCCGACGGAGACCAGTTCCGGGGATCCGTCGGAACCGGAGATCGCTCCGGAGATCCGCTCCCAGGTGGCCATGCTGGTGGAATGGGCTTCGAACCCGAGAGCACCGAGTTTGGCGGCGGTCGCGACGGTGGCGACCGCGTCGTGCATCGGACGGCGGGCGTCACGAATCTCCACGTCCAGCCCGGAACACTCCTCGGCAATCTGGACCGTGTATCGCGTGTCGCTGATCAACACACCCAGTTTCGGGCCGATCAGCAGGTAGCTGCTGTCACCGGTGAACCCCGTCAACCAGGTCACGTTGGATTCATCGGTCACCAGCAGGGCTGGCAGGCCGAGCTTACGGATCCGTGCGATCAGGCTGCGTCGTCGGCGGGTGAATCGGGCCTGGGACATGGCAGTCGTATGCAGGTGAGGCGAGTTCGGAGGGCGGGTTGCCGCCCAACGGCCATCCTAGCGAACCGGAGACCGCGCGAATACCGTCACCGGCTGGCTGCTCGTGGTGTCGACGGGCGAGTATGATGGAGAATCGAAAATCGGGTGTCACCAAGCGGGAGCCGGGATGATCCTGGACCAGTTGAAGGACCTGCTGCGGCAGGGTGAGCAAGGTGGATGGAGCGATCCGGACTGGGCGGCTGCGCTGGCGCAGTTGGCCGGGCCTGGATCCGCACCGTCGACGGCCGAGCTCGAGTCGGCCCGGGTTGACCTGGACCGGTTGGCCCGTTGCGGGTACCCCGAGGTGGTCTACTCCGAGGGGAAGACGGTCGCGTCGGTGGTCGAGATCTTCGCTGCGTTGTCTGAAGCGGGACAAGACTGCCTGGCGACCCGAGTCAGCGACGAGCAGGGCGAGGCCCTGGTGGAGCGGTTTCCCGAAGTGGAATGGAACCGCGTGGCCGGTTGCGTGCGATGGAACCGCGATCCGGGACCGGAGACACGAGGGCGTGTGCTGGTGGTGACGGCCGGGACCAGTGACCGACCGGTGGCCGAGGAGGCTGTGGAGACGTTGCGGTGGATGCGATGCGGTGTCGACTGTCTCGAGGACGTGGGGGTGGCCGGCCCACACCGTTTGCTCGAGCGACGTGACCGCCTGGCCTCGGCCGATGCCATCGTGGTGGCTGCGGGAATGGAGGGCGCGTTGCCGAGCGTGGTGGGGGGCTGGGTGGCGTGCCCGGTGGTGGCAGTGCCAACGAGTGTCGGATACGGAGCAGCCCTGGGAGGCCTGGCCGCGTTGCTGGGGATGCTCAACAGCTGCGCCGCCAACGTCACGGTGGTCAACATCGATGCCGGCTTCAAGGCCGGATTCGTCGCCGGACTGATCGCACGGGGGGCCGCGGTCTCCGACGCAGAGGGCGGGTGACGATGGAGACGTTCAACGGCAGTCCACCGCTTCCCGAGAGGCCCGCGGCCGGACACAAGGGGACTTTCGGTCGCGTGCTGATCGCCGCCGGGAGTCGGGGGATGAGCGGTGCCGCGGCACTGGCGGGGCTGGGTGCCCTGAGATCGGGAGCGGGGCTGGTGAGCGTTGCGGTTCCGGCGAGCCTGGTGTCGGTGGTCGGATCGATCGAACCATCCTACCTGCTGTTGCCACTTCCCGAGGATGATGCGGGACGGATCTCGGGCGAGGCGGAGGAGTTGTTGAGAGAGGCTTCCGTGGAGGCTTCGGCGGTGGCAATTGGGCCGGGTTGGGGACGGTGCGAGACCCTGGAGACGATCGCCTCGTCGCTTTTCGTCAATCTTGCCGGTCCCCTGGTGATCGACGCCGACGCGCTGAATGCCCTGGCCGCCGTGGGCACTCTCGACTCCGATCCCGTGGCGGCCGGAGAGCGAGTGCTGACGCCGCACCCGGGCGAAATGGCCCGGTTGCTCGGGACCGACGTGTCGAGTGTCGAGGCGGATCGCCAGGGGCTGGCCGCCGAATTGGCTGTGCGGAGTGGCGCGGTGGTGGTGCTGAAGGGCGCCGGTACGGTGATCACCGACGGGCGGCGTCAGGTGATCAATGAGACGGGCAACAGCGGCCTGGCCACCGGTGGCAGTGGCGATGTGCTGACCGGACTGGTCACGGGACTGTTGGCCCGGGGAATGAGTTCCTTCGACGCGGCGTGGCTGGGAGTGTATCTGCACGGGCTGGCCGCGGATCTGGCCAGCCTGGAACTCGGGCAGTCGGGACTGATCGCATCGGACCTGCCCGACTGGATTCCCGCGGCCTGGTGTGCGATTGGTGATGAGGGAGGTGACGGGATCGCCTCGGGCGAGAATTGACTGTCGGAATTGGCTCTCCCTATCATGGCCGGTTTGCGACCGGAGGGTCTCCTCATGTCTTCGGTTGATGCACTCCACGGGTGGTCCTGAAATATGTTTGCTCGGCTGGCCGCTGTCGTTGTGCGCTTCTGGCCCGCGTGGCTGGCCGGCTGGGTGCTGCTGCTGCTGGCCAGTTCCTGGGCGGCTCCGAAGCTTGACGACGTAGTCACCTCGGGCGAATTCGCGTTTCTGCCAGCCGACTCGCCGAGCCGACAGGGCGAGGGGCTCTTCGAGCGAGCCTGGGGCGAGACGGTGCCCAGCCGCGTGGTGATCGTGGTCAACTGCAAGGCCGACGACGATCGGCTCAACGACGACGATCGGCGGTTCATCGACGAAGTGTTGGCCCCGGAGATTGTCTCATTGGCCGAGTCGATGGGAGGCTTGGCCAAGGCGGGGGAGGACGAAGGCGACGACGAGGATGGCGTTGAGGAAGGGGAGGAAGGGGAGGAAGGATCGGGGAAGAGCAAGTCGAGGAGGGTGCCCTCGCTGATCAATGACGTTCGCACTTTCCGTGACCGGAAGATCGGCAAGCTGCTGGAGAGTCGAGACGGTCGGGCGTCGCTGGTGATTGTCGAGTTGACCACGGAGTTCCTCAATCGGGAGAACCGCAAGACGATCGAGGCGATCGAGCGATTGATCCGCAACGAGGTCGGCCAGGCGGTGGGAACGATCTGGTCACGTGACCTGCCCGCATGGGAGGAGGCCGGATTGAATCCTCGCGTCATCCAGCAGCGGTTGGGGGTGGCGACCAGTGGCGAGGCGACGGTCGGTCGCGACATGCTGCGGGCCAGCGATGACAGTGCCGAAGCAACGGAGTTCTGGACGGTCGTCCTGGTGGTGATCCTGCTGGTGGTGCTCTATCGGGCACCGGTGGTTGCGGTGATCCCGCTGGTGACTGTCGTGGTGGCCGTTCAGATTGCGATGAGCCTGCTGCAGTTGGGCGCCCAGTGGGGTGTCGTGGATCTGTTCCGGGGGATCGAAGTCTATGTGACGGTGTTGTGTTACGGGGCCGGAGTGGATTATTGCTTTTTTCTGATCGCCAGATATCGCGAGGAACTGGATACGCAGACGACCGAGGCGGACGCCACGTCTTCGGTCGTCGTGGCACTCGAACAGGCGCTCTCGCGGGTGGGAGCCGCACTGACGGCCAGTGCCGGCACCGTGATGTGTGGGATCGGAATGATGGTCTTCGCCCAGTTCGGCAAGTTCCGGCAGGCCGGCGTGGGGATCGCCTTTGGCCTGGCTGTCGTGCTGGCTGCGGCATTGACGTTCACACCGACGCTGTTGAGGCTGGCCGATCGCTGGGCGTTCTGGCCACGTCGTCCCGGTGCCGGTGGTGGCGGTAGAGCCGGGTGGGTGGCAACCGATGATCCGATCGGACGCTGGATCCGCAGCAACCCCGTGCAGGCCGGATGGGACTGGCTGGCCACGGTGCTGGTCCGGTTCCCCGGTACGATCTGGCTCGGCAGCGTGCTGTTGATGGCCCCCTTTGCTGCGTGGGGTGCATGGCACTACACGTCGCTCAGTTACGGGTTGCTCTCCGAACTTCCCCAGGACAATCCCAGTGTGCGTGGGGCGGCCGAGGTCCAGAAGCATTTTCCGGCCGGCAACGCCGGTCCTGTCACCTTGCTGCTGGAAAACGACTCGCTCGATTTCGCCTCCTCCGACGGACGCGAGTTCATCGAAAGGCTGACGGGGTTCCTCGAGCAGAAACGGGAGGAATTGAAGCTGGCCGATGTTCGCAGTTTCACGCACCCCTACGGCCTCGACGGAGGCAGCGGATTGACCGGAAGCCGAATCGAACGTCGGATTCGGCGACAGCGGATTCGGCAACACTACGTCGCGGAACTGGACGTCCCGACCTCGGAGATCGGCGGCGAGGAGGAAGACGAACCGGTCGAACCCGAGGCCTGGGTCACACGAGTCGACGTGGTCTTCGATGAGGACCCGTTCTCACGCGACAGTATCCAGCAAATCAGCGATCTCGAGAATCATGTTCTCGGCTTCATCGCGACCAGTCGTCCGGCTGTCGATCCGGAGTCCAGTGACACCGAAGACGAGCCAGGGGAAGCCGGGACATCCGTCGAGGGAGCACCGGCAGATCAACGCACCAGCCTGCTCTCGATCGGATCGACGGCCAGCATTCGCGATCTGAAGGACGTGACCGATTCGGATCAGATTCGCATCGACGTGCTGGTCCTGATCGGAGTCTACGCGATTCTGCTGGTGCTGTTGCGTCGTCCGGGAATTTCGCTGTACCTGATCATCGGGGTCTTCTTCAGTTACTTCGCCGCGCTGGGCGTGACATTCGTGGTCTTCGAACACGTGGTGGGAGATCCCGACGAATTTGGTGGGTTGGACTGGAAGGTGCCGATGTTCCTGTTCACGATCCTGATCGCCGTCGGAGAGGACTACAACATCTTCCTGATGACACGGATCGAGGAGGAGCAACTCGAGCACGGGTTGGTCGGAGGCGTGGTGGAGGCGTTGAAGAAGACCGGCAGCATCATTGCCGGTTGTGGCGTCATCATGGCCGGCACGTTCTCGTCCCTGCTGTCCGGTTCGCTGGTCGGCATGCAGCAACTGGGCTTCGCGCTGGCCTTCGGCGTGCTGCTGGACACGATGGTTGTGATGCCGATCCTGGTTCCGGCCTGGTTGATCCTGCTGTACCGGGGCCGACTGGGACCCCTGAGCCGCCGATGGAATCAGAGTGGTCCGGAGGATGTGTCCGGTGGTGCGGCCAGCGGAATTCCGGAGAGCGAAGCGGAGCGGCTTCCGGGCGACGGCGGATTGTCAGCCGATCGGTAGGTGAACACGACCGAGAACTTGGTCGTGTCAGTCTGGTTGGTGCCCGCCGAGTGCAGCGACAGGCAGTGGAACAGCAGGACGTCCCCCCGCTGGAGCGCGACCGGTTGGCGGGTGCCGATCAGGTCCTGGTTGGCGGAGAGATCCTCGCGGAAGAACTGCCGTTGGTCGAACCGTTCGGAGTCGAGCGTCATGGCGTGGCTGCCGGGGATCAGTTCCAGCGACCCGTTTTCGGCCGTTTCCGGCCCCAGGGCCAGCCAGGCGCTGACCAGTTCGGGTCTGGAGAACGACCAGTATCGGAAGTCCTGGTGCCAGCCGGTGCGGCTCGAGTACTTCGGTTGCTTGGTCATCACGCAGTTGTGGTGAGCCAGTGGCAGGACGAGGTCGGGGCCCAGGAGGCTGGAGAGACAGGCGACCAGGTCGCGATCGGTGGCCCAATCGGCAAACAGGGGATGCCGGTCAATCGCCTGTTGCAGTCGCCGGGTCGTTTCGCCGCCGGAGTCGGTTCGGTGGGAAGGGGCTCCGGGATAACCGAGGTCGGCCTCGTATTCGATCGGGCCTCCGAGTTCTCCGACTTCCCGGCGGATCACATCCTGCAGCCCGGCACAGGTTTCCTCGGACGCCAGCCCACGGATGATGACAAATCCGTGGCGGCGGAATGTCTCTTGTTCCTCGGACGTCAGTTGTCGGGTTTCGGTGTCCACGTGTTTCTGCCCGAAGCACTTTCCGGAGGGTCCCAAAGGCCTCGTCACGGGGTGTTGGCAGTCTCTACAATGAGGAATTGAGATCCGATCCGGCGGCGGCTCGGTCGCTCATGTTAGCAGGTTGTTCGGGCTGGTTGTCGGACCTGTCGAGACCTTCTGGCGAGATCGGACGGTCACGATCGGAGACGGCGGCCGGAGAGCGTTGGAGCGACGATGACCGAGCAGACATCTTCCTGGGTCCGACGGACCGTGATATCGAGCGTGATGGTCAGCCTGCTGCTGGGCGCGGGTTTCGGAAGCCTGTATTACCTCGCGTCGCTTCGCAGCCAGCCTCCCAGCCGCAAGGAGCAACTCAGGGTCTACCAGGTGGACCTCTACCGGGTCGAACCCCAGCCGTTGCAGGAGGTCATGACCGCTTTTGGCACCGCCCGCAGTGATCACCAGGTGGTGCTGGCCGCTCAGGTTGCCGGCGAAATCGTCTCGGTGCATCCCCAACTGCGAGTCGGCCTCCGGATTCCACCGCAACAGTCAGAGTCACGACCGGTGGTCCTGGTGGAGATCGATCCCCAGGCCTACCAGCAGAAGGTGACGCAGGTCCAGAGACGGCTCGACGAGGACACCGCGGACCTGGCTCGCCAAGCCCAGGACGTCCAGAACAATCGTCGATTGCTCGAGAAGGCACGCCAGGACCTGGCCATCTATCGCAAGGAGTACGAGCGGATTCGCGGATTGCAGGCCAAGGCCGTGGCGACCGAGAGTGACGTGACCAAGGCCACGCTGGAACTCCGCCGTTACGATGACCAGGTGATTGCGTTGGAGAACCAAAAGGAGCTGCTTCCGCTGGAGAGGCAGAAGTTGCTCAAGCGGAAGGCGGTGCACGAGGCCGACCTCGCTCTCACCCGCCTCGATCTTGGCCATGCCACGATCCAGGCGCCTTTCAGCGGGGTGCTGGGTGAGGTGCATGTTGAGCAGGGGCAGTTTGTGCGTGTCGGCGAGCCCCTGGTGCGGCTGGTCGATGACAGCCGGATCGAGATCCCTGTTTCACTGACGGTGACCGACTACCAGCGCGTGCGACGCATGCTGGACTCGGGTCGCGTGCCTGGAGTGGAACTGGCTGGCGAGGCAACGGGATCCTCCACCTGGACCGGCCGGGTGGCGAGGTTGGCACCGGAGGTCGACGAGCGGACCCGGACCGGTCGGGCGTTCATCATCGTCGAGAACCAACGGCAGTCGCGGCCACTGGTGCCGGGCACGTTTGTGCATGCCAGGATCGCCGGAGAGGAACTCGATCAGGCGATCGTGATCCCCCGCGATGCGATCGCCGTCGACGCCGACGGGCAACAGTTCGTCTGGGTGATGACCGGGCAAGTGGTGGCTGTCGCTTCCCGTGCCCAGGACGAATCGGCGATGCGGGCCCGCGGGATCGAACGCCGACGGTTGCCCGCCGAGAAGATCCGGACCTTCCAGACGCTGGCACTTGTCGATCCGGGTGTCTTGAGGAAGGGGGAGTTGGTGGTGCTGACCAACCTTGATGTGCTCGCCGACGAATCGCTGGTCCGTGTTCCCGACGGCGACGCCGTTCGTACGCTCGATAATGAACTGTCGGCCCAGGGAGTCAGCGTGTTGCGGCGGACCGACCCGCCGGCCGATGCATCGGAGCCCGGACAGGCCATCGACTGAGTTTCCCGCTTCGGTCGACGTCGGCGCGATGCTTGCAGTCGCATCGGCAGAGTCGCACAATGAGTGCCGCATCCACTTGCTGTGCCTCCAGGAGACCGCTGTCATGTCGCCTCTCGCTCCTGCCATTCTTCGTCTGGTCTGTTCAATAGGCGTTGCTCGACCTGGTCGAATGGCCCTGGGAGTCGTTCTCGCTGCGGTGTTGTGTGCCCCGGTGACGGCACGGGGCGGAGAACTTCCCCGGGTGGTCGAGGTCGAGCGGCAGCCCCTGGTCGCGGCGACCAAGCGCCTGGTCGAGGCACTCGAATACGCGGGATCTCCGTTGCCCAAGGCTGACCTCGATCGGTTGCGGAAGGCCTACACCGATCCGAAGCAGGGTGTCACGGTTCGCCGGATCCAGGAGATCCTTGACCGCTACTGTCTGGTCGGAGTGCACATCAATGCCGAGAGCCGGGTGAAAGTGGCCGAGGGTGCGGCGAAACGGGAACTCATCCAGCAGGGATGGCGGACGTTCCTGGTCAAGGTGCACAACGAGGCGGGTGTGACGGCGGCGTTGGCCGGGAACAGTCCCCAGGCGATGCCGGTGTACATGCGAGGACGTGGAACGCGGCAGCGGCCGCAGGCCAATTCCAAGCTGGTCCAACTGGCCGACGTTGGCCAGAGATTCCTGGACATCGCGCTGTTCAACCGCCAACCGCTCAAGCCCACCCTTTCCGGACTCGAGCTCGAATACCGCATCCTGCAGCTGTACAGCCGGGACGTGGGTCGCCGGGAGGCGAAGTTGACGTTCCACGTTGGGCAAGGCACCCAGGATCTGGGGTTCCGCAGCGAGGTGGCGTTGTTGTTCGCCTGCGTGCCGGCTGTGGAGGTGTCGTTGGGGGTCCACGACATCGATGGAAAGCCGACCACCGCGGCCTTCGTGATCCGCGATCGACACGGCCGCATCTATCCCAACCCCGCCCGTCGCCTGGCCCCGGACTTCTTTTTCCACAACCAGATCTACCGCGCCCACGGCGAAAGCGTGCACTTGCCTCCAGGCGAATACAGCGTCGAGGTCTCACGGGGTCCTGAGTATGTGGTGCAGACTCGCAAGCTGGTGGTCCCCGGTGGTGTTGTCAGTCACAAGGCCGACTTCCGGTTGACCCGGTGGACCCATCCGGCCACCCGTCACTGGTTCTCCGGTGACCACCACGTCCACGCCGCCGGTTGTGCGCATTACGACAGCCCCACCGAAGGCGTCAAACCAGCCGACATGATGCGACACATTCTCGGCGAAGATCTCAACGTTGGCTGTGTGCTCTCGTGGGGGCCCTGCTGGTATTCGCAGAAGCAGTACTTCGAGGGTCGCACCTCGGCACTGTCGCGGCCTCAGTACCTGATGCGGTACGACGTCGAGGTCAGTGGGTTCCCCAGTTCACACGCCGGACACCTCTGCCTGCTGCGACTTTCGGAGGACGATTATCCGGGAACGAAGTTGATCGAGGAATGGCCCAGTTGGACCTTGCCGGTGCTCGACTGGGGCAAGCAGCAGGGGGGCGTGGTCGGTTACAGCCACAGTGGCTGGGGACTGGCTCTGCCCGACTACACGCCCGAGGGTAAGCGGCAGTTCGTCAACTATCGCCGCGTGCCGACTGGTTGGAAGGGACGGGCAGCCGACAAGCTGCCCGACTACGCGATGCCACCGTTCGACGGGATCGGAGCCAACGAGTTCATCGTGACCGTCGCCCACGATGTCTGCCATTTCATCTCCGCCGTCGACACCCCCAGTGTCTGGGAACTCAACATCTGGTACCACACGCTCAATTGTGGGTTCCGTTCGCGGATCAGTGGTGAGACCGATTTCCCGTGCATCTACGGCGACAAGGTCGGCCTGGGACGGATCTACGTGAAACTCGACAAGGATCAACCGCTGACCTTCGACAACTGGATTGCCGGTGTCCGTGACGGCCGCAGTTACTGCGGTGACGGCCGGTCACACATTTTCGACTTCCGGGTTGACGATGTGGCCGTCGGTGAGCCGGGGTCGGACAAGGCCATCAGCCAACTGGATCTCAACAGGCCCGGAGAGGTCAAGGTCCGGTTTGATGTTGCCGCGCGACTGGAGCCGAAACCGACCGACGTGACCGAGTCGATCCGCGGCCGACGCCTCGACCAGAAACCCTACTGGCACGTCGAGCGATCCCGGATCGGAGACAGTCGCAAGGTACCCGTGGAAGTGATCGTCAACGGGTACCCGGTGGCGCGAAAGGAAATCCAGGCTGACGGCAAGACGAGATCCCTGTCGTTCGAGATCGAGTTGGAACATTCCAGCTGGGTTGCGGTGAGGATCTTCCCTTCGGTGCACACCAACCCGGTGTTTGTCGAGGTCGACGAGAAGCCGATCCGGGCCAGTCGGCGGAGCGCCCGCTGGTGTCGCAAGGCGGTCGATGTCTGCTGGAACCAGAAGAAGGGGCGGATCCGGGACGGCGAACAGCCGGCGGCCAAGGCGGCCTACGACAAGGCTCGGACGATCTATGACGAGATCCTCAAGCAGAGTGTTGCCGACTGAACGGCTGACTGGATCACGAACGGTTCTGGTGACGGGGACGGGTTGAAACGATGATCTGCATTTCGGTTACGCCGGAGTCACGGCGTTTGGCCAGGGCTGACCTGCTCAACGCGTCGCGGCAAGGGGACCTGATCGAGCTGTGTCTGGACCATCTGGTCAAATCGCCCGACATCGCTGACCTGCTCGATGCCGTCGACAAGCCGATCCTGATCACCTGTCGTCGGTCGCAGGACGGGGGGAAGTGGACCGGCAACGAGGAGGATCGGCTGCAGTTGCTTCGACAGGCGATCGTGGCCGAGCCCGATTGGATCGAGCTCGATCTCGACATCGCCAGCAAGGTGCCCCGCTACGGAAAAACCCGACGGGTGGTTGCCTACACCAGTCTGTACTCCCCGCTGGGATCGACCCGGTCGGAGATCGACGAGGTGTTCGAGAAGGCGCAGGCGGCCGATGCCGACGTGGTCAAGTTCACCTGGCCGACCCCGACGCTCGAGGCGGCCTGGCCGTTGCTCTCGACGGTTAGCCAGAAGCGTGATCTGCCGGTGGTCGGGATGGGCCTGGGGCCGTGCGGGCTGACCTTCTCCCTGCTGGGCCGCAAGTATGGGTCCCCCTGGATTTACGCTGCCCTCGAGCACGGGATGGAGGCCTACGAGGGGCAGCCGACGGTAGGGGACCTCGATGAGATTCACCGCTGGCGATCGATCAGTGGGTCGACCCGGTTCATCGCCGTCGACGGTTTTGACGACGGAGCACTCGCGATGGTCGGTGTCTTCAACCAGGCTGCCGAGTCGGCGGGGCTGGACGCTCGCTGGTTGCCGTTGGCCTGGCAGGACACGTCACGACTGAAACAGATGTTCGAGAAGCTGAAGATCCAGGGCGTGGTGGGGCGACCCGGCGGCGATGCCCAGTTGGGCGAACTGGCCGATCGACGAGAAGAGGCACTGGGCGAAGATGGGCCGGTCGACCTGCTGATGCACAAGGACGGTGCGTGGCAGGGATTCGGCTGCCTGTGGCGAGCGGCCCTGCTGGCCCTGGAGGAGGCCATAGGTGGAGGCGACCGACCGCTCGACCGTCGAAACGTGATGGTGATCGGCACCGGGCCACTGGCCCGGACGATGATCTTCGGGGCCTCCCGCCGCCACGGGCTGGTCAGCATTTCCGGTGGTAACGACCGGGCGGCCCAGCAACTGGCTTCCGACACCGGCGCCCGCTATGTCCCCGTTCAGAATCTTTACGACACGCTGGTCGATGTCGTCGTGTTGGCCGATCCCGCGCTGGAGCTTGGGCCGGGTCGAGGACAACTCAACCCGTCCTTTCTCCGTCCGCCAATGCTGGTGACCGATGTCGCGGCAGGACGTGAGGATTCGGAGGCGTTGACCGAGGCGCGGTCGCGAGGGTGTCCGGTGGTCGAGCCCGAGACGGTCTGGTGGGGGATGGCCGAGTCGCTGTTCCGGTCGATCACCGGACAGGAACTGCCGCCGGACATTCGCCAACACTGATAATGCTCGGCGACGTGTTTTGCCGACTACAGGTTATGGTCACCTGGAGATTCCCGGCCGACCAATCGGAGTGGATGCCGTTGGGTGTGGTGAACCGGCGGTGGACCGCTTATCTTCGATGTGTGGCTGGAGCACGTGGAGCCCACTTTTCCACGGAACGGTGTGCCGGTGGCATGACGGGCTTGCGGGCAACTCGAAAGCCAGTGTCCGGTTGTACGGCGAGCGGTGGATGCTCTGTTCGGAGACGAGTCCGATGAACAACCTGTTGCAGTCCGAAATTCCCACAGACGGATTCCCTGGGAACACCGGGGACGAAGCGGTCGAGAACCGGTTGGTGTCGTCGCGCCGCAAACAGGGCAGCTGGCTGAAATTCTCGGTCTCCCTCGTGGTCCTGGCGGTGGTCGGTTACCTGGTGGTCGATCAGCTTGGTGGGATGGGTGGGGCCGGCGAGGAGGGGGATTCGTCCCTGGTGATGATTCACGAAGTCGAGAAGTCGGACTTCGAGGCGTTCGTCACCGAGACCGGAGACGTTGAGAGTTCGGACAATCTTGAGATCGTCTGCGAGCTCGAAGCCGCACCGGGGTCGAGGGGGACGAGGATTCTCGAGGTGGTTGCCGAAGGGACGATCGTCAAGAAAGACGATTTCCTGGTCCAGTTTGACGACACAGCCGTGAAGCAGCGGTTGATCGAACAGGAAACCCTGGTGGCCACAGACGATGCGGCGGTGATCGAGGCCGAGAGCGAACACGAGAAGGCCGTGCAGACGCTCAACGAATATGTCGATGGCACGTTTCCGGTCGACAAGGAGACATTCGAGGCGGATCTGTTGACGGCCAATTCGCTGGTCAAGAGTCACACCGACACGCTGGAGCACCTGCAGAAGATGTATCGCAAGGGTTTCGTGTCGCGGCTGCAGCTGGAGACCCAACGTGAGAACGTCGAGATCGCAAACAAGTCGGTGCGGGTGGCCCAGATCAAGCTCGAGGCCTTGCTGAAGTACACCCGGGCGAAGAGCATCGCGGCGTTCAAGGCCGACATCGCCAAGCAGCGGGCGGTCCTGACTGCGGTCGAACGCAAGTTGGATCTCAGTCGGCAGAAGCTGTCCGATTTGACACAACAGAAGGCGAACTGCCGCATCGTGGCACCGAAGGCGGGCCAGGTGATCTATGCCAACGACTACGAGCGGCGTGAGAACGTGGTGATCGAGGAGGGGGCGGAAATTCGTCAGCGGCAGGTGGTGTTGCGGTTGCCCGACCCCACCCAGATGCGGATCGCCGCCAAGATCAATGATTCGAAACTCAACCGAATCGATGTTGGCAACACGGTGCGAATCGTACTGGACATCGACCCGGACCTGCCCCTGGAGGGGGAACTTGCCGAGGTCAACCCGTTTCCGTTTCCGCGTCGTTGGCACGGCGCACCGATCGAGTACGGGGCGAAGATCCGCGTGAAGAACCCTCCCAAGTCGCTGCGGCCGGGCCAACGGGCCAAGGTGCACATCTTTGTGGATTCCAAGCTGAATGTTCTGCAAGCACCGATCCAGTCGGTCGTCGAACGCGATGGCAAGTACTATTGCCTGGTCAAGCGGGATGACCGGACATGGCAGCTGAGAGAGGTCGAAGTGGGACCCAACAACGACAGTTTTGTCGTTGTCGAAAAGGGCCTCTCCGTCGGCGACCAGGTGGCTTTGAATCCCGAACTTCTCTGGGAAGACTCGACCAGGGACATCCCCGAGCCCGGCAAGGACGCGCCGCCGGAGGCCGCTGACGTGGCACGGACCGGCCCCTGATGTTCTGGCGCACGCTGCAACAGGGTGCCAAGAGCTTGCTGTTGCACCCGCTGCGTTCGCTGTTGACGCTGCTGGGAATCTTCATCGGTGTCACGAGCGTCGTCTGGCTGCTGGCCATCAGCGAGGGGATCAGTCGGTCGGCACAGAAACAGATCGAGGACCTGGGTGTCACCAACATCATCCTGCTCTCGAAGCGTCCCGCCGATGACAACCTCGAGGACACCGACTTCTGGACGCCCTACGGAATCAAACGTCGTGACTACGATACGCTGATCGACACGATTCCCACGCTGAGTTTTGCGTTGCGAATTCGCGAGGCGTATCGCGAGGCGCATTACCGCGACAAGACGATGCAGGTGCGACTGGTCGGTTGCACGTCCGAGTACGCACGTGTGATGCATCTGGATGTCAGGCGGGGTCACTTCCTGTCGCCGATTGACGTCGAGAACGAGGACAACGTCTGCGTGCTGGGAGCGGGGACAGCCGAGAAGTTCTTTCCCCTGGAGGACCCGGTCGGGCAGACGATCCGCATCCGGGATATCCCTTACCGTGTCGTCGGGTTGATGAAAGCGCGATTGCCGATGGCGGGGATCGCCGGGTCGCTCGATTCGCAGGACTTCGGCTCCGATGTCTACATCCCGGTGACGACGTTCTGGCGTCGGATCGGGGATCGCACGCTGACGATCTCGGTGGGACAACGCAGTGGGCAGGAGGTGGAGCTGAGCCAGATCACCTTCCAGGTCGACTCGATTGATGAGGTTGTGTCCACGGCCAAGGCGATCGAGGAGACGATGGACCGGTTGCACGACGCAGACCAACCCGACTACGCGGTGATCACACCCCTGGAACTGCTCGAACAGGCTCGGGCCACGCGTCTGATGTTCATGATCTTCATGGGCCTGATCGCGTTCATTTCGCTGCTGGTTGGCGGGATCGGGATCATGAACATCATGTTGGCGACAATCACCGAACGGACCCGTGAGATCGGTGTCCGCCGCGCGCTGGGGGCCACCCGGTCGGATATCGTCCGGCAGTTCCTGACGGAGGTGACCGTGCTGACGACCATCGGTGGCCTGGCGGGGATCCTGGCGGGGCTGGGTTGCCCGTGGTTGCTGGTGCAGTTGCGAGAGTTGTTGCTGGACGTGTTTCCGACCGCCACCGCGGGGTTGCCCGACATCGTCGCCGACGCCACGCCGGTCGTGCTGCCCTGGTCGATTGCCCTGGCCTTCGGGATCTCGGTCTTCATCGGGATCCTCTTCGGAATCTACCCCGCCCGGCGGGCGGCGCACCTGGATCCGATCGAGGCGTTGCGTCACGAGTAGCGGGCCGTGCCGGCCGCTCTCAGTTGCTGGTCTTCTCGACCTTCAACAAACGGGCAACGATCACCGTCAGGATCATTCCCGCGAATGACGCCAGGGCGCCCATGCTGGCCGCATTTTTTGTCTCGAGCATGAGATCTCGGGCCGTTCCGGTCAGCAGTTGCTCGTCGAACGCCACGCCGGTGACGAACAGTGCCACGGTGAAGCCGATCCCGGCGGCGGTGCCGACGACCACCACGTCTCGGACGATCATCCCCTTGGGGAGTTTCAATCCGCAGCCTCGTCCGAACAACGCGAACAGTGTGATGCCGATTGGTTTGCCGACAAACAGGCCGGCCAGCACCAGTCCCGTTGGCACGCCGACGCTTCCCAATGGCACACCGGCGTTGACCAGGCCGAAGGCTCCCAGGATCAACTCGACCGGATTCTGCCACCAGTGTTCGAATGCGTTGAGGGTATCCTTGCGATCCCCTTCCTCGTCCCGAAACAATCCGATGTCGCGCTTGGCGTGGGGCAGGGTGGGGATCACCGGGACGAGCGCCAGTGCCGGGTGCAGGCCTCCGACATGGAAGCCGTACCAACTGAGCAGTCCGGGGACGACCAGGTAGGGCCAGAATGATTTGACGCCGAGTCGATTCAGCACCAGGCCCAGCCCGACGGCGGTCGCGACGCAGGCGAAGAAGACCACCAGGTTGCCGCTGTCATTGGCGTAGACAGTGGCCAGGATCACCAGCCCGCCGGCATCATCGGCCACAGCGACCAGCAACAGGAACGGAATCGCGGGGTGTCCGGTGCCGAAGACAAAGCGAGCGATCAGGTAACTGAAGGCGATATCGGTGGCACATGGCACCGCCCAGCCTCGGACCAGGTCGGGTCGATCCCAGATCTGGCATCCCGCATAGTAGACCACCGCCGGCCCGATCATCCCGCCGACGGTTGCCACCAGCGGCATCCCCGCCTTGCGTGGTGTGGAGAGGTGTCCGCCGGGCAGCAGGGATTCCCAGATCTCCTTGGCCGCCAGTGCGAAAAAGAAGCACATCAGGATGTCGTTGACGATCTGCTTGATCGTGTGCGGCGTGTGCGGGCCGCCCGCGTGATCCGGCTCCCCGTCACCGGTTTCGACATGCTCTGCGACGGCAAACAGTGACGTATCGACGAACGACGTGTACGAGTCGGCGTCCAGGTTGGCCCACAGGAATGCAACAACTGTCCCGATTATCAGGAACGCTGAATAATCAAAGAGCTGTTTGAGTGGGTGTTGCTTCACGTCGAAGGCGGCTTACCGGAGGCAAGATCGCGTCAGTTCAGGTTCTTGGGGGAATCCCCGAGGCAGTTGACGATCACTCGTCTTCTTCACGGAGCTTGGCCAGGACCGCGTAGTCTTCGAGCGTGGTCGTGTCACCGATGTTTTCACGACCGGCAGCAATGTCTCGCAGCAACCGTCTCATGATTTTGCCACTACGCGTCTTGGGCACCGCCGCGGCAAAGCGGATCTGGTCGGGTGTGGCGATGGCCCCGATTTGCTCGCGGACGTGACCGATCAGCTCGGCCTTGAATTCCTCGGAATTGTCGTCGACCGTTGTCGTGACGAAGCAGCAGATGCCCTCGCCCTTGAGGTCGTGCGGGAAGCCGACGACGGCCGCTTCGGCGACCTGCGGATGCGAGACCAGGGCGCTCTCGATCTCCATGGTGCTCAACCGGTGTCCCGCGACGTTCAGCACGTCGTCGACCCGGCCCATGATCCAGTAGAAACCGTCCTCGTCCCGCCGGGCCCCGTCGCCGGCGAAGTACGATCCGGGGACTTCACTGAAATAGGTCTCCAGGAATCGGTCGTGGTCTCCGTAGAGCGTCCTGAGCATCGACGGCCAGGGCTGTTGCAGCACCAGCAGCCCGCCCTGGTTGTCGGCCAGGCTCTCACCCTCCTTGGTCACGATGTCGGGCACCACGCCGGGCAGGGGCTTGGTGCAGCTGCCCGGCTTGGTGACGGTCACGCCGGGCAGGGGACTGAGCATGATTCCGCCGGTTTCGGTCTGCCACCA
>DLVV01000425.1:4666-25954 GCA_003445035.1 Planctomycetaceae bacterium | reverse complement strand
CACCAGGTGTCGACGATCGGGCACTTCTCGGCCCCGATCACCCGGTGGTACCACATCCACGCCTCGGGGTTGATCGGTTCGCCGACCGTGCCGAGCAGCCGAAGGCTCGAGAGATCGGCCTGTCCGGGCCAGTCGTCACCCCACTTGATGAAAGCGCGGATCGCGGTGGGAGCGGTGTAGAAGATCGAGACCCCGTACTTCTGGACGATCTGCCAGAAACGGCCCTCGTCGGGCCAGTTGGGGGCCCCCTCGTACATCACCGTGGTGGCACCGTTGGCCAGCGGCCCGTAGACGATGTAGCTGTGGCCGGTGATCCAGCCGATGTCGGCGGTACACCAGTAAGTGTCGTCGTCCTTGAGGTCGAAGACCCATCGGGAGGTCATCGTGGTGCCCAGCAGGTAGCCGGCGGTGGTGTGGAGTACGCCTTTGGGTTTTCCGGTCGAGCCGGAGGTGTAAAGGATGAATAGCGGGTGTTCGGAATCCAGCGGAGTGGCTTCACACTCGATCGAAGCCCCCTCCATCAACTCGTGCCACCAGTAATCCCGATCCGGCACCATTTCGACTTCGTAACCGGTCCGTCTCACGACCACGACCTTTTCGACCGAGGGAGACTTCTCGAGGCTCTTGTCCACGGCTTCCTTCAGCGGCAGTTCCTTGCCACGTCGCCAGCCGGCGTCGGCGGTGACGACCAGCTTGGCCTGAGCGTCGTTGTTTCTCTCGGCGACTGCGTCGGCACTGAAACCTCCGAAGATGATCGAGTGCACCGCGCCGATCCGGGCACACGCCAGCATCGCGATCGCCAGTTCGGGGATCATTGGCATGTACAGCGTGACCCGGTCGCCGGTTTCGATCCCGAGTTGTTTCAGCACGTTGGCGAAGCGACAGACCTCACGGTGCAGGTCCTGGTAACGGAGCACCCGCGTGTCACCGGGTTCGCCTTCCCAGATGATCGCCGCCTTGTTCTTCCGCCAGTTCTCCAGATGCCGGTCGAGACAGTTGTGGGTGACATTGAGCTTGCCGCCGGTGAACCACTTGGTGTCGGGCATGTCTCCCTCGGAGACCTGCTCGAAGGGCTCGAACCAATCCAGGTTCTCTCGGGCCAACTCGCCCCAGAATCCGTCCGGGTCGTCCTTGGCCCGTTGCCACATCTCCTGGTACTGCTCCTCGCTGGAGATGTGAGCGTCGGCCGAAAAGGCCTCCGGCGGCGGGAACTGGCGGTCTTCCTGAAGGACGCTTTGAATCGCATCGCCACTCATCGGGACGAGCTCCTGGTCTGAGTCGTTGGGTTTTGGGCGGTGTGGGCAGTGGGGCTGCGGAGGCAACCGCGGAGCCGATTCTACGGACGCCCGGAGCGGGGTGTCAAACAACGCCTCGCGGTGTCACCTATTGCTTGCCTTCGGCCCGATTCGACCACCACGGCTGTCCGACGCCGCCGTCGATGGTCGTTGTGCCGCCGGTCATGTAACTGGCCTGATCGCTGAGGATGAACGCGATCCCTTCGGCGATCTCCTCGGGTGTTCCCAGTCGCTTCAGCGGCAGGGTGGCAGCCCCTTCCTCGAGCTGCTCTTCGCTGAAGAATTTCCGTTCACCGGGGGTGTCGATCCAGCCGGGATGGACGATATTGACGCGGATTCGGTGAGGGGCCAGTTCCATCGAGGCGGTACGGGCCATGTGGTCGATGGCGGCCTTGGACATGTTGTAGGCCATCGACATCGGGATGGCGAGAACGGCGTGAGGAGAGCTGACGATGACGATCGAACCGCCTTCGCCCTGCTTCACCATCTGTTGTGCCGAGGCCCGCATGCCGTAAAACGCACCCCACATGGACACGTCGATGGTCCTGTGGAATCCCTCCATGTCGGCGTCGATCATCAGTTCCCGGTCGCTGTAGGCCGCGTTGGAAACGAACAGGTCGAGTCGTCCCAACTCGTCGGTTGTTCGGGCCACCATGGCCTCGACAGCCTCCTGATCGGACACGTCGGCCTGCAGCAGGACGGCTTTTCGTCCCAGCCGCTCGACTTCCTCAACCACCTCCAGGGCTTCGTCGGTGTGCGAGCGGTAGTTGAGCCCGACGTCGGCTCCTTCACGGGCCATGGCGATCGCCGTTGCGCGGCCAATGCCTCGTGAAGCTCCGGTCACCAGGCCGACTCGTCCCTCGAACTTCATCGTGGTTCTCTTTCCTCTCGCCCAGGGAAACCGAACGGCCGTGGTTCGTTCGAACAAACCGGTTGCCGGTCGAGTGTCCCAATAACGTCAGGACCGGCCCGTCGCGGTATTCGGGAGAAGAGCCGGCCGAGACGTGTCGCCTGCCGACAACTTCCGTGCCGTGGTCTCAGCAGGAAAAACTGGTCCCGCATCCGCAGGACTGCTCTGCGTTGGGGTTGGTGAAGGTGAACCCACGCTTTTCCAGGCCGTCGTACCAGTCGATGGTCGTGCCGTCGAGGAACAACAGGCTCTTGCGATCCACGGCGACTCTCAACCCGTGCTGGGTCGAGACATCGTCGGCGGATTCGTCGACCTTGTCATCGAACGCCAGGCGGTACTGGAAACCACCGCAGCCACCGCCGTCCACTCCGATTCGCAGAACGTGTTCTTCGACCGACAGGCTTTTCTCTTCGAGGGCGCGTGACATCTCGGCCGCGGCCTTCTCGGTAATCATGATTCCCATCGTGTCACCTCAGTTCTAAGAGTAGCTTTAGCCAGAGACAGAACCACGTCGTCGTTCTACGGCACAGGCCGATCAAGTCGGATGGAATTGTAGCATCCCGATCGGGCCGGGAACAGATCATCCGCATGTCTTTCGACGTCATGGCTCTTCATCGACCTCTCCACGTTCCGGTCTTGCGGCTGCCGGGGCAAAACACTATCAAACCGCCCCTTCCTGCATCAATTCGCTCATGGCCTGGTACCAGCCCGGACACGGACGACCGATCAAGACGGTCGCGAGGCTGTTGCTGGTCGCCTGGGGTGTGTTCCTCGCAGGAGGGTTCTCTCTCGCTGTCAAGCTGTCTCCTGATCCTGCCGGTTTCGGCACTCACCAACAACTCGGGCTCCCACCCTGCTCGTTCCAGACCATGTTCGGGATTCCCTGCCCCAGTTGCGGGATGACCACATCGTTTGCCCATTTCGTCCGTGGCCAATGGTTTTCGGCGAGTCGGGCCAACGTCGGAGGGCTGTTGCTGGCGGTGGCCTGTGGACTGATGCTGCCATGGTCGTTCTGGAGTGCGGCACGAGGAGAACTGGTGGGGGTCCGCGACCCGGACAGTTGGCTGGCCTGGGGAGTCGGCGTGTTGACGGCGGTGACGGTATTGAATTGGTTGATCGAGGTGACGGTCGGATGACATCACGCAATCCCATCAAGATCCGGTCACGATGGCCTGGGTCGCCGCTGATGCTGGTGCTGCTGGTCGTTCTGGCGGTGGCCGGCTCGGGATGCTCCCTGGGAGTGATGGCCGGCAAGATGCTCTTCGGTAACCCAAAGATGCCCGCGGCGTTCACGATGGCCACGGGGGTCACCCTGGTTGACTCGGACCAGACCGTTGTCGTCATTGCCCGGGTTCCCTCCTATCTCTCCGGAGATCTCGCCACGCTCGAACCGGATCTCATCACCGGGGTCACAGACCGGTTGACTCGTGAGTCGATCCAGGCAATCCCGGCCAACGAGGTGATCGACTGGATCGACGAACGGGGGACCAGTGACGATGTTGGGGCTGCGGCCGAGAAGTTTGGTGTCGACTACGTGATTCATATCGAACTGGCGCGGTTCGAGAACCTCGAGGACAAGACCCCGTGGCTGCACCGTGGCCGATCGGCGGGCACGGTCTCGGCCTATAAGGTGGAAACGATCGAGGGGAAGAAGGTGTCCCGGGCTGTCTTCGATCGCAGCTTTGACGAGAGACACCCCCGACGTCAGCCGGTCCCTGTCGGCGAGGTGTCCCGGACCGTCTTCAGCCGTCGCCACCTTGACCAACTCACCGGGGACCTTGCTCGCAAGTTCCACGCGCACCTCCCCGGTGCGGGCATCTGATTCAACCGACCGACAAACTCCACCCGATCAGCGGATTGGACTTCCGGCCATGACCTGTTCCCACTCCACTCGCCGCCTGCTACGAGTCTCGATCCACCTTTCTGCGGCCGTGCTGGTCATTGTTTCACTGACCGGCTGCCTGAAACAGATCCTGTTCCTCGGGCTGCTGATTCACGGTCCGCCGTCGATCGAGCCGGATTTCGAATCCCGAACCGGGAAGTCCATGACGGCCAAGGGGGTCACCGTCGCGGTGCTCTGTGAGGCTCCGTTGGAACTCCAGCACGATTTCGGCAAAGTCGATCGGGAGGTCGGCAAGTACCTCACATTCCGGTTGCGTGAACACCAGGTCAATTCCGTTCATCACGAACGCGTGCAGGCCTGGCTCGACGAACATCCCGACTGGGATTCGCCGGTTGAACTCGGCGAGGCACTCGGGGTGACGTACGTGATTCACATCGAAGTCGAGCAGCACAGCCTTTTCGAGAAGAACAACCAGAACCTGTTGAGAGGGCGGACCGAGGGCCTGCTGAGTGTCTACGAGATGTTGCCCGATGGTGGAGGAAAGCGGATCTACACACGCGACATCCGGGCTCGTCACCCGAGATTGGCTCCGCGTTCGACCTACAACACCACTCCGGCGAACTTCAAACGCGAGTACCTCTCGCGGCTCAGCGACCAACTCGGGTGGTACTTCTACGAACATCACCACGGCGACGACATTCCCGACGCCACCTGATCGGCCGTTACGGAGTGGCCGGGAATTGACCGTCGCGGGGTTCTCGCGAATAATCGGTTGAGACCGCCGATCCCGGGTCCAAGCCAGCGGTGCGCCGTGCCGCGCGGGAAGGTGTAAACCGAACGCGAGTGGGCGGGATGCCAAGCTGGTTCAAGTGGGGCCGCTCGATCCAGGTTGCGGTGTCCAGGCAGCCGGTGCGTCGTGTCTGTGGTTGTGGCCAGGCCGTTGACGTTCTCCGAACCGACCAGTTTCAACGCCTGGCCTGTGCGTCCTGTGGGCAGATCGGAATCCTGCTGCCGCAGGATGGTTACCCGGGTTCTGGCCCCGCTGATCACCCGACGGAATCCGCTGCCGACCCAGTCGTCACGACCACACGATCTCGACCGGCCGCGCGATCCGGACGTGCGAAACCGGTCGGCGATTCTCCTGGTCGGGCGAGACCGGCCTCCGGATCAACTTCGGCCAGACCCTCGTCCGAGAGCAAGCCGCAGCCGACACCGCCGCCGGTTTCAGAGCCCCCTCCGCCGGAAGCCGCCGAACCTCCTGCCGGCCGCCAGCTCGAGGAACCGCTGGTGACACGACGCGGGATCCAGGCCGAACCGGCACACACTCCACGTCGGCGACGGGTCACGCCCTTCCGCCTGGTCGCGCTGTGCATGGTGATGTTGGTGGGGGTCACCGGTTGGTGGAGCCTGGGGCAGCTGCAACTCTCCAGTGACGCCAGCCGACTCCGGGATCTGATGCGAAGCGGCCTCGAATCGCTTGAAGCCGGTGATTTCTCCACCGCCGCCCGTGATCTCGTGGAGGCCACCGATGTGCTCGACCGGCTCGGCCGCAAGGACTCGGCCGCCGATCTGATCCGTCAGCGTGGACGCGAGGCAGCCGCAGCCAACGGGCTGGTCAGTGTCTCGTTGGTCGACATCCTGTCTGATGCCGACCGATTGCAGCGGAGTGGTGTCGACGGAGCCTGGAGGCGACAGTTTCAGCGCGACCACCGCGGCCGTTGGATCATCATGCAGTCGGTGCTCGAACAGCCAGGTGAACGGTTGGATGACGAGGCCCGGGCGAGTGGTCAAAACAGGTTGCCGGACGCCTTCGAAGCCGAGTATCCGTTCGCGGTGGGGGAACGGGCTGTGCGATTGTCGGGACGGTTGCCGGCGCTGGTCCGCCTGTCAGGTTGGGATGACCCCGGCGACGAGGATCCGCGGCCGGTGATCTTCGCCGGTCAACTCGAGGCGTGCCGTTTTGATCCGGGGACCCAGACCTGGTGGATCGAGTTGTCGGCCGACACGGCATTTCTCTGGACCGACATTGTCAGTTACGGTCAATTGGGATTCCTGCCCCACGCGATCTTTGGTGACGAAGAGATCGCCGCCGTGCTCAAACGGCAATCCGCCGCTGCCGGCATTGCCGTCGATGGGCTGGCCAATCCGGGGCAAGCCGATGACGGGTCGCCGGAAACGCGTTCGAAGATCGGAGCACTGGTCCGGGAGTCGTCACGATGAGCCACCCCCTGAGACTTGTCTCGGCCCTGGTCGTTGCCCTGTCGAGCCCGGTTCCCGTCGATGCGGTGGTATCGATCGAGGATTTCGTCAAGGACCGGAAGAAATGGCCTTCCCAGGTGGGCCTGCGACAGGCGATCGAGGGCCGATACTCGGTGACAGGGCGGACCCTGTTGAGGTTCCACAACTGCCGGCTCGATTTTCGGTCGACCCAGCCTTTGCCCAAGTTGTTACGCCGCAGTCCCCGAGACGTCAATGTGCTGGTGATTGGTCGCATCCGGCGAGATGGGAGCACGCTGTATTTCCGGATCGAACGGATCACCAAGCAGGACGATGACTTGAAGCTGTTTGAACGCCGCCGCCCGACCGGGCCGAAGGCCAAGCCGGCCGACTGGTTTCAACTGGCTGACTGGTCATCGCGACGAGGACGATTCTACAAGGACGTCGAGTTGCAGGAGAAAGCGTCGGAGGCCAATCGGCTGGGGGTTGCCCTGGCGCGTCGCCGGGCCGCTGGCGACGCGAAATTGCTTCGCGAAGTTGCCCGGATGGTGGTTACACGAGCCATCGGGAATCGGTTGCAGCGGGCGGTCGAGCACGAGGCCTTGCGGGTCGAACTGAAGTCCGTCCGGGGCAAGCCCCCGGCACTTGCGGCCATGCGTGACCGGATTGCTCGGGGGTGGCCCGGTGCTGAAGACACGAAGAACAGGGCCGAGCGGTCACTGGCTGTTCGTTACCGGGAAGAGCCAGTGGCAATCTACAACGCGGCCGACGAGGCCGACCGGCGTCGATTGCACCGTGTGCTGTATGCCGACCTGGCGATCCGGTTGATCATCGCCGAGGCCCGCGAGGCGGGGACGAGCGGTTACAAGGTGGCCGAGCTGATTCGTCAGCAGGTGCCCGAAGCCTCGGCCGAGGCTTCACAGTTCGAGCGAATGGCGCTCGATTCCGATCTGGAGCGGGTGGCCGAGATGGGTCGTTCGGAGTTGGACCGCCTGGTGGCCCGGTTGCACACCGCGAAACGGGCCACCGATGCCGACCTCGCAATTGATCGGTGGCTGGGGATCCGTCGCGAACGGTTGCTCACCCAGGGCGTGGCCGGGCGTCTGCGTCTTGCCGACCTGGTCCTGTCGTTGAAGAACGACCGGTCCACGGCCGTTTCGATGCTGGTGGAGGCCGATCGTCTCAAACCCGATGATCCCGAGGTCGCCGAGCGACTGGGGCAACTGGGTTATGCCAGGCAGGGGAAAAAGTGGGTTCAGGTCCGTAAAGACCTGCCCGCCGCACCACGACGAGTGGCGATGCCGACCGGGGTCCGTGTGGGAATGAGCGGCAAGCAGTTGATGGCTGCGATGGGCACCCCGCGTCGCGTCTCCCGGTTGGCGGCCAAGCGAGTGATCAGCGAGATCTGGGTCTACGGCGATCCGGGCGGCAGTCGTATCGCCGTGCACCTGGTCCGTTCGCGCGACGATGGCACCGCTGCGGTGCGGGACATCAGCCAATTGCCGTCTCGTCGCTAGGCCCGTTCGCGACGGCGGTCACACGTCGTCCCAGTCTTCCTCGATCTCCCTCCGGCAATCGGGCAGGCTTTCGAGAAACACGCGACCGTAGGGCTTGGTACGAATTCGGGGATCCAGGATCACGACACGGCCGTTGTCGGAAGCTCGACGGATCAGCCGACCGAATCCCTGCTTGAGCTTCAACACCGCTTCGGGCAGTTGGTATTCGACGAAGGGGTCACCACCGCGGGCCCGGATGCGTTCCAGCCGGGCCTCCAGCAGCGGGTGGTCCGGGACGCTGAAGGGCAGTCGGGTGATGATCACCGTTTCCAGCGCCTCGCCCGGCAGGTCGACTCCCTGCCAGAAACTCTCGGTTCCGAACAGTACGGCTCCCGTTTCCTGGCGGAACCGTTCGAGCATCAGCGTGCGAGACATCGCGCCACCCTGGCAGAACAGGGTGCGGCCGTTTTGTTCACACCAGTCGGAGACTTCGGCGGCGGTTCCCTTGAGCATGGAGTAGCTGGTGAACAACACCAGGGTTCCGCCGTGGCTGGCCGTCACGTGGCGGCGGATCGCCTCGGCACACGCTTTCGTGTAGTCGTCGGTCTGTTGGGGTTCCGGCATTCTCGACGGCAGGATCAGGCGACACTGCGACTGGTAATCGAAGGGGCTGCCCAGCCGCACGTGCCGCGCGTCGGAGATGCCGAGGCGGCCGGTACTGAACTCGAAGTTGTCCCGTCCCACAGCCAGCGTGGCACTGGTCAGGATCGCCGTGGGGACCCGATCGAAGAGCAGTTGCCTGAGAATCGGGGCGATGTCGATGGGGCTGGAGGCCAGGCGGGTGGTGGTGTGTTGTCGGTGCTGCTGGGTCTCTATCCAGTAGACCGCATCATCGACCTGGTGCGACATCCAGGTGTCGACCGCTGCGGCGAGATCCCCGGCCCGTTCGGCGGCCGCTGTCAATTCGATTCGCTCGGCGTCGGATTCGATCTGGCCGGCGATGTCGATCACGTCGCCGGCGAGTTGTCTGAGCGGTTCACTGAGCGGGTTGGGCAGCGATGGGGGGACGCGGACGCGGCCGTTGGGCGATTTCTGTGACTGCTGCCAGTCGTGGATCGTTTCGAAGAAGTCCACGGCGGCCAGGCGAGCGTCCTGGGCAAGTTTCTGGAGACGTCGCTGCTGGTGATGCACCAGCAGGCCGCGGTTCTGGCGGTCGTTGTAGAGTCGGTTGAGTGCGAAATCGAGCTGACCGCTGGTGACGGTGAGTCCGAGATGATCAGCGGCGACGGCTTCGACGGTGTGGGCCTCGTCGAAGATCACCACGTCGTAGTCGGGCAGCAGTCGCCCTCCGGCACGGCGAACGGCGAGATCCGAGAAGAACAGCGCGTGGTTGACGATCAGGATGTCGGCATTTTGCGCACGTCGCAGCGCCTGGTAATAGAAGCACTCTTCGTGCTGCGGGCAACTGCGGCGGAGACAGTTGTTGCGGTCGCTGACGACTTCGTCCCAGACGGTTGGCAGGGGCCGGAAGCCGAGGTCGCTGCGGCTGCCGTCGGTTGTGTTCAGCGACCAGTCCACCAGGGATTCGAGTTGTTCGACCTCGGCCGGCTGGTTGAACATCGCCTGCTCACGCGCGACGGCTCCAGCGAGGCGCCTGAGACTGATGTAGTTGCTTCGTCCCTTGGCCAACACGGCGGAGAACTCGACCGGCAGCACCGCGTTGAGAAACGGGATATCGCGAGTGATCAGCTGTTCCTGCAGTGCGATCGTGTGAGTCGAGATGACGATCCGACGAGGACGATCGTTGTCGGACGGGTCACCGGCGACGGCCAGGATCGCCGGGATCAGGTACGAGAAACTCTTGCCGATCCCGGTTCCGGCCTCCACGACCAGGTGCTCGTTTCGTCGGATGGCTTCGGCCACCGCCTCGGCCATCTCCAGTTGCTGCGGTCGTGTCTCGTAGGTCTCCAAGCGACGGGCGATCTGGCCGTCGGGTCCCAGGATTGAACGGACATCAGTGCTCACGCGGTCGAGTCCATGCAGCGAAACGCGGTCAGGCACATGTCATCGCTCTGGTCTCGCTCGCCGCAGTGAGCTTCGACATCGCTGACGATGCTGAGGATCATCGCGTCGAGTTCCGCGGGGGCACCGGACAGGCTCTGCTTCAGCCGCTGGGTACCAAAGATCTCGCTGTCGGCGTTCATCGCCTCGGTGATCCCGTCGGTGAACATCAACCAGGTGTCCCCGGGAGTCAAGGGATGCTCCTGTTGACGGAATTCCTGGTCGGGCACGATTCCCAGGGGCATCCCCGGGTGTTGTGAGATGAACTCGGTGATCGAACCGTCGGCGTGACGGATCAGCGGAGGCAGGTGGCCGGCGTTGGCCACCGCGACATGGCCTGCCGCCGGGTCGACCACAGCCAACACGCAGGTGATGAAACGGTGGCCGAGTCCGCTGGTGGAGATGTCACGATTGAGATCCGAGAGTGCCAGTCCGAGGTCGGGCTGGCTGAGCAGGTGGTAGCGGGTGGCCGAGTAGAGGCGGGCCATCAGCAGAGCCGCGGGGATGCCCTTGCCGGCCACGTCGGCGATAGCGACGGCGACCCGGCCGCCGGGGAGTTCGACGTAGTCGAAGTAGTCGCCTCCCACGCGATTGGCCGCTTCGTAATAGTCGCAGAAGTCCAGTCCCGCCGCCTCGGGTCGCTTGTTGGGCAGGAACCCCAGTTGGACCTGGGTGGCGAACTCGAGTTCCCGGTCGAGGTCGCGTTGTCTGAGAACCTTGGCGTGGAGAGCCGCGTTTTCTATGGCCAGGGCCCCCTGGGTGGCAACGCCGATCAGCACATCAAGATCACTCTCTTCAAACGGGAGTCTCACATCGCGGCTGGACAACTGAATGACCCCCAGCGACTGACCATCCTGTCCCATCAACGGAGCACAGATCATGGATCTCAGTTGCATTCCCGCGATGCTCTGGCTGCCCAGAAACCGGTTGTCTCCCATCACGTCGGCGCTGAGAATTGCCTCGCCGCTCTGCATGGCCTCACGGACGATTGTCAGGCTGATCGACGGGGTACGGTCCCCGGATTCGGACCGGCTGCGAGTGGCCCGGATCACCGGGGTCGTGGAACTCGGCTCGTTGAGCAGCACGAAGCCCTCATCGGCCTGTGGGAAGATCTCGAAGAGTCCATCGAGCACTCGCGTGAGGACTTCGTCGAGTTCGAGTACCTGTCCGAGGCTCTTGGAGATCTCCAGCACCGCCTGCAGCTTCGCCTCGGGATCGGCGACGACCTGTTCGCGGCCGATCGAGACCATGCTGAGCTTGGAGACGATCGAGGAAGAGGTGGAGGCGTCGTCGATCGGTTCGACGCCGACAGCAAAGTAACGGCTGTTGTCGGTATCGGAATCGGTGTCGGATTCGGCGGGTTCCGGACGATGGAATGTGGTCGCCGGCGGAGAGTCGGGTTCCTGCTCGTGGAAATGAAACTCGAAGTCACACAGGGTGATCGAGTCCTTGTCCCGCAGTTCGGTCGGTTGGTCGACGGGGCGGCCGTTGACCAGCGTTCCGTTTCGACTCTTGAGATCTTCGAGAAAGAAGTGTCCGTGGCTTTCGAGGATCTGCGCGTGATGTCGACTGACGGCCTCGTTGTCGAGCACGATCTGGCTGCTGGGATGCCGTCCGAAGACGGTCCGCTCACCATGGAGCTCAAGCAAGTTCCAGGGGACGTTTCCCTGTTGAGAGGTGATGTAAGCCAAGGCTGGGATTCCCGTTGGACCGGCCGGCTCGCCGCGCCGGTCAATCGACTCCGACGGTCATCATACGGACGGTTCGGCCAAACGGTCAATTCGCCTCGGGATCGATTGTCGGACTCTCGTTGCGAAAGAAATCTTCCAGCCCCTGCTGGATCGCCAGGTCGGATTGTTCGCGGTTGCGGGTGATCGTGTCTCGAATCAGCTGTTCCATTTCGGCGTTGAGGAATTCCCGGAGCGGAAGCAGGTCCTCGGCAATGATGTCCTGGGACTCCTCGAAGTGGCCGTCGTAGCTGGCAATGACGGCCCGGCCCGCCAGGCCGCTGGCCACCAGGTCGGGCTCGGTTTCTCCGGCCAGGATGAGTTCTTCGAAGATCGGCCGCGCGTCGTCAATCCTCAGGCTTCTCAGGTGGTGCATCGCCAGGCGGTGCTTGGCCCGGTTGACGAACAGCGTCTCGTCGGGATGCCGATTGATCACCGCCTGCCAGGCTTCGGTGCTGTTGACCATCATGGCGTAAAAGAACTGTTTTTCGACGGCGTCTTCCTGGGGTACCTGGCTCTCGAGTGATGGATTGGACTCGAGCGGTCCGGATGGCCGGATCAGCAGCGAGACAGTTCCGGCGGCCAACGCGGACAGCAGGCAGGCGGCGGGCCACACCAGCCATCGCTGCTGACGCCCCCAGTCGATTTCCGGGAGCAGGTCAAGCACTCTTGACCAGGCGGATGTCGGAGGCTCGTAGTCGATCCAGTCGGCCTCGGCTCCCCCGCGACCGCTGCCGAGTCTCCGCTGCACGGTGTCGAGTTCTTCAAGCAGTGTCGAGGCGTCCGGGAGGCGGTCGTCGGGTTGCTTGGCCATCATGCGATGGACCAGTTCGCACAGCCGCCGGGGCAGGTCGGTCCGCTGTTGGACCAGGGGGTCGGGGGTCTTGTTGACGTGCTGGACCGCGACACTGATGGCCGTCTCACCCCGGAACGGGGGTCGGCCGGCCAGCAAGTGGTAGCAGGTGACGCCCAGGGAATAGATGTCGCTGCGGTGATCGACTCGCGACCCGTTGACCTGTTCGGGACTCATGTACAAGGGAGTCCCCATCGTGGTGCCGACCTGGGTCAGCGTGAGGTTGGTGGGCTCGGCTTCGCGGTTGAGTTGAGCCAGGCCGAAGTCGGTCACTTTCACCACGCCCTGGCGGGTCAGCAAGATGTTCTCGGGCTTGATGTCCCGGTGCACGATGCCCGCTTCGGCAGCGGCCGTCAGGGCCAAGGCGACCTGGCGAATGATGTGGACGGCGACCGTGGCCTCTGGTGGTCCCTTGCGGTTGAGGAACTCACGGAGATTGACGCCCTGGACGTATTCCTGGGCGATGTAATGCAGCCCGTCCTGTTCGCCGACACTGAAGACCTGGACGATGTTGTTGTGGTTAAGACCGGCCGCGGCGGTGGCTTCGCGGGCGAACCGTTCGAGGTAGGTGTCGTCGGCCAGCAGGTCGGGGCGGAGCACCTTCAGGGCGACCTTGCGCTTCAGGGAGATCTGTTCGGCCAGGTAGACGTTGGCCATGCCGCCGCTGCCGAGAATTCGCAGCAGATGGAAATCGCCCAAGGTCGATCCCCCCAGATTGGCGGGATCCACGGGGGACGCCGACGGTTGCTCCGAGCTGACATCGCTCGATGGCGAGTTCACCGAGAAGCCGGTGTCGTCATCAGAGTGGAATTCGCCCGTGTTCCCGGCGGACTCCGACGTCGCATCGTTTTCGGGAGGGATTGGCATGGCAGGGTTTTGTCGGGGGGGCCGGTTACCCGATCATACGATGCCCGTCAAACGCCTGCCAAGGTCCTCTCGGGCGGTTTGGTTTCTCGACTCTCCGGCGGTGGCTAGACTGGGTCAGTGGATTTCTTTGCTCCGACCCCCGTCTGCCTGGCCCCGCAATGACCGATTACCCTCGCAATCTTGGTGAACTCCGAGCCAGCGGTTACCAGTCCCGAAGTGTCAAAGACGAGATGCGAGCCAACTTGCTGGCACGGTTGGCTGACGGCCGCCCGTTGTTTCCCGGAATCCTGGGTTACGACCAGACGGTGATCCCGCAGGTCCAGAACGCCGTGCTCTCCCGCCACGACATGCTCTTTCTCGGATTGAGGGGGCAGGGCAAAACGCGGATGCTGAGACTGTTGGTTGAACTACTCGATGAGACGATTCCGGTGGTGGCGGGATCGGAGATGCATGATGATCCACTGCAGCCTCTCTCGAAGTTCGCCCGCGAGCGGGTGACGGCCGAGGGTGACGGGTGTCCGGTGGAATGGATCGGTCGGGAGGACCGGTACAACGAGAAACTGGCCACCCCGGATGTGACGATTGCGGATTTGATTGGCGAGATCGACCTGATCAAGCACGCCGAGGGCCAGCATCTCTCCAGCGAAGACGTTCTGCACTTCGGCCTGGTGCCCAGGAGCCACCGCGGCATCTTCTGTATGAACGAGCTCCCGGACCTGAGCCCCAAGATCCAGGTGGGTCTGTTCAACGTCCTCGAGGAACGTGACGTGCAGATCCGCGGGTTTCCCCTCCGGCTGGAATTGGACCTGTGCATGGTCTTCAGTGCCAATCCCGAGGACTACACCAACCGGGGCCGGTTGGTGACTCCCCTGAAGGACCGGATTGGCAGTGTGATCCGCACCCACTATCCGTTGACTCGTGAGATCGGAGTCAGGATCACCGAGGAGAATGCGTGGGTGGAGCGTGAGGGGGCGGTCAGCGTGATCGTGCCGGGTTGGATCAAGGAGGTGGTCGAGGAGATTGCGCGGCTGGCTCGCAGCAGTCCACACGTCAACCAGCAGTCGGGTGTCAGCGTGCGGATGTCGATTGCCAACATGGAGAACGCCATCTCGAACGCCGAACGGAGGGCGGCGGTGCTTGGCCAGGCCGCGGCCGTGGTGAGGGTCAGTGACCTGGTCGCCCTGAGGGCGAGTTCTCGGGGGAAGATGGAGTTGAACATGACGGAGGAGCCGGGTGAGGAAGACGGGTTGGTGGCCCGGTTGGCTGAGGAGGCGGTGCGAAATGTTTTCGACGCCGGGTTGAAGACTCGCCAGTTCCGCGATGTCGTCGAACATTTTGAGACCGGCGAACCGGTCGCCGTCGGCGATGATGTGCCGGCCGGCGAATTTCTGGAGCGGCTCAAGGCGATCCCGGATTTTGTGGGTCAACTCGACGAGCTCCTGGTTCACCTGGATCCCGAACTCGATGAGTCGATTGGCGACGATTCGACGCGCCAATCCGCTCGGGCCAGTGTTGCCGAGTTCGTGCTCGAGGGGCTGCACTGTCACAATCGCCTGAACAAGTCGACCCGTTCGGGGCAGGCGAAGTACGGCCTGTAGCCTGGAGTGTTGCCGGATTCTTCGGCGTTTGCTGGACACGTCGAACCGAAGGCGGACGGCCCGGTTTTCCGTCTTGCGGCTTCTGCTTGAAGCGCATTACTCTGAAAGCCGACCGATGCTGGCGGGCGGGCCGGCGGAGGAGGACGTGGATGCCGGGCGACCGGTCCGCGTGCCGATGACTCCCCTGAAGCGGTGACCCGGCCATGCCCGCGATTGACCTCGGCCAGTTTCTCGATCGTCTCGAACGCAGCAACTTGCTGACGCGAGATGACCTCGAAGCGCTGCACGCCGAAATCGATCCGGTTCGCGATGTCGTGCAGGCCGAACCGCTCGGTCGAAAGTTGGTCAGGCGGGGCCAACTGACCGGCTGGCAGGTTCAGAGACTGCTCTCCGGACGCGATGATTTCCAACTGGGCAACTACCGCCTGCTGGACCTGCTTGGACGAGGTGGCATGGGAACGGTCTTCAAGGCCGAACACGTGATGCTCGGTCGCGTGGTCGCCGTGAAGGTGATGGCCAGGCAACTGGTCAAGAGCTCCAAGCACGTGGCCCGGTTCCAGCAGGAGATCCAGGCTGTTGCGGCGATCGATCACCCCAACGTCGTGCGGGCCATTGATGCCGAGAGCGACGGGGACAGCCACTTCCTGGTGATGGAGTATGTCGACGGAGCCGACCTCGGTTCGGTGGCCGACCGTCGTGGTCGCCTGGGAGTCGGGGAGGCGTGCGAGTTCATCCGGCAGGCGGCCCTGGGGCTTGCGGCGGCTCATCAGCTGGGGTTGGTTCACCGCGACCTGAAACCGTCGAACCTGATGTTGACCTGGACCACCGACGACCGGCCACAGGTGAAGATTCTCGACTTGGGCCTGGCCCGCTTTGCCGGATCCGAAAAGGACGAGGGCAGTCTGACCAAGACCGGGCAGATGATGGGGACGCCCGACTACATGTCGCCCGAACAGGCCTGGGACACAAAGGCGGTCGACATCCGTGGCGACATCTACAGCCTGGGGTGCACGCTGTTCCGTTTCCTGGTCGGGTCCCCTCCGTTCCAGGGTGAGAACCCGTTCCAGACGTTGATGGTTCGCACCACGCTCGAGGCCCCCGCCGCGAGGTCACTCGACCCCGGCATTCCCGAGGATCTCGATTCCGTTGTCACCCGCATGCTGCGACGAGATGTCGCCGAACGGTTCCAGGATCCGCAAGAGGTCGTGGAGGCCCTGGCTCGGTTCGCCGAACCTCCGTCAAGATTCGAGGTCGAGAAGACTCCGTCGGTTGAACCGGCCACGTCACTGACATTGACCGACGCCGCCGAGCAATCCACCCAGGTTGCCGGAGCCAGCCTCGGCCAGTTTCTCGAGTCGGTGAGACCGTCGGGTTCGGTTGAGACAGCCGACATGCCGGCAACCGGGGCCTCCCCCGTCCGCCGGTACGCACCCGTCGCCGGCGTGGCGATCGCGGTGGTGGTGCTGGTGACGGCCTGGCGGATGTTTTCCACACCCGGTCGTCCCCAGGCCGACCCACCGGTCGCGACCGTTGGCCAGCCCGTTGACCCGCCCAGTGTCGTCAAGTACCCGGAGCAGTCGATTGACGAGCAGCAGCCCTTCGAACAGGACCTGCTGGGCCCCTCGCACCCGTTGGCCGGGCAACGGCAGAACCCGAACCGGGAGTTCCGTGTTCGTCCCGGCGGTCCCGACGGTGTGTCGGTCGATCGTCGTGGTCGGTTGAAGTGGACTCCGGACGAGAGCCAGGGGCCGGGGCGACACACGGTTGTTGTCGAGAGCCGTCCAGGAGCCGCGGCCAACTGGCAAGCGGTGGCCGAGGCGGTCCTGCGAGTCCGCGAGATCGACCGTCCGCCGCACCTGGAATCTCCGGGACGGCACGAGATCGACGAGTTGCAGGAACTGGAGATCCGGTTGGCGGCGACCGACCCCGACCGTCCGGCCAATCTCATCGAGTACACGCTGGGCAATGATGCCCCCAGGGGAATGGCCGTTGACCGACGCACCGGCCGTTTGACCTGGACTCCGACGGAGGCCCAGGGGCCGGGGGAATTTCGGGTCACCGTGCGGGCGACGGCCTACGACTCTGAAGTGATTGACCCGGAGCGTCAGCGGGTTGAGTCGACGCTCGTGGTGAGCGTGGCCGAAGTGGATCAGCCGCCCCGGTTGCGGTCGATCCCGTCGCTGTCGATGCGGGTCGGCCAGCGTTTGCGACTGCGAGTCCGTGCCGACGATCTCGACGATCCTCCCGGCGAGGTTCGCTTCAGTCTCCAGGGCCAGGTTCCCGCCGGGGCCTCGATCAATCCCACAACCGGGATATTCTCGTGGGCTCCGCAGAAACCACATGCCCGGGCGTGGCGGTTCCGGATCCGGGCCGCCTCGGCCGAGAACGACGAGTTGTTCAACGAGGGGCTGTTGCTGCTTGACGTGCGGCCACCACGGGTGACATCCCGGGGAGAAGCTGTTCCGCCGGATGCCGATCGTACCGCGGCGTCTGCCGACGTTCGTGATGTCTTCCGCCCGTTGTTGTCGCAGGCGCGCACGCCGGTGGCGCGTTCTCGGCTGGCCATGGACATCATCGAGCAGGCTCGCGAGACGGCCGATTCGGCTCGGGCCCACGCCCTTTTCGAGTTGGCTCACCAGACCGCGTTGCGGGCCCGTCAGACAGCGGTGGCCCTGGAGGTCGTCCGGGCGTGGAGACAGCGGTTCCAGATCGATCTGGTCGGTAACACGTTGATGTCCTTCAAGGTGCTCAACCTCAAGGAATTGGATTCCGCCGTGCGGCACGAGATCAGCGAGGAGGCGTTGCGAGCGTTCGTTCCGGCCATCAATGCCGGGAGACTGGCCGAGGCCCGGCAGTTGTTGGGACACGCCGTCGGATCCATTCGGGGAGACCCCGGCGAAATGGCCCGGCTCAAAAACGCCTCGGGATTGCTCGAACAGATCTCCTCGGAGAACACCGGCGAGGCGGAAAAGCCGCTGAAGCTGACTCCCAAGGGCAAGATCGCCCTGGGTGGTTTGGACAAGTTGCTCAAGCGGACCCGGTTCACGCCGTTGTTCCGCGACAGGGCGAAACTGAGTTTTGTGCAGCACAGTGGTGACGACCTGGAGGATCTCGGTCGTTCTCTGTGGGTCATTTCCGGTGGGGACATCCGGCTCGAGACCCCCGCCCGCGCCGGGGCGAGCGGATTCTGGGACAAGTCGGCACCGTTGAAGAACTTTCGCCTGCGAGCGCGACTCTCGGCCGACACCACCACGGGCTCCCTGTTGATCGGTGGTCCGGCCAGTGGGCGGTTCGACGGGCTTCAACTGGAATTCGCTCCCAGCCGCTTCTGCCAACTCTATCACCGTGGTTCGCGAATGGCCGTCTCCGGTCCGAAACGCACGCCTCCACGAAGTCCACTTGGGTGGGATCGGCTCGAACTGTTCGTCCGAAACAGCCATGTCATCGTAAGGCTCAACGGACAGGCGCTGGTTGATTCGGACGTTCCCGGGGTGCTCGAGGGGTTTCTCGGCCTGGACGCCCGGTTGTTGCCGGCCGGCCAGCCGGTCGCCCGCTTGAGGCTGCTCCGCGTGCGAGTGCGGGTGGAGCAGGAGCGTTAGCTCTGCTGAGCCAACTCGATCAACAGGTCCGCTCCCGCCTCCAGTGTCGGGTCATCGACGGCGAACGACACGCGGATGTGAGAGTCGCTGCCGCTGAAGACCGAACCCGGGACAATCAGCAGTCCGCGATCGATCGCCCGGTGCACGAAGTCCGTTCCGTTCCCACCCGGTGGCGCCAGGAACAGGTAAAAGGCACCGGCCCCTCCGCCGATCTCGAAGTGTCCCGAGAGTCGTTCGACCAGGCGATCCCGTTTCCTGCGGTAGTCGTCGACGTGTTCGCTGATGTCGACATCCAATGCGGCCAGTCCGGCCCACTGCACGGGGTGAGGGGCGCAGACGAAGGTGAACTGCTGCAACTTGATCATCTGCTCGATGATCTCCTCGGGTCCGTGGGCGAAACCGAGTCGCCAGCCGGTCATCGAGTGGGACTTGCTGAACCCGTCGATCACCAGCGTTGCCGGGTTCGTCGATGCCGGCGAATGAAATGGCTGGTCGTAACAGAACTGGCTGTAGATCTCGTCGCTGATCAACGCGATGTTGTGTTTTTCGGCCAGTCGGGCCAGCGCGTCTATCGTGCCGGGGTCGTCCATGGCCCCCGTGGGGTTGCCCGGTGAGTTGTAGACGATGACCTTGGTGCGGCCAGTGATCGCGGCAGCGACACGGTCGACATCAACGCTGAAGCTGGGGTAGGTATCGACGGTGACGGCGGTGCCACCGGCCAGGGTGACCAGGTGCTGGTACATCATGAAGCCGGGGTCGAAGAGGATGACTTCGTCACCCGGTTCGACCAGGCAGCACAGTGCCAGCACCAGTCCTCCGCTGGTGCCACTGGTGACCATCACGCGACGGTTGTCGTGGTGGTGGCACGAGTCGATTCTCTGTTGCAGGGCCCCGCGGAGGGGGGGGATGCCCGGTGAGGGGCTGTAGCCGTTGTGTCCGTTTTCGACTGCGTCGGCCAGGGCGAGGCGGATCGGTTTGGGCGTTGAAAAGTGAGGTTGTCCGATACTGAGGTCGACCGTTTGGTCCAGCCCCGCAGCGAGGTCGAAGATGCGGCGAATGCCTGACGCATCGATGTGGTGCATCCGGTCGGCGATCCAACCGCCGGGGCCGAGCTGGTCTGGTTGGGTCATGGCATCGAATCGCGTGTCAGTCGTTACGGGCGAGCAATTGGGACAGGGGGCGGTCGTGCCGATCCAGAATCCGCAGCAGGTGGGCGATGATCAGCAGACGATCCTGGGTGGGTGCGGATTCTCCGCACCAGGCATTGCCCTCGTCGTCGATCCCGATCACGGCTTCGTGGTCTCGGAGGGCCTGCCAGGTTTCGGCGCGGGATGTGCCCGAGAACGACCGTGGGCGTCCTCCGAGTTGGCGAATCGTCGAGGTGAGTTCGTCGGGATGACGTTGTGCCAGCACGACGGGTTTTCCCGGGTGGTCGGGCAGGATTCCTTTGGCCAACAGCATGAACAATGCGGTCGGGTCGATCGGGGCACCGGTCTCGTCATAAAACAGGGTGCCGTCCCGGTCGTTGCTCCAGGCCAGCCCCACGTCGAAGGCATCGGGCCCGGCCTGTCCGGAGATCCGCCGCGGGTTGTCCGTCGCGGGCGCATCAACCTGGTGGAGTGTCCAGGGGAGCGGTTCGAGCAGTTGGCTCAGCGAGTGTCGTTCCGGCCCCTCGGGTGCGGACAGCCCGATTTCCAGGGGCCTCGACGCGAGCAGGTGTCGCTTCAAGGTGGCCTGGTAGACCTCGGTGGCCTGGAATGATCGACGGCTGCCGGCCTGGCGAGTCGGCCGGGGATGTCGGCTTCCGGCGGCCGTTTCCCACGCGTCCAGCCCGGCTCCACGGGACAACGGTCGGCCACCGGCCGCGACGGCGTCGAGTCCGATCCACCACGAGGGGTGACCGTCCCCGGTGACCCGAATGCCCGCGTCGGCTTCCAGGTGATTGACGGCGAAGCGGAAGCAGGCGTCGGAAACCGGACCGACTTCCACGGCCCGGCATCCTGAACGCACCAGGGCCGACAGCACTCCGGCGAGTAGGTCCCGGGCGGCCGGCCGCATGTCGTGGCCGACGACGACGACCGGTCCGGGTGCGCTTTGGAGATCGGGAACGAGGGTCCGGGGTCGATCGCGCCAGCACAGCCAGGCCAGGGCTGCCACCAGGCGATCGGCATCTGTTCGAGTCAGCTCGTTGCGGTGGACTCCTCGCACGCCCTCGGCGGTGAACAGGGTGGCCCGGGCCACCCGGCGACGGGTCCGGACCAACCGGTCGATCGTCCTTCCGGCCAGGCCGCCGGTGTCGTCACGGTGCGGGCACTCCCGGCAGGCTGGGTAGAAGGCAGCCAGCCGCGAAAGGTGGATCGATCGCGAGATCGGGTGCGAGTGCCCTGGGCAGGTGTACTCGGGAGGTTCGACGATGACAGGGAATTCGGTTGTCATGGGAGCCGAACGTCTGATGTAATGTGTCCGCCCCGGCGCGGCCGGGCACTGTAGTGGCTGTCAGGAAGAGGGGTCAATGCGAAAGCACGCTACCGAGTTCGTGGGAGTGGTCGACGCCCAGGGGGTGCCTCCGGTCGTGGTGCTGGTCGGTGGCGAGCAGTTTCTGGTCCGACAGAGTGCGGCGGCGATCGCCGGGGCCATCTTCGGAGACGATGCCGACGAGGGCCTGTCGCGCCGCAATGGCGACGAGGTTCAGTGGCGGGACGTCCACGACGAACTGGCGACGGTCTCGATGTTCGCCTCGCAGCGAGTGGTGTTCGTGGAACGCGCTGACGAGTTCATCAAGAAGAACCGGCCGGCGTTGGAGGACTACGTAACCGGTCCGG
>DLVV01000425.1:0-4297 GCA_003445035.1 Planctomycetaceae bacterium | reverse complement strand
CTGGCCAAGGCGGTTGCGAAATCGGGCGCGGTGGTCGAGTGCACCGAACTGGAGGGCGCGCCGCTGGCCAGGTGGCTGGGAGCGACGGCCAAGGAACAGCACGGCATCGAACTGACACGCGATGCGGCGGCCCTGCTGATTGAACTGGTCGGGTCCCGGCTGTCGCAGCTCGAGTCGGAGCTGGCCAAGCTGGCCTCGTGCTCGTCGGCGGACAGGATCGATGTCGAGGTCGTGCGATCGCTTGTTGGGGGATGGCAGGTGCAGTCGACGTTCGACATGCTGTCGGCGCTGCGTCGCGGTCGGACCGGGCAGGCGCTTGTGGAATTCGGACGTCTGTACGAGTCGGGCGAACCGCTGCCGAAGCTGATGGGCGGGGTGGTCTATGTCTACCGACGCCTGGCTCGTGCCACCGAGATGGCTCGCCAGGGCAAGGGGCTCAATGAGGCTCTCAAGGATGCCGGCGTGTTCTACAAGGAAATCGACGAGTCGAACCGGTACATGCGGCGGATCGGGCGGGACGCGGCCGAGCAGATTCTGGGACGGTTGCTGGCTGTCGACAAGGGGCTGAAGGGGGCCGACGACGCCGGGCGGCTGCCGGATCACCTGCTGGTCGAGAGGTTATTGGTCCAGTTGGCTGGGGCCGTCTAGATCGAGGTGCGGACCAGATCCCGTGCGGCGTCGATTCCGGATTTCACGATCCCTTCCTTTGATGTCATTGCGGTGTAAGATTCTCTCGCCCATGGCGAAGAAAAAGAAAACACAGGATCGATCGAGTGGAGCCGACTCCGGACCGAAGATCATCACCCGCAATCGCAAGGCTCGGCACACCTACGACGTGCTCGAGGAACTCGAGTGTGGAGTGGTGCTGACCGGGAGCGAGGTGAAAAGCATCCGCGACGGGAAGGTATCGATCGACGAAGCCTATGCGAGGGTGACTGACGGAGAGCTCTGGTTGATGGGCGCACGGATCGCCGAATACCCTCAGGCCAACGTGATGAATCACGAGCCGGACCGCCGTCGCAAGCTGCTGGTTCACAAGAAACAACTGAAGAAATTCGCCGAAACCGCCACCCAGCAGGGACTGACCCTGGTGCCTTTGACCGTTCACTTTGTTCGTGGACGGGTGAAGATTGGCCTGGCGATGGCACGGGGGCGGCGATTGTACGACAAGCGACAGAAAATCAAGGCACACAGTGATCGAGAGGAAATACGGCAGGCGAGCCGCTGAAATCCGTTCGAGGCCAATTTGCGGTGACTTGCTGGAATGCCTTTCGACCAGACGGTAGATTCTGGGTTCGATGACAGTCAACTGGAGGCGAAAGTCATGAGTGACGGCCAAATTCCCCTGGCTGGAGATTCCGACAGGGAAGACCCCCTGCAGCCGGCCGGCATCGGGCCCGAGGATGACGGGTTGTGGGACGGCATCACCGACGGGGCTGGCAAGGCGGCCACCTACACCGGTGGCAAGATGAAGAAGATGTTCTTCACTGTCATCAAGAACTTCTACCGCTATCTCATCGTGGTTTTCTTGCCGATCCCCGTCAGGTTTCTCGCTCGCAAACAACTCGCCTTCGTCGTTGACAAGAACGACAGCAACCGGCTTGAGTTCTTCTCTCAACCGAATCTCGTGACCGCGATCCACATGATCTGGGTCGGTTGGTTGGTTGGTGCTTGCGCGTTGTACAACCACCTGCAGACAAATGAAGACTACCAGTTGACTCAGTCGGTCATTCACGGTCTCGAGTGGGTCTGGATCGTGGTTCTTTGTCTGACGATCCTGGTGATGGGGATTCAGTTTGGCCGGGTGGCCGCAGGATTTCTGCTGACCAGTATCGTCATTTTCATTCTCAGCGTGTTGTTGTACGAGCAGATGGGAGAAGTCGAGATTCTCAACAAGGCGCAGGGGCTCCTGGAGGGAGTGGATGTTGCGCTCGGTTGGGGGGTCCCGATCCTTGTTTCGCTGGTGCTTGGCGTCACGATGCTCTTCTCCAGCATCTGGCAGCAGCTCGACGATCGTTGGACCGTCGCTCAGCAGGGCAATTTCCTGGAACACGAGAACTTCCAGCAAAAGGACCGGACCATTCAGAAGGGCGCCAAGACGTTCATCCACAGTTGGCCCTGCCTGCTGAGGCGGTTCCTGCTTTTCGGTTTCGGTGAGATCGAGGTTCGAGATTCGCGAGGTCAGACTGCGATTGAACGAATCGAGGGCGTGTTCTGGGCCAAGGGGGTATCGGAGCGACTCAAGAGCCGGTTCGAGAGCACCGACGTTCGTGGCATGGGCGGCACACAGGGGATTGGGGGAATGTCGGTCGCGGAGTTGATCGAAGAAGAAGAGGAAGAGATATGAGGGCGAGTTGGCGGCCGGCGAGGTGAGCCAGGGCCAGGGGCGGTGCCGCGGACTGGTGGTCGGCTGTGGGTACCTGGGTCGCCGTGTGGCCCGGTCGTGGCAGGACTGTGGCTGGGACGTGGCCGCGTTGACCCGCTCGGACGAACGGGCCCGGGACCTGCAGCGGTCGGGACTGGCGGCCTGTGTCGGGGACGTGACCGATCCCGAATCGCTGGCCGCATTGCCCTCGGCCGACGTGGTGCTGTTCGCCGTCGGACGCGATCGCGAAAGGACCTCACAGACGACCCGCGAGGTTTCTCTGGACGGTCTTCAGAATGTGATCGACGTGCTGGAAGACCGAGTTGATCGCTTCGTGTTTGTCTCCAGCACCGGCGTTTACGGCCAGGCCGACGGGCAATGGGTGGACGAGGACTCGGTGACCGATCCGTCCCGGGAGAACGGACGGGTGCTGGTCGAGTCGGAATCGCTCGTGAGGAGCCGGTTTGGCGACCGCGGTCGGGTGATGAGACTGGCAGGGCTCTATGGGCCCGGCCGCTTGATTTCTCGACGCGAGACACTGTTGGCAGGGACGCCCTTGGGCGGTCGCCCCGATGCGTGGTTGAACCTGATCCACGTTGACGACGCGGCCCGCGCGGTTGTGGCGGTGTCAACGGTCGAACAGGGCGGGACCTGGCTGGTCTGTGATGACCATCCGGTGAGACGCGAAGAGTACTTCGGGCGGTTGGCCGAGTTGTTCGGAGCACCGTCACCGACGTTCGATGCCCAGCGTGGTGGGTCACGGATCGACGGCCTGGGCAAGCGGTGCCGGAACCTGCGGATGAAAAACCAGCTGGGTGTGCCGTTGCAGTATCCCAGTTTTGAGGACGGGCTGCCCTCGGCGGTTGGTGACGGCTCCGCCTCCTAGTTGCGGCAGTGCTGAGAGGCCCTGGGGGCGGTGTAGGCGACGTCCAGTTGTGGTGTTCGAAGCCGTCGGCCGCCGTCAGCTCGCGAGTCGTGGGCGGCTTCGAGCAGGCCGCTGACCAGCAGGGTTCGTTCGACCGGATAACCGGGCCGGCCAGTGACGATCATGTCTTCGATGTGGTGCGCCAGGCAGGCCGAGTAGGCGACGTTGGGTTCGGGGGGGAGCAGGAACTTGGTTGAGAGCACCTGGTCTCGCCGATCGAGGCGTACTGCGGCGGTGAAGTTCCCGACAGCCCCGTCGAGCAACAACAGGGTGGCCTCCAGGCCGTCGCGGTATTCAAACAGCACCGCCTGGGGTTTGGGGACGATCGATTTCAGGACACCAGGGGCAGCCAGGTCCTGGGTTCGTGCATCGACCAGCGTGATTCCCTTGATCACGTCCGCTCGTGAAAGTGCCCGTGCCATCAGGTCGGGGGACCATTTCTTGTGTTTGAGAGCATTCCAGACGGCGTCCCCGGAGAGGGTCTGCACACGGCGAATCCCGGTCTCGCCACCTTTCCGGCGTTCGACCAGGCACTGCAGGGCTTCCAGGGCATGGAAGCCGGAGGAATCGAGTGAACTGCTGCCACAGATGACCACCGCCTCCTCGATCTCGGCCCCGTAGGGAATCTCCATCTCCGGCATCCGCCACGTCACCGGCAGGCTCGATCCGGCCAGCATCGGGAAGTTCAACTCTCGGCTCGCCGCCACCATCCCGCTGGCCTGTTCGAAACTGTAGGAAAGGTGCTTGTCGTTGAAGATCGGAACCGAGCGGCCGTCGTTGCGGAAGACGTTGACGATCTGTGAGAAGAACTCGGCTCGGGGATAGAGTTTCTGGCCCTTGGCATTTGACGGGTACTCACCGTGTTCGGCGATCACCACCACGCCATCGACGGCCAGCCGCTTGCCGCCGCAGCGGAGGGCTTCGGGGATGGTCTTGTGGAGTTCGAAGCCAAACTCGCGGGCGCGATCAGCGGCCAGATCACCCTGGGGAAAACCGAATTCCTTTTC
>DLVV01000424.1:104075-104202 GCA_003445035.1 Planctomycetaceae bacterium | reverse complement strand
GCGGATCAGGCGGAGGATCGAGGGATCACCGGACCGGTAAAGGTTGGCGACGCTCGGGTCCGCCCGGTCGACCGCCAGCGTATACTGGATCAGGTCGTTTGTGCCGATCGAGAAAAAATCGACCTCG
>DLVV01000424.1:76721-103776 GCA_003445035.1 Planctomycetaceae bacterium | reverse complement strand
GCCGATCGAGAAGAAATCGACCTCGCGGGCGAATTCCTCGGCCAGCATCACCGCTGCGGGCACTTCAACCATGATACCAACCTGGACGTCTCGACGGAATGGCACCTGCTGTTCTTCGAGGTCATCCATGACATCTCCGAGGATCATGCGGGCCTGCCGAAGTTCCATCAGGTTGCTGACGAGCGGGAACATCACCCGCACGTCGCCATCGACAGCCGCCCGGAGGATGGCTCTCAGTTGCGTCTTGAACAGTGGGATGTTGTGGAGTGAGAGTCGGATGCTGCGGAGTCCGAGTTGGGGGTTGACCACGTCGGGGGCCAGTTCTCCGATCGTCTCGGGCACCTTGTCGGCTCCGACATCCAGCGTCCGGATCGTCACGGGGTGATCGGGGGCGGCGGCGATCACCTTGCGATAGGCTTCGTAGTGATCTTCCTCGCTGGGAATCTGGTTTCGCTCGAGATAAAGGAACTCGGTCCGGTACAGTCCGATTCCCTTGGAGCCTCGCTCACGGCAGACCTCCGCCTCTTCGGGAAACTCGATGTTCCCCAGCAACGTGATCGATTCTCCGTCGATCGTTTCGGCCGGCAGAGTCTTCAGCGAAGCGAGTCGTTCGGTGACCGAGTGGACCCGTATTTCGAGATCGCGGTATTTTGCCAGGGTCTCGTCGTCGGGTTCGAGAATCACCTCACCGTGGTTCCCGTCGATGATGACCATCTCGCCGCCGGAGACATCCGAGAGAAAATGTCCGAGGCCGACGACGGCGGGGATTTCCAACGCGCCGGCCAGGATCGCGGTGTGACTGGTGTGTCCCCCCACCTCGGTGGCGAAACCCATCACGAACTCACGGTCGAGGTTGGCGGTTTCGCTGGGTGTCAGGTTGTGGGCCAGCACGATCACCGGTGCCCTCAGGTGCAACAGTTCCTCACGACGTTCACCGAGCAGGTGCCTGAGGATTCTCTTTTCGAGATCGAAGATGTCGACGGCCCGCTCGGCGTGGTACTGGTTGCCGAGGTTCTGGAGATCACGAGCGAATCGTCTGAGCACCCGGCTCGAGGCGTATTCGGGTGAGAGGCTCTTTTCGCTGATCAATCCCTCGATCTCGGCGATCAGCTTGGGATCGCGAGCCATCTGCAGGTGGGCCCCGAAGATCGCTCCGAACTGGTCACCGAGCTGTTCGCGAGCCAGTCGTTCGTTTTCCTTGATTTCTTCCCAGACCGTATCGAGCGTGCTGCGGAATCGTCCGAGCTCGGTTTCGACGGCGTCGATCGAGACGAACCGTTGCGGGATGCGGAATTCCTCGGTCCCCAGCACGACCACTTCACCGGTGACGACACCGGGAGAGACGGCGATCCCGCGCTTGACCTGCATGCCGGCACCGACTTTCCCGGGAGCTAGCGATCCGACCCGGTGGCCGGTTGCGAGCCGGAGGCCGGGTCGTCGAAGTTGGACTCGAAGAGTCTTGCGAGCGCCTTGACGGCCTCTCCAGCTTCTGCCCCACGGGCCTCGAGTACCAGCACGCTGCCGTTCTCGGCCGAAAGCGTCAGCAGGTCGAGCATCGTCTTGGCATCGGCCGATCGATCCTCTTTCTGGATCTGGATCTCACAGGAAAATCGCTCGGCCGTCCGCACGATCAGCGAGCAGGGCACCATGTGCAGGCCCTGTTCGAGACCGACCCGGACGGTTTTTTGAGCGGTGTAAGTCATCGGCTTCTGTGAGCGGTCTGGTGGTTCGAGTGGTTGGGAAAGACCTCAAGTCGCTCGACGTCCCCGGAAACTGAGTCCGGCGACGGTTGGTGATGGTTTTCTGGTTGTCCGATGAGGAACCGTCGCGGTGGAGAAGAATTCGAATGAGGGTGTTTGCGACGGCAAGATACGCCCGGCAGGATCCCCCCGGCCGGACCATGTCACGACCGGAGGCTGTCGGGAAACGAGTGGCTATTCCAATTGGTTGTTGTCGGCTTCCTCGAGCAGTTCGACAACTTCCGTGGAGGTCTGTGCCTGCCGGAGGAAGTTGCAGAAGTTCGGGTTCCGCAGGTGCCGGGAAATACTCTCCAGCCCACGCAAGTGGTCGCCTGGGAGATCGGGCGGCGAAATCAACAAGAACAGGATATGCACAGCTTCGCCATCGAGGCTGGCGAAGTCAACACCCCGAGTGGAGAGTGCCACGGTGGCAGTCAGTTGATCGACGGCGGCGTGCTTTGTGTGCGGGACGGCGACACCGTTGCCGATTCCGGTCGATCCGAGCTCTTCTCGCTTGAGGATCGCCGAGATGATCACGTCGCTGTCCTCAACGGGGATCCGCCCGGCCGAGGAAAGACTCTCGACCATGCCACGGATGGCCTCGTCCTTGGTGCTCGCGTCGAGATCGGTGACGATCGACTCGGGAACGACAAATTCAGTCAGCCGCATGAAACACTCCGTGGGATTCCGCCCCGGTTGTACCGGCCGACCCTGGCCAGATGATCCCCCCGGGGTGGCTTCCTCGTCCCGCTCTTCCTCACGGGCCAGATTTCGTCGGTCAGTACGTTCCGCCGGTGATCCTGCTGACACATCCTGTGGCGTCCGGAGTCGCCCTCGAGCCGGTGCAGGTCTGTTCCGAAGGTTCTCGAGTTGCCACTCCGGATGAGCGGCTCAAGACATGAGCCGTTTGATTGTAGTGGGCCGGTCGGGAGCGTCAATTCAACCGGAGTCGTCGAAAGTGAACAACTGCCAGGGGAACAGCCGCGGGTGTCCCACTGAGAACGGCTGGGCCGGTTATTCGGCGCCGTCCGCCTGGCCGTCGGTTTCACCGTGCGACGCACCACCTTGATCGACGTTCGGTTCCCACTGGTCGGGGATCGCCGAGAACTCGAATTCGGGCAATCGCGTGTCACTGTCGATCGACGCTGAGAAATCCCCGACGTGGCATCCTCCCAGCACCGTCAGGGTGATGCTCAGCGCCAGCGTGGCCAGCACGGGTGAGAATGTGGCCAGGTGAGGGCGAGGCATCAGCGAATTTCCACCGCGTGGCTCGGGGGTCCAGCGGTTGATAGCAGCCACTTGGTCGACGAGGCAAGAGGAAACGCCGATTTGCGTTGGGACCGGCCAGAGGTGCAACCGGGCGAAGAAACGAGGGGGGGCGGAGAAGGGCCTGTAAGCCGGGTTCTGTCGAGAGTGGTCATTTCTCTGGGACGGCGGTTGCCCGTCGCCTCAAGCGATCGACCCGGGGGTCACGGCGGGCCGGACCAGCCCGACAAGGCCCCCTGTTTGATCTTGCTCCCGGTGGGGTTTACCAAGCCAAGCCGGTCTCCCGGCCTGCTGGTGCGCTCTTACCGCACCGTTTCACCCTTGCCTCCTGGGACCCCGGAGGGTCCCCGATCGGCGGTCTGCTCTCTGTGGCACTTTCCCTATCCTTGCGGACGGTGGGCGTTACCCACCACCGTGTCCTGCGGAGCCCGGACTTTCCTCCACGTGGCTGGCTCGTTTCGGCCTAGGCCCAAAGACCCCTCCACGCGGCGACCACTCGGCCCTCTCCGGCCCCCCCTCGGCTGTTATTGTAGGTGCCCGCGCAGGCGGGTCAACGGCTTCGATTGGTCAGCGGTCGTCCCGGACGAATTTGCCCGGCAATTTGACCCCGACTCACCCCGGCGCTAGATTGGCCAATGACACATTGCGTCGAGGCTTGAGGTTTGGGCAAGAAAAAGAGCAACCGCAAGCGGAAGGTCCGTGTGGCCCTGAAGAAGAACCGGGGCAAGCGGGCTCGACGGGGGAACTTGACCCAGCAGGCGCGTACGGATCCGGAGCGGATCGAGGATATCGCTGCCGGCGAACGGGTCTCGGGCAAGGGGGACACCTCCCGGTACCGCACCGTGATTGCCGCCGAGACCGAAGAGGGGGGCCTGCAGATCGATGTCGATCTGTCGACCTGCCACGCCGGACGGGTGCTCAGCGCGATCGGACAGATGTCCCGCGTCCAACTCGACGATGGCCGCAAGCTGGAGTGCACCGTTCGCCAGGTCGTCCGCTCGCTGGCCCGTGACCAGCGGAACGCTGTCGTCACCGGTGATCGGGTCCTGGTCGGAGATGTCGATGCGGAGACGGGGGTGATCGAGCGTGTCGAGCCGCGTCACGGGGTGCTGTCTCGCAGCAGCCGGCATCGTGCCCACGTGATCGTCTCCAACGTCGATCAACTCATGGTCGTCGTCCCCGCTGACGATCTCAAGCCTGTCCTGGTCGACAGGTTCCTGGTCAGTGCCGAGCAGGGGGAGATCGCGGCGGTTCTGTGTATCAACAAGATCGACCTGCTCGATCCGGTCGAGCTGGTCGGCTGGACGGGGCTTTACGCCCGGCTGGGCTACGAGGTGGTGTTGACCAGTGCCGAGACCGGGGCGGGGATTTCCCGATTGAGACAGCTCCTGGCCGATCGCGAGACGGTCTTTGCCGGACAAAGCGGTGTCGGAAAGTCGTCATTGCTCAACTCGATCCAGCCGGGGTTGAGGCTGTTGACCGGTGAAATCAGCTCATCCACCGGAAAGGGACGCCATGTCACCCGACGCACCGAGCTGATCGAACTCGACGGCGGAGGCTATGTCGTCGACACGCCCGGCATCCGCCAACTGGCTCTCTGGGACCTGATCCCCGAGGAGATCGAGGGGTTTTTCGTCGAGTTCCGGCCGTTTGTCGCCTTGTGCCACTTTCCCGACTGCTCGCACACCCATGAAGAGGGTTGCGCGGTGAAGCGGGCCGTGGAGACCGAGTTGATCCACGAGTCGCGTTATGCGAGCTACCTGAGAATCCACGCCGGGGAGGACCTGGTTTAGCGGCGGGCTACCGCTTCTTCGCCCAGTTCAGGTGCCGGTGCAGGAAGTCGAACGTCCCCTTGCCGTTGATCGTGTGCGGTCCGACGAAGACCTCCATCTCGGCCCGCTCGCCGATCCCGATCAGGTCGTAGTGTCGTTTCACCCTGGCGAACTCCCAGCCAACCCATTCGTCGGGTGCCACGCCGTCGTGGTGACCTCTCTCGACCATGAACGGTCGTGGCGTCATCAGGTTGGCCAGTTCCGCGTAATTGGCCACGTGCCCCATGTTCCACTCGAAGATCTCGTACTCGCCGGTGAACATGTAGCTGTAGCCGTCCTCGCTGCTGGCGTTCTTGACGACCCATTCGTTGAAGTCAGCCGAGCAGATCGACAGCGCGTACTGCTTGACCATCGGCGGCACCCGCACGGCGGTCTTGCCACCGTAGGAGAGGCCGTAGAAGGCGATCCGCTTGGGGTCGACCTGCGGCAGGGTCGAGAGCCACTCGAGAGTCCGTTCGTGCTGGGGGATGATGTAACTGAACAGGGATCGTTTCATCGGGTTGCTCTTGCGCTGGAGCGTGCGGAACCGGTCGCCGCCGCGGTAGGGATTCTGGGGGGCGTAGGTGATGAATCCTCGTTCGGCAAGCCGTGACGCGAACGCCTTGTAGGGGCCATACCCGGAGGTCCCCTTGCCGCTGATCGTGTCCATCGGGACCCCTTCCAGCCCGTGCTGGCAGACGACCACCGGCCGTTTCTCACCCGGCTTGATGTCCTTGGGCATCAACAGGATTCCCCCGGCGATCACGTCGGGGTAGACATCGATGGTGGTTTCCCAGCCGCGGTAGGCCGGCGTGTCGAGCACCTGCCGGGTGCGGACGTTGAGGGGCACCGTCGGCTTTGGCAATCGCCCGATCAACTCGTCGTAGACCATGTCGCGGTACGTCTCGACGCTGTCGGCCCAGGTCTTGAGGTTTGTGCGATTGGCCCCTCTCCAGAGCTTGTCCCGCAGTTTGGCACAGCGTCGGAGCAGGGTCTGTGTGAAGGCGACCAGTTCGCCGACCTGCTGCCCCTGCCGGCGTCGGGCATCGGGCAGGGGGCCGTCGGTGGTCGGTTTCGGGCCCGAGGGGGCCAACTGGCCGGGCCGTCCGAGCCCCTTGAGGAAGGCACCGAGTGCCGTGGGCGTGCCGGCCGATCCGTCGCCCTCACCCGAGGCGACCAGGGTCGCGCGGTCGGCAATCTTCAGACGGGCGTAGATCGCCGCGGCGCGGTCGAACTCGGCGCGGACCTGACCCAGCGTGCAGTTCTCGATTCCTCCAGGTGCCGCTCCTCCGCTGCGGCCCTTGCCGGGCGCCGGGGGGCCGGAAACCTGGGGAGCCCGGCAGGCTTCGATCACCAGCGTTCGCGGAGCGATCAGTCCGGCCAGTTCGGCATCTCCGAACTCGGTCAACTGGCTCCAGACGTTGCGGTAGATCGGTTCGCGCCACACCTCGTTCCTCTGGTCAAAGTACCCGCTGATCATCGTGGCGGCGATTCGCGTGTCGACGGCGGCCGAGTGCAAGGCCAGCAGGCCGCCTTCTCCGATGCCAATCACTCCCAGCGGCAGCGACGTCTTCCCGATCGGCCCCAGGGCATCGATGGCCGCCTGCACTTTCTGGACCTCGTAACCGATCACGTGTCGACCCAGTTCGAAGGCCATCCGGTGGATGAACTCACGGTGCGGCTGGTTGGTGTAGCGGACACGCGGGTCGCCGGAGAACTCGGAATCGCGGCTGATCAGCGTCGGCACGATCACCCGGCAGCCGTTTTCGACCAGTCGCCTGGCCAGCTGTTCCTGCGGAGCCACGCCCGCCGACAGCCCGGCAAACTGCTCGGGTGTCCAGTCGGCATCGGGCAGGGCAATCACGTTGGCCACCGGTGGGGTCGAGGGGACCAGCACCAGCCCCCGGGCGGTGACGCCGTCGAGCACGTCCCAGCGGGCCAGGTGAGCCGACCAGCTCTTGGTGCCGCCCACGCGGGAGGGACGTTTGAGAGTGGCGATCAGGTGGATTTGCGGGGAGTCGGTGCGGGGATCGACGGCTCCGATGATCGTCCGGAACCGAGACCGGTTGCCCGCGACGCTCTTGGCGTAAGCCTGATGATCCGAGAAGTCCGGTTTCCATTTTGCCGGGCGTTCGGCAGCTGAACCGGCCAGCGCTCGAAGTGCGAATCGGTCGATTCCCGCGACCATCACCACGTCCAGCGGCTTGGTGAGAGTCAGGGGTTTGGTGCCCGGGAACGGATTGGCGTTCTGGGCGGGAAGTCGCGAGGCGATCGCCAACAACGCTGCGGCCGAAAGGGACAACAGGATGGTGCGAAAACAACGGGATCGATCGGTCATCGGTGGAACTCTCTCGGGAATGTGTCTCGAGCCGTACTCTAACCACTCCCGCACCGTGGATGCCACGCGCGACGTTTCGCCGCCAATCCCTTTGTTGTTGCCCGCTGGGAATGACACCGGTAGTCTGTCCGGTGTCTACATCTTCCAGAGTGAACACCCAACCCAGTTTCCAGGGGACCTGACGATGGCACACGAACACACGCACAATTGCTCGGATTGCAGTGAACTGTCGCGACGCGACTTCGTCCGCACCATTGGTGGTGCCGCGCTGGCTGTCGGTGCCGGCTCGCTGACCAGCTCGGCGGTAGCAGCTCCGACGGCCAAAAGTGCCGCCGAGACCACCGCGGCGAAGCTCTACGGATCGCTCTCCGATGCTCAGAAGAAGATGGTCGCCTTCGGGTTCGATCATCCGCTCCGCAAGAAGATCAGCGCCAACTGGGCCATCACCAAGCCGACGATTGGCGACGATTTCTTCACCGCCGAGCAGCGGGTCCTGATCGACAAGGTCGTCCGCGGCATGATGAGCGAAGATGGCTACGACCGCGTAATGCAGCAGATGGAAGACGACAACGGCGGCTTCAAGGAGTACCACATCGCGTTGTTCGGTCAGCCGGGCAAGGGCGGGTTCGAGTTCGAGCTGACCGGTCGGCACCTGACGCTGCGGGCCGACGGCAACAGCGTCGAGGGAGCGGCCTTCGGTGGACCGATTGTCTACGGACACGGTCTCTCCAACCCCAAGAAGCAACTCTACTACTACCAGACGCAGGCGGCCGACAAGGTGTTCAAGTCGCTCGATGCCAAGCAGGCCAAGGCGGCCAGCGTCGGCAAGGAGCCGAAGGAAACCGCCGTGCTGCTCAAGGGCAAGAAGGGCAGCTTCCAGGGGATCAAGGTCAGCGAATTGTCCAAGGACCAGCAGCAACTGGTGCTGGCGACGATCAAGACCGTGCTCAACCCCTACCGCAAGGAAGACATCCAGGAAGCCATGAAAGTGCTCGAGGCCGGTGGTGGTCTCAAGACGCTCAACATGGCCTTCTACACCGCCGCGGACCTGGACAACGACAAGGTCTGGGACGTGTGGCGGCTGGAAGGCCCGACCTGGGTCTCCTACTTCCGCGGTGCCCCGCACGTGCACGCCTACATCAACGTCGGACTCAAGAACGTCTGAGTCCGAACCGAAAAAGGCGTCCCGTTCACGACACCCGGTCCTGCTTGCAGGGCCGGGTGTCGTCGTCTGAGGAAATCACTTTCGACCGATCCGGACACGCCACTCATGTCGCATTCTCTCCGTATCCTGCTGATGGCTCTCGCGTGGTTATGCCTTGCCGGTTCGACCCCGGCTGCAGATGTTCACCTGGGGATGGGTTTCCGCGTGGGCGAAGTGACCCACACCGGGGCGATCGTCTGGACCCGCGTCACCGCCGTGCCTGAACGGAACCGGACGGGTCACCGCGAACCGAAGAAACGGACACCCCGGGTCAGGAAGTATGTTCGTTCACCGGTGCCCCTGGGGAGTCGGCAGGGCGAGATCGCCGGAGCGGTCGGAGAGGTGCGATTGCACTGGAAACCTGCTGGTGACCGGTCCGGTGGAAAAACGACCGACTGGGTGGCGGTCGTGCCCGAACACGACTACGTCCACCAGTTCACGATCGACGGGCTGAAGCCCGCTGTAAGTTACCAGGTGACCGTCGAGGCCCGGGAGACGTCCGAGGCACGTGTTTCGGCGACCACCGGTGGCACCTTCAGCACCCCGGCGGTCGCCGAAACGCCGCAGGATGTCACTTTCACGGTGGTCACCGGGCAGTCCTACTGGGATCTGGACAACCCGGATGGTTACCACATCTACCCGGCGATGGCCCGGCTGAAGCCCCAGTTCATCGTCGCGACCGGTGACACGGTCTATCTGGACAGCGAGGCGCCCCGTGCGAGGACCGTTGGGCTGGCCCGTTTTCACTGGCACCGCATGTACTCGCTGCCCCGGCACGTCGCCTTTCATCGTCATGTTCCCGGGTACTGGGAAGTCGACGATCACGACAGCTGGGTCGACGACGGCTGGCCGACGAAGATGTCGCCGTGGATGCTGCCACTGACCTTCAAGCAGGGATTTGCGATCTATCGCGAGCAGGTTCCAATGGGGAAGTTGACCTACCGAACGGTCCGCTGGGGACGGGACCTGCAGATCTGGATGGTCGAGGGTCGGTTGTACAGGTCTTCCAACACGATGCCCGACGGGCCGGGGAAGACGATCTGGGGCGCCGAGCAGATGGCGTGGCTGAAGCGGACGATCCTGGCCAGCGATGCCAGCTTTCGCGTGCTGATCAGCCCCACGCCGATCGTCGGTCCGGATCGTTCCAGGGGCAAGAACGACAACCACTCCAACGCGGCGTTCGCGACCGAGGGGAACGAATTCCGCAACTGGACGAAACAGCACAAGCTCAAGAACTTCTTTGTCTGCTGCGGCGACCGGCACTGGCAGTACCTCTCGGTCGATCCGCTGACCGGGCTCCGCGAGTTTTCCTGCGGACCGGCCAGCAACCAGCACGCCGGCGGATCACCAGGTCGCGATCCGGCCATCCAGCCGTTTCACAGGGTTCGGGGCGGTTTCCTGAGCGTGCGGGTGAGCCGATCCGGGGGGCGGCCGTCGATCTCCCTGAAACACCACGGCGTGCGGGGGAAGGTGGTCAACGAGTATCGCCAGGGGGGGCAGTAGCCGGGGAACGGAATGGCGGTCGTTCCAGGCGTTGATCGCGAGAGGGCAAGTCCCGCTTGTTCGTCCCGTTTCCATTTCGTCGACCACGACGCGGCAGGAGACGTCCGATCAGGCGGAGCAGTCGTTGCCTCTGGTGAGCGATGCCTTCCGGGTTCGTTTGCCTGTGGTGAATCCGTTTCAGCCGTTCACGATACTCCGACGTCGGCAACGTCATCAAATCGTCCTGCTCCTCCCGCGAGAGTTCGACAAACAACTCCTCGAGTTCGCGACTCGTCGGCTCGTTTCGTTTCAACTCGCGTCGTCCCTCGGTCCAGAGGCTGCGGATCATGAGGGTGGCCAAGCGGGCCCTGGCGGGTTCCCCGTGCGGGACCTCGTTCAGCCACTCACGGACCGACCCATCGGAGATCACCTCGACAATCGCTCGTCCCAATTCCGGATTGGGCCATTGTTCCCGGGGTCGTCCGGCGGGTGAGGGAGGACGGTCTCCGGAACGAGGACGGCCCGATGAGGTCGACAGCTCGACGACGCGCACAGCCCACGCGGTTCCGTTGACTTGGTCGTTGTTCAACAACTGCTGCTTCATCATCGGCGACAACCGGTCGGCGATCACATTGATGACCCTCGTGAAGTCCGCATTGTCGAGAACCGGGCTTATTCGGTTGCCGAAAGCCAGTGGCCAGCCCGCTGCCCGGTCGTCGTCTCGCTTCTTCTGCTCGTCGAGGTATTTCACGACGAGTTCGACCTTGCTCGACGCACCGGCACGCTGCTTGCGGAGCTCGTCCCGCTGCCAGGGCTGGAGCGTCTTGGTCCAGTCGTGAAAGTCGATGGCGATTTTGGCCAGCGTCTCTTTTTCGGTGACCTGCTGGTCGAGCTGCTCCAGTTTCGACCGCCTGGGACCGGCCAGGTTGTCGAAGTCCTCGAGATTCTTCTTCAATCGTCTCCGTCGGTCGGAGGGCAGCTTGGCCACGTAGGTCCAGCGGCCTTCGGCCGTCTCGGGGATTGGTACCAGCGGGGACAACTCGAGGCTGTCGGTGCGGGGGAATCGTTCGGTGTCGGCGAGTGCGACGAGGAAGTCGACATCGCCAATGTCGCGATAGACCTCCAGTCGTTCGACGACCGAGAGCTGTCGGATCAGGTGGTCGGTGGGATCGGGTTGCCACCGATCGGCCACGAACACGCCGGCGGCCGATGAGACAGACAGCAGCACAATCCAGAGGCCGACTGCCAGGATGCGGCCGGTCCACGCCGGCGGGGCCGGCGGATCTTCATCCTGGATCGCCTGGATCGTCGCCAGGGTCTGGGCCGAGAATTCCTCGGTGACCGACGGTCGCGGCAGAACGTCCAGCAGGTCCCAGGTCTGTCGCAGCTGCTCGACGCTGGCCCGCGCGGCGGGATCCTGCAGCAACACCTCGTCGAGCTCGTGCATGTCCGGTTCGCTCAACTCGCCGTCGAGATAGGCGACCAGATTGGATTTCCAGCCGGGACCAAATTCGGCAGTCGTCTCACCGGTCCGCTCTTTCAAGTCGCCGGCTGGCAATTCCGCCAACGTCTCATCGGCCGCTTGAGGCGACGGACCGTCTCCGCTGCTGACCGGCAAGGGGTCGATCCGGGTCGACTCGTCGTGCGGCTCGTCGTGCGGCAGGGGGTGATCGTCAGGATTCATGCGGGGTGGGTCAGAGCGGGTCAGTTGGAGACGTACTTCTTGAGGTGGAGTTTCAGGTTCTCGCGGGCCCGTGACAGCAGGCTCTTGACCGCCTGCGGCGTCAGGTCCATCGACAACCCGATGTCCGCGTAGCTCATGCCTTCGAACTTGTGCAACAGGACGGCCAGCCGCTGGCGGTCATTGAGCGATTCGATGGCTTCCTGGACCTGGTCCCGCATCTCGCGGGTGACGAATTGACGTGAGGGCAGCAGCGCGGATTGGTCGGCGAGCAACTGCTCGGCCGGCCGCGGACCCAGTGGGCCCGAATCGTCCGCCGTGATCGTGACTTCCTTACGCCGACCCAGTGTCCGACGGGCGTTGTAGGCCAGGTTGTTGGCGATGCGGAACAGCCAGGTGGAGAACTTCGCCGTCGGGCGATAGGACTCGCGTGCCCGGTAGATCCGCAGGAAGACTTCCTGCGCCAGGTCTTCGGCTGCGTCCTGGCCACCGACGAGGTGCGAAAAAATGTGGATCAATCGTTCGCGGAATGATTCGACCAGTTCTCCGAACGCTTCCTCGTCGCCGTCCTGCACGCGGAGCATCCGCTGCACGTCCGGATCGTGGAGGAATTTGAACTGGTTGCTGCTACTGATCACGTGCGAGAGTCCACGGCCGCTTGTGGAGAATGAACCCCGTTGCAGGCGTGAGGTTCCTGTTGAATCGGTCGGAATGGTCCCAGCAAAGGGATTCGGGACGGAGAAACTCGACTTTCGACCCGCCGGTCTTCACACCCAGTATACGTCGGCAGAACTGCGGTCGTCACGCAGATGCTGTTACGATGGCCAATTGGATGAAGATTGGGAGCTGACGGACGCGATGAGCCTGAGTCGATTACCTCTGAGTTACTGCACGAACGTCCATCCGGGCCGGAGCCTGGAGGAAGTGGTGTCGGGACTGGACAGTTACACCGTTCCGGTTTCGCGATCCTTCGGTCAGCCCCTGGCAGCCGGATTGTGGCTGGCGGCTCCGGTGATCGCCGAGTTGACCGCCGATGTTCGGGGTCCACGGCGCCTGGCCGAACAACTCGCCGAACGCGGGCTCGTCTGCTACACGCTCAACGCGTTCCCCTACGGCGATTTTCACGGCGAGCGGGTCAAGGAGCAGGTCTACCTGCCCGACTGGGCTGCCCCCCAACGTCTTGACTACACGCTGGCCTGTGCCGGGATTCTCTCCCAATTGTTGCCCGAGGGCACCGAGGGGAGCATCTCGACCGTTCCGCTGGGATTCAAACATCTCGAACAACCCGACGGCTTCATCGGCCAGGCCATCGACTCGCTGTTGCGGTGGGCTGTTGAGGGTCGCAGACGTTTCGAGGAGACCGGTAGCCGGGTGCGGCTGGCGATCGAACCCGAACCGCTGTGCCTGCTGGAGACCACCGACGAAACGCTGGCGTTTTTCGGCGAATTGTTCGAGGAGGCTGACCGGCGGGGCGTTCTGGACGTCGCCCGCGAGTACCTGGGCGTCTGTTACGACGTCTGTCACCAGTCGGTTGAGTTCGAGGACGTGTCGGGGTCAATCCGGCGACTCGACGAGGCGGGGATCCGGCTCAACAAGATCCACATCACCTGCGCGATCGAACTCGACGACCCGGCGAACAACCTCGAGGGCCGAGAGCGGCTGGCGGGATTTGTCGAACCGAGGTACCTGCACCAGGTCACCGCGCGAACCTCCGACGGTAACGTCCTCCGGTTCATCGATCTCGATCGCGATCTCGCCGAGTCTCCTCCGCCAGAGTGGCTCGAAGCCGAGACCTGGCGTGTGCATTTTCACGTGCCCGTTGACGCCGAATCGTTGGGGCCGCTGGGAACCACCCGGGCCGATCTGCGTCGCGCCCTGGCCACCGTTGCTACCGATCTCGATTATTCGCCTCACCTGGAGGTCGAGACCTACACGTGGGAAGTGCTGCCGGGGTCGGGTCGACCGGACCTGGTCAACGGTTTGACCGGCGAGTTGAAGGCCACGGCGGCGTTGCTGGCGGAACTGTCGGGAAGCGGGTCCGGCCCGGTCTCCGATCGTGTTCCTTGAATTGGCCTCGCCCTTGCGGTTGGGTTAGGATGACGGTCGTTGGCGTTGACAGCTTAATGGACATCATTGCTCCGGTGGGTGGAACGAGACGATGAGGGAGATTCTGACCGAGTTGACCGAGGCCGTGGGGCGTGGCCGTCCGGTGGCCTACACGGCCCTGGTGGAAACACGCGGCTCGACGCCCCAGAAGGCCGGCGCGGTGATGCTGGTCTACGAGGACGGCTCACAGGCCGGAACGCTCGGTGGTGGCTGTGTCGAGGCGGAGGTGAAGCGGAGGGCTTTGCGGCTGCTTGACGATGGCCGGACCGAACTGCTGACCTTCAAACTCGACAATGACTACGGCTGGGACGACGGCCTGATCTGCGGTGGCCGCATGACGATGCTGGTCGATCCGATCCGCAGTTCCGGAGAGCTGGATTACTACGAGACATTCGCCGGGGTGCTGGCCGAGGGGCGTGGTTGCACCGAGGCGGTGGTGCTGGACGAGGAGAAATCCGGAGGCGGCCGGCCGACCGACCGGTTCCTGTTCGACGACACCGGCGCGCAGGTCGCCTGCCGAGCCGAAGGTGATGCTCCGGCAGGCGTGACCGATTCGCTTCAGTCTCTCTCCACCCGTCGCCGTCCCTATGTCGCCGCGGGTACGTCGTTCATGCCGCAGCTGAAACGCTGCCGGTTGCTGATTGTCGGAGCAGGGCACGTCGGCCAGGACGTCGCCCGACTGGCCGAGTCGGTTGACTTCGACGTCTGGGTCGTCGATGACCGGGCCGAGTACTGCAATCCCGAGCGGTTCCCGGGGGCGCGGCGGCTGATGGTCGCCCCCATCGACTCGGCTCTCTCGGGTCTCGAGATCGATTCCAACACCTTCTGCGTGATCGTCACCCGGGGCCACAACCACGACGAGGAGGCTCTGTATCATCTTGTTGAGACCCCCGCGGCGTATGTTGGCATGATCGGCAGCCGTCGGAAGATCAAGCTGATCTACGAGGACTTGTTGGGTGAGGGCATCTCCAGAGAATCGCTGGGTCGGGTCCGCGCCCCGCTGGGCTTCGAGATCGGGTCGCAGTCGGTGCCCGAGATCGCCGTAAGCATCGTGGCCGAACTGGTCGCCGTCAGGAATCTCGAGGAGTTCCCCGAGGCCTACCGGCAGCCGAGCCTCGTCGAGGAACTCAAGGCGTCAACCGGGTAGGACCAACCACAACGAATGGCTGCAGGGCCGGAGACAACCATGTTGACCAGACGACAGTTCACCTCGACGGCGGTGGCCGCCACGGCCCTGTCCGGCCTGAGGGGCTTCAGCGGGCTGTACGCGGCCGAGCCGAAGAAGCGGGCCAGCAAGTACATCGATATGCATACCCATATCGGCACCACCTGGAACGGCAACAAGGAACTGACCCCCAAGGGACTGCTCGAGTGGATGGACGACCACGACGTCGAGAAATCGGTGCTGTTGCCGTTGACCTCGCCGGAATCCTCCAGCTTCCTGTTGCTGACCGAGCCGGCGCTCAAGGCGGCCAAACAGCACCCCGACCGTTTCATTCCCTTCTGCTCGATCGATCCCCGCACCAGTGTCCGGGGTGGCGTCAAGGGGTTCGTCAGCATCATCCAGCACTGGGTCGACCAGGGGGCCCGTGGGTTCGGTGAACACAAGGTGGGGTTGAATTTTGACGACCCGTTGATGATGCAGATCTACGCGGCCTGCCAGGAGGTCGGTATCCCGCTGCTGTTCCACATCGACGCGATCCGTGGCAAGGACACACCGGGTCTGCCGCGGCTGGAACACGCCATCAAGGCCCATCCCAAGCTCAACTTCATCGGACATGGCCCGGGATGGTGGGCGTCGATTTCCGGCGACTGCAAGAGCCTGGGCAGTTACCCCAAGGGTCCGGTCACCGCCGGCGGAGCCATCGATCGGCTGATGGAGCGGTATCCCAACATCTACGGTGACCTCTCGGCTGGGTCCGGGGCCAATTCGATTTCGCGCGACAAGGCCTTCGGCCGCGAGTTCCTGGTCCGGCGTCAGGATCGGCTGATGTTCGGCACCGACTATCTCCAGCCCGGACAGGAAGTGCCCCAGTTCGAGCTCTTCGACAACCTCGATTTGCCCGCGGCGGTGCAGAAGAAGGTCTTCCGCAAGAACGCCGAGCGGGTGTTGAAATTCGGCTGATTCCCCGACAGTGACATCCTCCCCCGAATCCACCGCCGTGGCCCGTTACGGTCTGCTGATCGTTGGCGGCAACCTGTCTCACCAGGAAAACTACTCGCGGGCGCTGGCCGCCGATCCCCGGGTGCGGCTGGTGGGACTGACCGACGAGTCCGACGTGCCGCCGCGACGCCGGGAACTCAACCAGGCGCTGGCCGCCGAGCTGGAGATTCCCTACATCGAGCCGTACGAGGAGGCGTTGGCTCGCGAGGACGTGGACCTGGTCTGCCTGTGTCCGGAACCCGAGCGTCGGGCGAGGATGACGGTGGCGGCCGCTCGGGCCGGCAAACACGTCTACGTTGACAAGCCGCTTTGCGCGACCGTCGAGGGGGCTCGCGAGGTGGTGGAGGCGGTCGAGGCCTCGGGGGTCCGCAGCCAGATGTTCAGCCTGGTCCGCAGTTCGATCGGGCGACGGTGCCGAGAGGTCGTCGAGAGCGGGCGGCTGGGGACCTTGATCGGGCTGCACGCCGAATTGCTCTTCGCCAAGGGCGTCGCCGGCACCGCCGACCTGGGCCAACCTCGCCGCGAACAGGCTTCCGACGGCCGGTTCAGCTGGGTCGATTCGAAACGCGAACTCTTCTGCGTGGGGCTTTATCCACTGGTGCTGTTCGAGTGGCTGACCGGGAGCCGGGTCGAGTCGGTCGAGGCGGCCACGGCGAATTTCTTTTTCACCGAGCACCAGGCCAACGGAGCCGAGGACTTTGCCGCGTTGCTGGTGGGGTGGGAGGGGGGGCTGGAGACCACGATCACCGTCGGTCGCAGCGGGTGGTCGAGTCATCCCAGCCACGGCATTCACCAGGTGCACCTGGTCGGGACCGATTCAACGGCCACCGTTGACGCCTACCGCCCGCGGCTGGAAATTTTCAGCGACGCGGCCGGCTGGAGCCAGCCGGGGACTCCCCATCCCGAGGATCCCATGGGATTCTGGTCGAGCACGCAGGAGTCCGGGGGGGTGATGCCCAAGACCGACTGGTGGCCGTTGGCCGAAGCGGCGGCCGACGACGCCGTGTACTTCCTGGATTGCCTGGACGGCGATCGCGACAGTGACGTGCCGGTGACGATGGGAGCCCGGGCGGTCGAGACGATCCTGGCGGCCTACGAGTCGGCCGCCGGCTAGCCGCTCATTCTTCCTCGTCCCGTTCGTCGAGTTCGCTGGTCGATTCGATTCCCGAATCGGGCGAGGGGGCACGGCGGAAAACGGCGACGACGTCGTCGACGGGGACAACGTACAGCAGGTTGTCGGGTTCGAAGTCGACGGGGATCGCGTTCTTGGGGTGGAACAGGATCTTGTCGTACTTGTTGATCGGGAAGTCGTCGTCGTTGCCGACCTGGGCACTGATCTCGACCACCCGTCCGGTGATCGTGGGGATCTCGGCGTCGTCGGGCAGCACGATGCCCCCCTTGGTCGTTTGTCGCGACTCGTCCTTGCGGACCAGCACACGCATTCCCAGGGGTTCAACAAATTCGCTCACGTCGATGGGCTCCCGATCTGTGTCGACTCCATTCTAGGACACCGACACCGGGTGGAAAAGGGCCGCGACCCGTCCCGGGCACTTTCAGTTGTCCTGTCCCGGTGTGGTCGAGGCCGAACTGAGCTTCAGATGAGGTTCTGCGGGCGACTGCCTGGCCACGCTGGTGCTGTCGTCAACCGACATTCCCCGCTGGATCATCCAGCCCAGTGGCCCGGCCAGCAGGGCGGCCAGCAGCACGACGTTGGCGATCAGAGCCGCACCAATCAACGCGGCCATCAGCCAGCCGAATCGGCTGATCAACAGCAGTTCGGCCGGAGCCAGCATCAGCAGGCCCAGTCCCACGGCCAGGCTGGTCTGCCACATCGCCGGACCGCATTGGGACAGGCTCCGGGCGACCGCATCGTGGCGTTCGAGCCCGTCACGCAGCCCGGCTCGGAACCAGGTGATCAGGTGCAGCGTGCCGTCGACGGCGATTCCCAACGCGACGCTGGCGGTGATCATCGTGCCGATGTCGACCGCCTGGCCGGCCCAACTGAGCAGGCCGAAGACGATGCCCACCGGCATGAGGTTTGGCAACATCGTCAGGATCCCTGAGACCGGGTTGCGGAGCAGGACCATCATCACCACGGCGATCACGCCGAAGGCCAGGGCGAAGCTCCAGATCAGGCTGTCGAGAACCGCCTGCTGGGTCCTCAGGAACACCGGTACCATGCCGGTGACCACATGAGTGCTGCCGGGGTGCGTCTTGAGCACGCTCTTGACGATGTTGTCGAGTTCACCGGTCTGCTGGTCGTTGGTCAGGTGCGCGTAGTCGTAGTCGGACATCACCGCGACCTGTGCGGTGATCCGCCACAATTCGTCTCCGGACTTGTTCAGTTTCTGGTCACCGGCCAATTCGAGATCGGTTGGCTTGTCCGCCACGTGCAGGAATCCGCTGGCCCCGGTCTCCCCCTCGCTCTCACCGTCTCCCTTGACTCGCCGCTCGATGATGCTCGAACGTTTCTTGGCGAGTCGCTGTTTGAGCTTCGAGGCACCCGCCGGGAGCGCGACGTGGGGTTCCTGAAAATCGGCCAGCGAGACCGTGCCGCTGATCTCCGGATGCTCGCGAACCCGACGTTCGACCTCCCGGACCACCTCCATCCGTTCCACGAAGTTGAGCCGGCTCTGCTCGTCGCGGCTGAACCGGATCACCAGTTCGACCGGGACGATGCCCGAGAGGTTGTGTTCCAGGAAGTTGTAGTCCTGGACGACCCGTGAGTGGTCGGGGAAGTAGCGGATCGCCTTGGTTTCGGTCTTGAAGTGTTTCAGTCCCCAGGTGCCGGCGACGAAGACGGCGATCGAGGTCATCGTGACGGGGATCCAGAATCGGGCCACCAACAGGCCCAGCCGGGTCCAGCCGTCCCGCCGGAGATCGGACTGGTTCTCGGACCGAGACGGCCAGAACTGCAGCAGGGCGGGCAGTCCGTAGAGCACCATGGCCAGGGAGATCAGGCAGCCGATGGCCGAGTAGACACCGAACTGTCGCACCGGCCGCAACGTACTGGTCATCAGGCTCAGCAGCCCGATCGCGGTGGTGACACTCGCCAGCGTGCACGGCACCTTGGCCATCTTGACGGCTTCGACCACCGCGGTGACGGGGTTCTTGGTGGCGGAGTGTTTCCAGTAATTCGAGACGTGGATCGCGCCGGAAACGGTCAGCACGAACATCAGCGTGGGCATCACCACCAACACCATGTTCATGTGTCCACCCGAGAGTGGGACCAGTGAGACGGCCATCAGGGTGGTGTAGTAGCTGACGACCAGGACCAGGGTGGCCAGTCGTCCACTACGGAGCATCACGAAGGCCAGCACGATGCCGACCAGTCCCGACAGCAGGATGATCGAGCGACGGTGCAATTCCCACGGGGCGATGTCCTCGGACGAGTTCCACGCCGAGTCCTTGACCATTTCGTCCAGTGCCGAACCGGCCACGGGACGTCCACCCGTCCGGAATTCGTCGGTGTCGATTCCCACCTCGCCGGCGATCCGGCGAATCTCCAGCAGTGTCTCGGCCGCATCGGCCATCCCGGCGTCGGTGAGGCTGATCGAAAGGGCCACCGGGGCACCGGCATGGAAGAAGCAGCCGTTCTCATCCACCCACGCCACGCCGTCGGATTCGTCGTCCGATGCGAGGGCCTGCAGGCCGCCGATCAGCGAGATCAGCTTCTTGCAGGTCTCGCTGTCTCGTCGCATGTTGTGATACTGGACCTGGAAATCGTGATCCGGCAGCAGGAACTTCTCCGGATCGAAGCCCTCGGCCTCCTCCTCGTCCTCATCCTCGTCGTCGTCGGAGGTCTCCGATGCCCCATCGATCAACGCGGCCAGACGATTGGCCTCCTCCTCGTCCGGCTCCCATTCGGCCGCCGACGCCAGAAACTCCACCTCGAGCTGCAGTTCCTCGGCGGCCCGATCACGGATCATCCGCTGGACCTGCTTGACGTCGCGGCGGCCTTCCTTGGTCAGACGGACCTTCAATGGGCCCGTGCCGATCAGCACACCCTCGAGCCGCCCGACCGCTTCGGCCGGCTCGACATCGTATTTCATCATCCGCACGATCAGGTTCTGCGGAGTGGTGACCGACTTGATCAGTTTTGAACCGCTGCGTCGGGTCCCCTCGGCATCCGACGTGCCGACCAGGCGACTGTGGAACCACTCCACGCGCGGGTCCGACAGTGTGCTCGTATCCCACGAGACCAGCACGCGATCCTCGTGCTGGAAGTGCTCCTGGTACCACCGCAGGGTCCGTGCCTGCGGGTCGTCTTCGGGCAGCCAGTTGGCGATGTCGTTTTCGAGATCGATCCGCGACAGGGACCAGACGGCCGGGGTGGCCAGGAACACCAGCAACAGCACGATCCACAGCGCGTTGCCGTGTCCGAAACGATCTCGTTTGGCAAAGAAGTTGGTCATGGCGGTCCGAGCAGCGGCCGTTTCAACAGGACGTGGCGCATGGAACTGTCGGTTAGATCGGTTTTTCCGGCCGTTCGACTTTGTCCCAGGATGCCGAACCGGGAGACTTTTCCCCCCGATCTGCCGCGCGATCGAGCAAATTCTAGCAGGTGGTCGGGCCGACCCGATAGATCGGCCCGTTGCGGGGTCAGATCATACCGGTTGTAACGATTCGGGGAGATGGGAGGGATGGGAAGGATGAGGGGCAGGTGGAAGAGGTGGGACGTGTTGTGGGCGAGACCGCGGGCATGATTCGGCGAGCGTACGGGATTGCGGTGCTTGCGGAGAGTATGAGGCGGTGGTCCGGGGCCATTAGCCCGGATTGAAGCCCTCGATCAGTTCGCGGTCCCATTCGTCCATCAGTGGCCAGTCGGTTGCACAGGTGCCGAAGTCGGCCATGTGACAGTAGCCTTCGAGCCGGTCGATGGTGGCTTGCAGCAGGCTGTCTTCCTTGCGGAATGGTGGTCCGTGGCTGGGCAACAACCACTCGATGTCGCTGTCACGAATGCGGGTCAACGATTCGATGAACGACGGGATGTCCGATCCGTGGTGGGCATCGATGTTCCCCACGCAACCGTCTCGGTAGATGTTGTCGCCGGAGAACAGCAGGTTGCCCAGGCGGAAGGCGAGTTGTCCGAGGGTGTGGCCCGGGGTGTGCCAGACCTCCAGTTCGATTTCTCCCAGTTGCAGTCGGTCCCCCTCGCTGATCGTCTCGTGCAACTGCACCGTCGGCATTTCGATCGAGATTCCCTGGGCGCTGATTTCGGCGTAGGTCGTCACCCGGTCGCCTTCGGCCAGCAGCCGGGCGGCATCGGGGTGTCCGCAGGTGCGTGACCCGGGCAACAATTCGGCGGCGCGTGCCAGGCCCTGGACGTGATCAACATCGGCGTGAGTGGCGATCAGGTAACGGCAGTTGGCCAGGGGAAAGTCGAGTTGCCGGATGATCTCGATGATATCGCCCACCGTGTCCTCGTAGCCGATGTCGATCAGCAGCCACTCGGATCCGCTGTGGACGAGGTAGACGCAACAACCCAGGCGCCGTCGCGCCTGGTAGTTCATCTCGATCACGCCAGGAAACAACTCGTTCCGCTCGAACATTCGTTCGGTGCTCTCACAACGTCCGGGCAGGGCCGGCCAAGTTGGGGGACAGGACGCGAGCATTCTACGGAGGGGTGGGAACCGATGACAACCAAGCGGTTCGAGGACAGGCGTGATCTCTGGTGCGAGTGTGTCCCGGTGGCGACGTGGCTGGGTCGCAAGTTTATAATGGAAGATCGTTCGTTTTGAATCGGGACCGGGAAACAACCATGGGCACACACGGTGAAATTGGACGGGGTCGGGCGTTGACGTGGCTGATTGGCTGCAACCTGATCGTCTTTGCCAGCAACATCTGCATCATGGTCCTGGAGTTGACCGCCTCGCGACTGCTGGCTCACCACATCGGCCAGTCTCTGTACACCTGGACCGGGGTGATCGGCGTCGTCCTGGCCGGGATCACCATCGGCAACTACGCCGGCGGGATGCTCGCCGACCGTTTCGGACACCTCAAGTTGCTGGCGATCCTGTTTCCGCTGGCCGCTGTCACCAGCGGGCTGGCCCTGGTGCTGGACGAGCAGATGGTTGGCGTGGTTCGACCCGAAGCGATTGGTTGGCCGATGTGGGTGCTGTGCATCGTCTCGATCATCTTCCTGCTTCCGGCCATCGCGCTGGGGACGATCTCGCCGGTGGTCGCCAGCCTGGCACTCTCCCGAAGTCGCAGCACCGGGTTCACCGTCGGCAACGTCTATGCGTGGGCCGCGCTGGGGTCGATCGTCGGCACCTTCCTGGCGGGCTTCTACCTGATCGACCACTTCAGCACCCGCTGGATCGTCGGCGGCACCGCCGTGGCCCTGATGGCGATGGGGGTGGTGCCGTTGTCCCTGATGATCGTCACCCGGCTGATCGGTCGCAGGCCCGCGAAATCCGACGGACCTCCCCCGGTGTCGGCCCTCTCCTCGGAGGTCAATCCGGTTGAGTTGGACGAGGTGAATCCGACAGGAGGCGGTCAGCAGTCCGGGACCTGGTGGTTCCTGGTCGGCTGCAATGCCATCGTGTTCGTCACCAGTCTCTGCATCATGACCCTGGAACTCTCGGCCACGCGGCTGCTGGCTCACCACATCGGCCAGTCGCTCTACACCTGGACCAGCGTGATCGGCGTTGTGCTGGCCGGTATCACCGTGGGCAACTTCATCGGCGGCATCCTGGCCGACCGGTTTGACCACCGCAGCACCCTGGGCTGGTTGCTGTTGATCGCCAGCATCCACTGTTTCGGAGTGATCTGGCTCGACCAGAATTCGGTCGAGTGGTTCCGCACCGAGCCGCCCGCGCTGTTGGCCCCGGTCATCTGGCTGGCCCAGTGGATCCTCGAACAGGGGCCGTCCGACCAGGCCAGCTGGCCGGTCTGGATTTTCGCCCAGGTGGCGGTGATCTACGGACCGCCGGCCGCGGCGATGGGGACCGTGTCGCCGGTCGTCGCCGCCCTGGCACTTTCGAGAAGCCGTCGCACCGGGGTCACAGTCGGCAGCGTCTACGCCTGGGGCACGCTCGGCTCGATCATCGGGACCTTCCTGGCGGGTTTCCTGCTGATCGACCTTTTCGGCACCCGTGCCCTGGTCACCGGGACCGCGATGCTGTTGGGGATCACCGGAGTTTGTGCGGCGGCGAGTGGCTCGAAACTGAGGCCGGCGATCGCCTTTGGCTGGCTGCAATTCCTGGTCGTCTTCGGGCTGGCTGCTGCTGTCAGTGGCGAGGCGTTCGATGCGGTTGGAGCACGTTTCGGCGAGCTGCTGGGAACCGGACGTGACGCGGCCGGCCGATTGGCGTTGAGCGAGTCGTGGAGCGAGACGGGCCATCGTGTCGGCAACGGCTTCCACCAGCTCGGACAGGCGCTCTCGCTTCGTGCAGACGAACCGGGGCGGTACGAGGACGAGAGCAACTACTCCTACATCACCGTCGTCGAAACCACCGACGATGGCGTCGACCTCAAGTACCTGAAGCTCGACAAGCTCGTCCACAGCTACTACGTCCCCGACAACCCGACGCTGCTGAAGTACGAGTACGAACTGGTCTATGCGGCGGCGACCGAGCGGGCTCGGCAGGCGTGGGAGATCGACGTGACTGTCGAACTGCCCGAGTTCCCGGGCCGCGACCAGGTCGTCAAGCGGCTTTCGGGTAACCTTTCCTTTTCCGGTTCGGGAGGAGGTCGATTGCGGGTTCGTGGCACCCTGCTGCCGGCCGATCGTGACGTTCTCCTGAAACTGAGTCCCTCGGGGGCCTGGTGGCTGGCGATCGAGGAACTGCACGAGGTTTCGACCGCGTCGGACTGGGTCGGTTTCACTCCCGCCGACCTCGAGACGCTGCCGCCGGGTGTGTCGATCCCCGATCGGCTCAAAAAAGGGAACGGCGATGATGACGGTCAGGAGAGCGGGATCGAGTTTCATCCCAAGCTCGGTGCGCTGACGACAGAGACGGTCATCGACGAATCGATTCGGGACGAGCTCCTGAAAACGGCACCGGACTTCGCCTGGTTCCAGGCGGTCAACCAGCTCTACGCACGTTCCCGCCAGGTCCGGACGATGTTCATCGGCGGAGGCGGATTCGTGTTTCCCAGGTGGATCGAAGCCAAGTTCCCCCACGAACCGGTGATCGACGTTGCCGAACTCGACCCCGCCGTGCTGCTCGCCGTGCAGCAGGAAATGGGACTCGACCCCAATGGGTTGATCTCCAAGAGCACCCGGCTCGGCGATGCCCGCAACTTCGTCGAGGACCAGGTCCGTCGGGCCAACAAGCCCGAGTACGATTTCATCTATGGTGACGCGTTCAACGACTTCAGTGTCCCGTGGCACCTGACCACCCGCGAGTTTACCAATGACGTCAGGAAACTGCTGGATCCGGCACGAGGCGTCTACCTGGTCAACATCATCGACATCTATCCGAGGATCGAGGCCCCGGAGCGGGACCGGACGATTGAGTACGAGTCGGACCAGCCGATTTTAGGGGTGCCGTTGCCGGAGAGCTGGACCGCGGTGGCGGTGGTCGAGGAGTGGATCGGGATCCCGGGATTGCCCGGTGTTGAGATCTACGAACAGTCCGACGGGCAGGGGTACCGGATGTCGGTGAGGGGATCGCTGCCCGAACGGGTCCTCGAGAAGCTGCTCCAGGTGGCCGGTGACAACCTGGCCCTTTGTGACATCATCAAGGACCTCGACCGACGTTCCAAGGACCCGCGACACACGCGTGATCGAGGTCATTTCCTGAGCAGTTACACCAGGACACTCGATGACGTTTTCCCCAACGTCTATGTCTTTTCGAGCGAGGAGGGGGTGCCGCACCGGCGTCGTGACACCTTTGTGCTGATCGCGGCGAACTCTCCACTGGATCTTTCGAACCTGCTCGAGGCCGGTGGGCACTGGTCACAACCTCCGTTCGCCTGGAAGGAAACCCGCGAGTCCGGCCAGTCTCCAACATTGCCCGAAGACCAGAACCAGTGGGAGTCGGTGATTGACTGGGCCCGGTCCACGACGTGGGGGGGTGTGCTGACCGATGACTTTGCACCCGTTGACCGGCTGCTCAAGCCGGTCTTCATCGAGCAGGACGACTAGTCGAAGACCTGGGCTGGCTGCGGAGCCGATGATGGCGATCGAGTTCGACTGCCCGTACTGCACGGCGGCGATTCGTGTCGATGACACCGCCGCCGGAAAGCGAGGGGCCTGTCCGAAATGTGGAACAAATCTGATCGTGCCGCGGCCGGCCGAAATCGTGACCGACGTGGTCGAGTCACCAGCGGCCTCCGCAAATCCTGAATCGGATGTGGTTCCGGATGTGGTTCCCGACATGGTGCCGGAGTTCCAGTCGCGGCCGCAGGCGTCGGTTTCGAGCCGCGTCCGACGACGCCGACACCGCCGGGGAGGACTGATGTTTCCCCTGGCCTGCGGCGGGTCGCTGTTGCTGGCGATCACCGTGGCCTGGTTCCTGAACGATCCCACCCGGTTTCAGGGTTCGCTGGTGGGCGAGTTGACCGCGTCCGATGCCGGAACCGAGGTGCTGGTGCCGCGAGCGATCGATCCGGACCTGGCCGAGGGGCACGCCGAGTTGTACGCGGAATTGATCGAGAGCCTCAGGGACCGGACCGGACGGGTCCGCAGCAACGTGATGGTCGTCGTATTTGACGAATCGGAAGGGAAGTTGACGGTGCGGATCGAGCCGAGCCAGGAGTATCGGCTGGTTCGGGTGGCGCTGGGTCAGTCCGAGGCCCTGGGAAGGTTTGTCGAGTCGCAGTCCAGCCGGCTGGATGGTCTTCGTCGTGACGACCTGTCCGAAGAATTGGGGAAACTGATCCTTGCGTGGCACGCGGCCCGCACGGCGGATGAGCCATTCGATGAATGGATGAGTTTCCGCGAAACCGTCGGGCTGGCGGCCCTGGTCGGAGGGGTTGGACATCATGCCATTGCTCAAACGGGTCGACAGAACCTGCCGTGTCTCTACGAAGCCGGCGGCGCGCTGTTTTTCCTGGTGCCCGCTTTGCTGGACGAATTCCGCCTGATCGGCCGACGACGTGCCGATGGAAGCATGCCGTTTCCGGCTGATTTTCGTGTCCGAATCGGCCGCGGCCGCTAGTCGTGACCACCCGGTTCACGCAGGCTGATGCCCCCACTTGACTGTCTTGCGCAACGGACCCTATACTCGCGCGCTCTCCGGGATTCGGACGCCCGCGGTCGGGTCCCGCGCACGGCATGTTTACCCCGCCTGGTAGCTTTCGCAGCTTCATCTCGCCATGGACGACAAGCCTTCTACCGATGTCGCGGACCGCGAGGTCGAGGAGTCCGGTTCGACAGAGACACCGCGGCCAGCTGCCGGTTCCGACCTGTTGCAGATGTTCGCGCCCCTGACCGGGTTTTTCCGCGAGTTTTTCCGCAAGGACCACCCGCAGCACCAGCAACGTCTGATCGGCGGCTTGCTCGTTTTTGGCCTGATCGTCGGCGGCTTTGGCTGGACGGCCTTCGATTCGCAGACGACCCAGGCGCGGCAGCAGGCGTGGGGGAGCTGGATCGATGTGCCCGCCGAAATCCAGGCGAAGATCGTCTCGAGTCTCGAAAAAGGCAACATGCTGGTCAGTTCCGACCCCTTTGCTGCCGAAGCCTATTCGGATTTTCTCGCCAACAACGGAGAGGCCGACGAAACGGTCCGGTTCTGGGCCACGCTGCTGCTGGCGGAATCGCGGCTCAACGATGGACTGCGTCGAGCCTACCGGTCAAACAAGGAGGCGAATCGGACAAATGGCACCGCGAGGCTGGGCAGAAGGGGAGATGTCCAGACGGCGATCGAAAAATTTCAGGATGTGATCGACGACGCCCCCAAAGGATCGCTGCTCAGACAACGAGCCCTGTATGGGAAGGCCGTCGGGTTGGAAGCCAGTTGTGATGGAACTGACGATCAACTCGCCGCTGTGAAAGAGGCCTACGGTCGTCTTGCGGGAACTGATGGTCCCTACAGCGAACTGGCTGACGATCGTATCCTGGCGATCGACAGCGAAGGGACCATCGCCTTCTATAAGTGGTTTGGCAAAGTCGACCTTCCTGAAACCCCGGAATCTGCGGCCGGTCCCGCTCACAGCGGCACGGAAGATCGTCCGATCGAAGGGCAGTTAGAGAAGCTTCTTCGCGAAGGCGACGGGTCCGAGAAATCCTCGGCTTCGCCGGATGAGGCCGGAGATGTCAAGAAGAAGATTCCCCTGGAATTCCCTTCGCTGAAGAAGAAGCCGGCAGCCGAGAA
>DLVV01000424.1:61634-76294 GCA_003445035.1 Planctomycetaceae bacterium | reverse complement strand
AGAAGAAGCCGGCGGCCGAGAAGAAGAAGGCGGGCGAATGAGCCAGCCGGGTGAGGGGTTGCCGATTCAGGTGACCGTCGAGGCCCGGGCCCATGGTTGGCGACTCGACCATTATCTCGTCCGTCTCTACCCCAACTTCAGCCGCGCCCAGTTTCAGTCCTCGATCGCTGCCGAAGCGGTCACTGTCAACGGGCTGCCGGCCAAGTCGTCGCGACGGCTACGGGTCAATGACGTGGTCGAGTTGTCACTGCCCGAGGACGCGGCACCGCGGGTTGAACCCGAGGATCTTCCGTTGTCGGTGCTCTACGAGGACGAGCACCTGGTGGCGATCGACAAGTCGGCCGGCATGATCGTCCATCCCGGCCGTGGCCAGACCACCGGGACGCTGGTCGCCGCCCTGCAGTTCCACTTCGATTCGCTCAGCGATGTCGGTGGCACCTTGAGGCCGGGCATCGTGCATCGGCTCGATCGTGACACCACCGGCGTGATCGTCGTGGCCAAGAACAACCAGGTCCACCACAAGCTGTCACGGCAGTTCGAGCTCCGCGAGGTGACCAAGCGGTATCACGCGATCTGCTGGGGACGTGTCGAGTTGGACAGCGATTACATCGAAACGCACGTGGGGGTCAGTCGACGGAACCGTGAGAAGATGCGGGTCGTGCCGGCCGGCGGCAAGTCCCGCCACGCGGAGACTTTCTACGAAGTGATCGAACGGTTCGACCGCACGTCCTACCTGAGGTTGTCGCCTCGGACGGGCCGAACCCACCAGTTGCGAGTGCACATGGCCCATCTCAACCATCCCATTCTCGCCGACCGTCTCTACGGAGGTGATCGGCTCGAGGGTCGCGAGTTGCCGATCCGCCGGCAGGCGTTGCACGCCCGTTCCCTGGAGGTGACCCACCCGGTCACCGGAGAGGCGATCCGTTTCGAGGCGCCTCTGCCGGAGGATTTTCGCCAGGTGCTGGAGTGCTTGCGTCGCAGCGGCGGTCCGGTAGGATCGTGACACCCGGCCACCGTGCGGCGGGCCGACGCGTTTGGTGACACCTTTTTCTTCCAGAACGGGACGACCGATGAGGCTTGCCAGGGTTCGCATCACCGAGGGGACAGTTGGCGTGGCTGTGCTGTCCGACGACGGCGCCGCACAACTGCTGGATCTCTCGAGCTCCGAGAGCGTCAATTCACTGGCCGATCTGCTCCATTCGGCCGATCCGGTGGCCAGTGTCGAACGACTGCTGGCCTCCGGTGCCACCGACCTGACCGCGGGTGACTACGAGTGCCTGGCGCCGATTGATCGCCAGGAGGTGTGGGCGGCCGGCGTCACCTACAAGCGGAGCCAGGTGGCTCGGATGGAGGAGTCCGAGAGTGCCGCAACTCACTACGACAAGGTTTACACGGCCGATCGGCCCGAGCTGTTTCTCAAGGCGACTCCCCACCGGGTGTCGGGACCCGGCGACCCGGTTCGCGTGCGGGCCGACAGCAACTGGACGGTTCCCGAGCCCGAGTTCGCCCTGGTCATCAGCCCCGACATGCGGCTGGTCGGGTACTCGATCGGTAACGACATGTCGGCTCGGGATATCGAGGGCGAGAACCCGTTGTACCTGCCACAGGCGAAGTGCTACCGCGAGGCGGCCGGGCTGGGCCCGTGCGTCCTGCTGGCCGACGGTCCGCTGGATCGATCCGGAGTTGAAATCGAACTGGCGATCGAGCGTGGTGGCGAGGCCGTCTTCGGCGGCACGATCCAGCTCGACCGGATGGCCCGGACCTTCGAGGACCTGATCGATTGGCTGGGTCGTGAGAACGTCTTCCCCGACGGCGTGGTGCTGATGACCGGCACCGGCATCGTGCCTCCCGACGAGTTCACCCTGGAAGATGGGGACTCCGTCTCGATTTCGATCACCGGCATCGGTACGCTGAGCAACCCGGTGGCCAAGGATCGGGGCTAGGAAAAATCGAGCCCCGAGTTTCGGGTTGGCAGGAGGCCCACGCTGCGATGGACGCCCCGGTGATTCCCGACGAACTGCTCGGACAGATCCACACCCGGGATTGTCTCGAGGGCCTGGCCGAGATTCCTGACGGGACCGTCGACCTGGCGTTTGCCGACCCGCCGTTCAATATCGGGTACGAATACGACGAGTACGACGACCGGCGGGACGCCGACGACTACCTGGCGTGGAGCCGTCGTTGGACCTCGGAGGTGCTGCGGGTGCTGAAGCCCGAGGGCACCTTCTGGCTGGCCATCGGAGACGAGTATGCCGCCGAGTTGTCGGTGATGCAGAAGCACGACCACGGCCTGGTGCTCCGCAACTGGGTGATCTGGTACTACACGTTCGGGGTCAATTGCACCCGGAAGTTCAGCCGGTCGCATGCGCACCTGTTCTACTTCGTCAAGAACGAGAAGGCTTTCACCTTCAACGCCGACGATCCGGCGATCCGGGTTCCGTCGGCTCGCCAACTGGTCTACGGAGACAAGCGGGCCAACCCGCGAGGCCGCCTGCCCGACGACACCTGGGTGCTGCGGCCACAGGACATCCCCGAGTCGTTCGGTGCCGATGAGGACACCTGGTATTTCCCCCGGGTCAACGGGACGTTCAAGGAACGGGCCGGCTGGCACGGGTGCCAGATGCCCGAGCAGCTGCTCGGTCGGATCGTGCGGGCCTGTTCGAATCCCGGTGACGTGGTGCTCGACCCGTTCGCCGGAAGCGGCACCACGTTGGCGGTTGCCCGGAAACTGGATCGGCGTCCGATCGGGTACGAGTTGTCCGAGGAGTACGCCATCCGGGCCCGCGAGCGTCTCGAATCGATCTCGCCCGGTGATCCACTCGATGGGGCCGAGGACCCGCTGACCAGTTCTCCGAAGACTTCCGCGGGTGTCACGATCGAGGAACGTGTCACCCGAAAGCGGGCCGACGACCGGCAGCTCGAACTGCTCTGATTCTCCGGTTCGGCCGCCCTCAGCCTGTCGTCACCGGTTCATACTGCCCGGCCAGGCGTTCGATCGCGCCGCGGGGATCCATGTTGAACATCGCGCGGCCGCCGGTTCCCCAGCGGCCGTTGTGGAAGTGGAAAATCGCTGCGGCGTCGCGGATCAGCCCCACCGACTCCACTTCTTCCATGTCGCCCCCCTCGATCGCTTCGAAACGGATGTTCACCCCCGCAAAGGCCGTCAGCATCCCGTCGTCGATGGCGCGGCCGAAGGTCACCTCGTCGAGCCAATCGCATTCGACCCATCGCAGGTCGCGGGGAATCCCCCGTCCTCGGGCCAGGTCAAAGAACTTGGCCTCCAGTTGTTCACGCTGCATCCGGAACAGATCCAGGGCCGTGTTCTGCTGACGACGCTGCCAGCGACGCGCCAGCAGCGGAGCCGCCAGGACGAAGCCGACCAGCAACAGCACCGCGACGGCGATCAGCACCAGGGGCAGCGTCGACACTCGGGGGCGCCTTGAGGAAACTCGAGAGAGACCGGGTCGATCGATCCTAGGGTGGGTGGTCGAGACGACACAAGGGCGTTGGGCCGGCGGCCACCGTTGGCCGGTTGGTTTGAATGACCATCGAGTGTCCCGTAAAACCGGGGCCGCGGGACCAGCGACGGTTGGTCCGTCCGGGCTTTTTCCATCTTCAACCGGGACAGACGTTCGCCATGCCACTCCTGGGCGCCCACATGTCCGTCGCCGGCGGGTTCCACAACGCCGTGGACGCCGCAGACGAGCACGGCATGGACTGCGTCCAGATCTTCACCAAGAACAACAACCAGTGGCGGGCGCGACCGATGGATCCGGGGGCCGTTTCGCAGTTTCGACTCAGGCTCGATCAGACCGGGATTCGGCTCCCCTGCGCTCACGCCAGCTACCTGATCAACCTCGCCAGCCCCGTTGAGGAACTCTGGCAGAAGTCGGTGGATGCGATGGTCATCGAACTCGAACGGGCCGAAGTACTGGGATTGGCCGGTGTCGTGCTGCATCCGGGCAGTTTCACGACATCGAGTGAAGAGTTGGGGATCGAGAAGATTGCCGAGGCGCTCGACACCGTGCTGCTGTCTACCGATGGACTTGGTGTCGAGGTCTGGCTCGAAAATACCGCCGGCCAGGGCAGCAACCTCGGGCACCGGTTCGAACAGCTCGAAGCGATCATCACCCGGCTTCCCGAGCCGTCCCGGGTTGGTGTTTGCCTGGACAGTTGCCACCTGTTCGCTGCCGGCTACCCGCTCGCGACCCCTGCGGAGTATGCCGAGACGATGACGGCCTTCGACCAGCACGTCGGCCGCCACCGGCTGCGGGCCTGGCATCTCAACGACAGCAAGAAAGAGTTCGGCAGCCGCGTGGATCGCCACGAGACGATCGGCGAGGGCCACATGGGACTCGACCCGTTCGGCAACATTCTCAACGACCCGCTCTCGGCCGAACTCCCCATGTACCTCGAAACCCCCAAGGGGGATCGAGACGATCGGACTCTCGACGCGGTCAACCTCGAGACGCTTCGCTCGCTGCTGAACTGAATTCTGCTCGCAGCGGCGACGATTCCGGTGTCCGGATTGGTGCACAGCCCGGCCGCGGATGTTCCGGGGCGAAATCCCGCAGTTTTCGTCACGGGGGTTCCCGCCGCTGATCCGCAGAATCGTCATATTCCGCTCATGCCGAACCGACGCTGTGCCGATCAGAAACGAAGCAGGGGGATGGTGGATTGTCGATCGACGGGCGAGAGGAACTCGCATGATTTCCGACCCTCACCACACCGGCCTCAGCCAACAGCGGGTCCTGTCGGGATGCCTGCTGTCACTCGCGCTGTTGGCTGTCTCCGGATGTACGTCGTCGGTTGCCCTGGGCACTCGGGCGACGACCACTCCGCTGGCGAGCGGAGGCGAGGCAGTTCTGTTTCTGAGCGACGCAGCGCCGGGAGCACCTGCCACCGCACGTGTGCGAGCCAACACGGCTGGAGACGTGGTGCCTGTTGATGTTCCGGACGTGGCCGGCGATTCGAGACTCAAGGATGTTTCCCCACCGGAGAGCGTGTCGGGGGCCGCGACGGTCGGATCGACGGGTCCATCACCCGGTCACAACCGTTCGCAGGAATTCGGACGGATCTTCATGCGGCTCAAGGCCGCGCTGGCCGAGAACGAGAGCCGCTCGATTATTCCTCCGCCACCCCTTCCCGGGCCCAAGCGGACCCCTTCCGACTCCCAAAGGCATTCTCTGTTCAGCGGATCAATCGATCCGGTCGGGGGGGTGCGGACCGGGGTCCGTTCTTCGAACGGTCGGCGGCGGAGCCTGTTTGTCGAACCTCCCGGTGAACTCGTTCCGGCATCGGTTGTGACCGCCGCGGTGGTCCCGCCGCTGGACTCGGGTGAATTGACCGTCATCGAGTCGGGTTCAAAATCGGCACCCGTCCAGGTCACCGCGATCGAGGCCGGTGACGGTCCCGAACCGCCAGTCGTCCGCCGTCCGGCACCGTGGTGGATCACCGTGGTGGGGTTGGTCGTGATGGGAGGGTTGATCGGGTTGAGTCGTCGTTTCGGGTGGTCGGGCAGTCCGCTCGCCGAATAACCGGACCCCCGCACCGCACGACCCGTTTCCGATGGTGGCATTGGTAGGGGTCGTTCCTTCCAGCCGCCCGGCTCTGCCGGTAGCTGTCCCGGCTGGCGGAATTCGCATCACGGGGATTCCGTCGTTGGCTCGATAGCACACAGAGGCCGCATGGCGCGATCTCTGTGCACCTTGGGTGTGGAGTCCCGCTTCACGTCAGCGGCCGATGCCTCAAAGATTGACCTCATTGACCGCTTCCCGGGACGTCTTTCCATGATGCCAGCGTTCTTTCGTCAGCACAGCCGACTGGTGCTGGGCTTTCTGGTTCTGACATTTCCCATCCTGTTGGTGACGTCCGAGTCTCTGACGTCGAACAACGACATCGAAACCTGGCTGCCCGAGAAGTCGGCGGTCCGCCAGATCTACGACGGCTTCAAGGATCGGTTCGGCGCCGAGGAACTGGTGCTGGTGGGGTTGCCCGGGGAAGACACCGAGGCGGTTGTTGACGAGGAACTGGTTGAGGCGGTCTGCAAGCGAATCGAGAGCCTTCCGGGGATCCGGGTTTGCTGGAGCCCCTACCGCCTGATGTCGATCATGGCCGACCTGGGGGTCGAGCGGGACGAGGCCCGCAAGCGGCTCGAGGGGCTCTCGGCCACCCGCGGTCCTGACGGACTGATCGGCATTGCGGCGCTGCTCTCGGCCGAAGGACTCACCGACCGAGCTGCCACGGTCCAGGCCGTCCGGGAACAGCTCAGCTACTGCCAGCTCGAGGACTCGCAACTGGCCGGTGCTCCGGTGATTGTCTCGGAACTCGACCGACTCGGCAGCCGCGAAAACAACAAGCAGTTCTTCCTGGTCACACTGGCCGTCTGCCTGGTGCTGCTGTACTGGACCCTGCGGGACTGGAAGCTGACGATTGGCATTCTCGGCGTGACCATCTGGTCGATCAACCTGACGCTTGCGACACTGTTTTGGACCGGCCAGGAGATGAACTTCATCCTGGGCGCGTTGCCGATCATGGTGATGGTCTTCTCCCTGGCCATCTCGGTGCACCTGGTCCACTACTACCGTCACGCCATGAACGGTCCCGATCCCCTGGCGACGGCGCTGAAGCTGGCCTGGAAACCCTGCTCCCTGGCCACTCTGACCACCTCGATCGGTCTCGCTTCGTTGGTCGTCAGTGACATCGGCCCGGTTCGACAATTCGGCCTGGCTGGGGCCCTGGGTTCCATCGTGGCCCTGGTCAGCGGGCTGACCGTGGTGCCGGCCCTGTTGACGCTGTTTCCGCCGAAACCCCTCGGATCCGAGGTCGGCCTGCTGGAAGTCTCTCGCGGTGATTCGCTGGCCTCCCGGATCGTCGGCCGCAGTGGACTGGTCACCGCGTTGACGCTGCTGCTGATCGTCGCGGCGGGTTTCGGAGTGCCCCGGCTGCAGACCCGGATCGATCCGGTGGACTTCCTTCCTGCCGAGGGGCGTGTCCGTCAGGACGCGGAGCGGATCGAAGAGGGCCTGACGAGCACGACCACTCTCGAGGCGGTGATCGACTTCGGGACCCAGGGGTTGCCGTTCGTGGCGAAGCTCGACAAGGTCCGCCACATCGAGGAACAGATCCGCAAGCACGACGGCGTGCGACATACGATGTCGCTGGCGGGGTTGTTCCCGGTTGAGATGCCCGAGGACACGTTCGAGACGCTGGCACTGTTGAAGCGGGCCCGGAGCCATCGCGGTGGTGGAGACTACATCGCCGATGGCGAGCGGCTGTGGAGGATCAGCGTGCGGCTGAACGACGGTTCGGCCGACGGACGCCGTCGGGTCTTCGACGAGCTGGTCGTGGCCACCGCCGGCATGCCGATCGAATGGACCGGCATCAGCCCCCTGCTGGATCACGCCCAGGGGCAGATCTTCACGGGGTTCTGGGAGAGTTTCCTGACGGCGTTCGTCATCATCACCGTGGTGATGGTCGTTTCGCTGCGATCCTGGACCACGGGGCTGGTGGCGATGATTCCCAACCTGACACCGATTCTGTTGGTCTTCGGGGTCCTGGGCTGGTCAGGCTGGTATGTCGACATCGGCATGATGATGTCCGGAAGCATCGCGCTGGGGATCGCCGTCGACGGGACGTTCCATTTCCTGATCCACTACCACCAGCGGCGTCGTGACGGAGTGGCCCGGCACGATTCCTCACGCGAGGCCCTGGAACGAACCGGGCCTCCGATCCTGCAGGCGGCCATTGTCGCTGCCACCGGAATGCTCGCCCTGACACTTTCACCGTTCCTGCCCACGATGAGATTCGGCTTGTTGACCGCCGCAATGCTGGTCACCGCACTGTTGGGTGACCTCGTCCTGTTGCCCGCGCTCCTGGCACTCTGGAGTCGCGATGGCCAGTCCGGTGGTTCGGGGCGAAACGGTGAGAAAAAGGGACGACGAAAGAGAACGCCGCACGGACAGCGACAACCTCATTTCGTGGCGATCGAGAAACACGCTTCCAGCACGGCTTCCGAGAATCCCGCCACGGAGTCATTTCGCAGCAGCCAAGAGGAACGGCGGTCTTCGATTCCAGCCTAGGTGTCCGCTGCGAATCCACCGGAGTCTTCGGTGAAACGCCCGTTCGGTTGTGGAACGGCGATCAGGTCCTATAGTCTGGTTGAATACGTCTCACACCCTTCTTCCCTCCTGCGGGATGGCAATGTCGCAATTTGTGCTGTTCACCGGTGGCACTGGGTTGCTTGGCCGGTATTTGGTTCGCGATTTGACCGATCTGGGCGTCCCCTTGGCGCTGATGGTTCGGCGAAATCGGAGGATGTCGGCGGAACAGCGAGTTGAGTCGTTGATGGCGGTGTGGGATGCCAGGCTCGGTCGAGAATTGCCACGACCCCATGTGATCGAAAGTGACCTCTCGCGGCCGGACCTTGGTCTCGATGACATTGACCGGGAATGGATCGACGAGCACTGCGACACCGTGTTGCACAACGCCGCCAGCCTGCTGTTCCACGCGACCGCCCCCGATGGCGAACCGTGGCGGTCCAATGTCGATGGTACTCGCGCGATTCTCGAGTTGTGTCGTTCTGCGGGGATCGCCAACCTGCATCATGTCTCGACCGCTTACGTCTGCGGGCTGAGAAACGATCAGGTTCTGGAGTCGCAACTGGATGTTGGCCAGGAGCCGGGCAACGACTACGAGCGGAGCAAGGTGGCAGCGGAGGAATTGATCCACGCGGCCGATTTCCTGGCACCGCCGACGGTCTATCGCCCCTCGATCATCATCGGGGATTCCAGCAACGGGTTCTCGACCACGTTCCACGGTTTCTACGCGGCGTTGAGATTGGCTCACACCCTCTGGCAGGCCGCGTCGGCCGCCGGAGAGCAGCCGGTTGACGGCAACCAGGTGGTGCCCACCCGGCTGACTCTTGATGGTACCGAACGCAAGAACCTGGTCACCGTCGACTGGGTCTCGCGGGCGATCGCCGAGATCCTGGTGCGGCCCGAATGCCACGGGCAGACCTTCCATCTCACCTCCCCGCGTCCGGTCGCCACCCGGGTGATGTCCGAGGTGCTCGAGCAGGTCATCGAGAACTGCCACAACCGCTTCGTCGGCCCCGGTCCGCTCAAGGACCCCTCGACCATCGAAAAACTCTTCTACGAACAGATGCAGGTCTACTCGTCGTACTGGCGAGACGATCCCGAGTTCGACACGACTAATACCGAGAAGGCTCTGCCGGATCTGCCGCCACCGACGGTTGATCACGACCTGCTGGTGCGTCTCTCGAAGGCCGCCATCGAGATGGGATTCCGATGGCGGGACCGGTTGCCGGTTTCGCCGGAACCCGCGGCTCGCTAGCCACCTCATCCCGGCACCGCAGAGGCCAGGCGGTCAAGTGGATGGTGGTACGCCCGTGCAAGTTGGCTTCGCAGTTGCATTGGTTTATTCGCTGTGAGACGATGTGGATTGGCTGCGGTTGCCGATAAGAAACAAGCGAGAGGCAATCCGCTTTTTGGACCCTCCCGGAATTTCCGGGTGGGGGAATTCCGTCACGGAGTCGCCATGATGTTGCGGTTTCTGCCGGCTGTGTTGCTCTGTTCTGTCCTGCTGGCTCCGGCCACCGCTGCCGATCCACTCGGCAAGGTGCTCGACCTGGAAAACCAGGCCAACGGTGTATCCCGCAAGGCCCTGCCCCCGGTCGATGACCTGACGTACCTGAGGCGGGTGACGATCGACCTGATTGGCCGGATTCCCACGGCCGAGGAGATCCAGCAGTACGAGTCATTGTCGCCGTCGACACGTCAACAGAAGACGGTCGAGCGGCTTTTGGCCGATGAACGGTTTGCTGATCGCTGGACGATTTTCTTTGCCGACATGCTGCGGCTGCGAAGTAACGCTGAGGGAGGTGGAGCGTCGATCGCCTTCATCCATCGGGCGTTGCGCGATGGGATGGGCTGGGACGAGATGTCTCGGCGGATGATCGCCGCCAGCGGCAAAGCCGGTGCCACCCCCGAACTCGGCTACATCCTCGGTGACAACGCCGACCCGATGGCCTTGGCCGGTTCCACGGCGCAGGTCTTTCTCGGAGTCCGTGTCGCTTGTGCCCAGTGCCACGATCATCCTTTTGACGTCTGGAAACGCAAGGATTTCTACGGGCTCGCCGCTTATTTCGGCAAGACCCGCCGGGTGCAGTCTCAGTTCACCAATACCGTCTACACGACCGAGGCCGAGCAGACGACCGTGCTGTGGCCGCCGGAGGGCGTCGAGGACGGGGCTGAGCGGAAGCCGATGGTTCCGGTGTTCCCGTTCGAACTGGACAAGGCCGACCGGCCCAGCCGACCGATCGCTCGCCTGCGGGCGCTGCGACGGAAACAGGCGCAACTGGCTGCGGCCAAGACCAAGAGCAACCGGAAGGGCGATGCCGGGCTCGAGGCGCTGCTGGCCGCCGCCGGCTCCAAGGCCGAGCGTCGCTCTTCGGGGAAGAACGCCGATGACCTGGGCGTGGCCAACGAGGCCAAGCGGGATGCCAAGAACCTGAAAATTGCCCAGGCCCGTTATCGGGCCAGCAAGCTGCGAGCCGACCTGGCCGCCATGGTCACCAACCCTCGCAACCGGCTGTTTGCTCAGAGCTTCGTCAACCGGGTCTGGGGCGAGTTGATGGGCCGGGGGTTTGTCGAGCCGGTCGACAATTTCTCGCAGGAGAATCGTGCCAGCCATCCCCGGACGATGGACTTCCTGGCCGATGAATTCATCGCTGGCGGCTTTGAACTGAAGGGGCTGGTTCGCACGATCGTCAACAGCACGCCCTACCGGCGTCAACACGTGATCGGTGTCGAGGACCCGGTGAGAATTGAACTCGAGACCGCGTTCCTGTCGACGCCGATGAGGCGGATGATGGGCGAGGTGCTTTATGACAGCGTCGTCACCGCCGGACACCTCTTCGACATCAAGCACGAAAAGGGCAAGAACCTGAAGGTTGTCTGGTCTCGCTCTCGGATTGCCAAGCGGCCGGCCGAAGGGTCGGGAACCGCCGTCAAGCCGCAACTGCTCGCCGACGCCACAGCCCGCAAGGCGATGAAGAAGCCGCGGATGAAGAAGGGCAAGGGGACGGGTTCGCCCTACGATGTCGAGCAGGCCATCGAGCTCGATTTTGACGCCCTGCTGGCCGAATCGAAGAATGACGGTGTCAAGATCGAGCGGATGCAGGTGATGTCCAAGGAGGAGATCGAGGCGATGCGGATGCAGCAGCAGGCTGCCAACAATCGACCCGACGTCGAGTACTTTGACCGGTTCATCCGCAGTGTCTTTGACGACAATCCCCGTTTCTCGACCTCAATGCGAATGGCCTCGCCGGCCGCTCCCGAGCACTTCCTGAGAATTTTCGGGCAGCCCAGCCGTGCGACGCTCGACGAGAAACGGGATCACACCCCCTCGATGCGACAGGCCCTGATGCTGCTCAACGGGCGGCTGACTCACGAGGCCTCGCGCGTCGGGGAACTCGAGCCGATTCACAAGCTGCTCGCCGGTGAGACTCCTCGCATCGAGGCTGCGATCCGGTTGGCGTACCGCGAGATTCTCACTCGCAATCCGACAACGACCGAGATCGCCGAGGCGCAGGAGATCATCTCCGGCGGCGGTTCGCCTCTGAACGGCATGGCCGACCTCCGATGGGTGATCCTCAACTCGAACGAATTCCGATTCCTGCCGTAAGAACACTCAACCAGACAAGACGATTTACCGGACATCCGGTAGAACCTGACAACGAGATCTTCACTGATCCGAAGGAGCAACTGATGGCGATGTCTTGCAACGATTACAGGCTGACGCGGCGACGCATGCTCGCGGCCACCGGTGCTTCGATGCTCGGGATGAGTGTTCAGCAACTGCTGGCGGCACAGGGCAGCAGTCACGCGGCCACTGCAGAACACGTGATCCTGTTCTGGAACGGTGGCGGGATGACTCACCTGGACACCTGGGATCCCAAGCCGGGGCGACCGACCCAGGGTGAGTTCGAACCGATCGAAACGTCCGCCAAGGGCGTGCAGATCTCCGAGATCTTTCCGCAACTGGCCAAGCAGATGCACCATTGTGCCGTGGTGCGGTCGATCGCCGGCACCCAGGGGGCTCATGGACAGGCCACCTACAATCTCCAGACCAGTTACCGCCAGACGGCCAATATCCGTCACCCGGGATTCGGTTCGGTGGTGGTCCACGAGCGTGATCGCATGGGTGATCTGCCCGGTTACATTTCGATCTCCGGCCGCGCTCCCAGGGCACATTACCTGGGCCAGAAGTGCGAGGCCTACTTCGTGGCCAACCCGGGCGACAGGGACCCGTACCTGGCGTTTCCCGAGGCGATCGGACAGGTCCGTGGCAACAAGCGGCTCGACGTGCTCGCCCGGTTCAACCGGCGGTTCAACGCTGGCAGTGGCGACAAGAAGCTGGCCAGCAACCAGACGGCCGTCAAGGAAGCCGTGAAGTTGATGCGGAGTCCCGCACTGAAGGCCTTCGAACTCGACAAGGTTCCCACGACCACGATCAACCGCTACGGGGACACGGCGTTTGGTCGCGGCGCGCTGCTGGCCAAGCGTCTGGTCGAGACCGGTGTGCGGTTTGTCCAGATCAACCGCGGCGGGTTTGATACCCACAGCAACAACTTCCCCGCAATGCAGAACCACGGGGACGTGATGGATCCGGCGCTGGCCAGTCTGATTGAAGACCTGTCCGAGACCGGGATGCTGAAGAAGACCATGGTCATTATGCTCAGCGAGTTCGGCCGCACCCCGCGAATCAATCCCAACGCGGGCCGCGATCACTGGCCCAACGTCTTCAGCGGCTTCATGGCCGGTGGAGGCATCAAGGGTGGGACCGTGATCGGTTCGTCGGACAAGGATGGGATGGAACCCGACAAGCGTCCGGTGCCGGTCTCCGACCTCCACGCCAGCTTCTGCCACGCCCTGGGAATCGATCCCAACCGCGAGGTGCAGACGCCGCTCGGTCGGCCGATGAAGCTGGTCGACAACGGCAAACCGGTGCCGGAGTTGTTCGGATAGACGGCCCGTCGACAGACGTGTGACCAACCAACGGCCGAGTTGCCTCTCGCGGGTGGCTCGGCCGTTGATCTTGCGCGTTGTCCCTGTCGGTGATTACCCATCAGAGTTTTCCTTTGGATTTGAATTGGGGTGTTCCAGAGGCGACAATGGAAGGTCTCGCCCGTTGCCCATTGCCTGGGTGGCCGGAATGCGAACCACCGTTGCGCAAGGAATTCTTTAATGCGACGTCTACTGGCTGTGGGTGTTTCTTTCGGTTTTCTGTTGGCCCTGATTGTCGGAGAGGCCACACCTCAGGACGCCGCCACGTCCGCGACCAAGGCGAAAAAGAAGAGCCGCCTGAGAGGCTCTCTGATCGAGGATCGCGCGGCCAAGAAACTGGTCGAGGCGGGAGACGCCCGCCTGGAAGCGCAGGAACTGAAGAAGGCCGTCGAGGTCTGGCAGAGCGTGATCGAGCGGTACCCGCGGAGCCGGGTTCGCTTCCAGGCGCACGTGCGACTTGGGAACTTCTTCCTCGATCGTGACCGGGCCTACGACAAGGCTCGCGCCCACTTTGAGGCAACCGCCACGGAAGACAACCGCGACGAAGACCAGCGAGCCGAAGCGACACTCAAGATCGGTGTCTGCTTTTACCAGGCCCGCAATTTCGGCAAGTGTTTCGGCGTGATGCGGGACGTGATCGAGCAGTTCCCCGTCAGTTCTCAGGTCAACCAGGCCTACTACTACATCGGATTGGGCCACTTCCAGCTGGGCCATTACAGCCGGGCGATCGCGGCCTTGGAGAAGGTCGGGACGAACATGGCCGGCGAGGACGAACAGGTCGCGAAGGTGGAAGCGGGCAAGCGATTCTTTGTCCGGATCGACGACGCCGACCTGTCGGCCCTGGAAACCGGTCAGCCAATCAAGGTGACAGTGGCCGTCACGAGTGGTGACAGCGAGACGGTCGATTGCTTCACGGTGGGCCGCAACGTGCGGATCGCCCTCGGCAGCATCCCCACTCGACTTGGACGTCCCCGAAAGGGGAACGGACGGCTGGAGGTCAAGGGCGACGACACAGTCACGGTGACCTACACCGATGCCCACACTGCGGACAAGAAGACCGATCGACCGGTGCTCAGCCGAGTCACCGTCGTCGGGGACGGCGTGGTTGCGATCACCGATGGGGCTTTCGAGGAGACGCTCCAGGGAGCTGTTCTCGGCAAGGCGATCAACCTCCAGGTTTCCGATCCTGATCGGGATCTGACCGACGGAGCGGACGCGATCGAGGCGATTGTCGAGGTCTATCGTCGGAAGACCGACGAGGAGATCGAGGCCGAGTTGCTCAAGAACGCCACCGAGGCCGACACCACCAAGAAGGCCGCGGCCGAGAAAAAACCGGTCACCAAGGACGCGGCCGACGTCGGGGATGAAGTTGCCGACGACCGCGACAAGATCGATCCGTTCAAGAAGATCGACGAGGTCAAGGTGAAGCTCGTTGAGTCGAAGATCCAGAGGAAGGTCAAGGGGCTCGACGGTGAACTGCCGGTGGTGCCCAGGCCGGGTGATGACCCCGCCAAGAAGCCGGCTGAGAAGAAGGCCGTGGAGAAGAATCCGGCTGAGAAGAAGGCCGTGGAG
>DLVV01000424.1:60121-61304 GCA_003445035.1 Planctomycetaceae bacterium | reverse complement strand
GGCCGTGGAGAAGAAGCCGGCTGACAAGAAGGCCGTGGAGAAGAAATCCGCTGAGAAGAAGGCGGCTGCGGCCCCGGTGGTCGACAACTCGATCCACACCGGTGTCTTCCGCACCACTGTCACGCTGGGCAAAGCCGAGAAGATTGTGGTCGGTGACCAGGTGTTGCAGGCTCTGCCCGGTGACAAGGTCCGGCTGGTGTATCTCGACGAACGCAACAGCGGCGATGGGATTCAGCAGGTGCAGTCGGAAGCCCGTTGCATCGAGGGAAACCTGGGCGGCGTTCGTGTCACCCGGGCGGTCATCTCCGACCAGGAGCTCCGCCTGCAAACCGAGCTGAAGACGGCCGGTGCGTTGACCAACATCGCCAGCCGCTACAAGGAGTTCGGTCTCAAGTCCAACGCCAACGACAAGTACAAGCAGGCCCTGTCGGTTTGCGAGGAGGTGGCACGGGAGGCCTCGAAGCTCGGTGGCCGACTGCTCGAAGAGACCTACGTCCAGTTGTGGCAGATCTACTTCGAGATGGATCGGCTCGAGTTGGCCGCAGCGATGGCCCAGCGTCTGCAGCGAGAATTTCCCAACAGCGGATTTGTCGATGACGCGTTGCTGCAACTGGCCGATGTCGCCCGGAAGGGGGGCAATCTGCAGCGGGCCATTGGCATCTACAGCCGCCTGGTCAGCATGAAGACCAGTCAACTGCGGGGCGAGGCCCAGTTCGGGATCGCCCAGTGCTACGAGCAGATGGCCACGGGGTCGACGGGAACGGGTGCCGCCCAGCTCCGCGACCGCGCCTTCCAGGAATACAAGAAGGTCTTCGATCAGTTTCCGGACAGTGGCCGCGTCGGCGAGGCCGTTTCGCGGATGGCCAACTACTACTACCAGCAACGGGACTTTTCGCGGGCCGTCGACACTTTCGAGACGGTGCTCAGCGACTACCCCGATGCCAAGTTCCTGGACGTGATCCTGTTCAACTACGGACGCTGCCTGTACAGGATGAACCGCCGGTCCGAGGCGGGGCGTCGGTTCGATCAGCTGATCCAGGAATTCCCCGAGAGTCCGCTGGCATCGGACGCGAAAAAGATCTCCGATGCGCTCTCGCGGCTGAACCGCCCCAAGCCGACGCCGGCTCCGGGGGATGGTGACGCCACCAAGGGGGCGGGAAGCTGAACCGTGAGGTTTCGGCCG
>DLVV01000424.1:52059-59778 GCA_003445035.1 Planctomycetaceae bacterium | reverse complement strand
AAATCAAACAACTTCAACGAGCCCGATGGGCACGAATCACGATGAGGTCTGGACGATGATCGGAACGAGCAAGACGCGGTGGGCCAGGCGAATGGCGAGGTGGACCCGACGGCACCAGGTGGCCGCGGTGTCGATGACGATCGCCGTCGCGTTGGCCGGGGCACTGGTTGCCCAGGACGCGAAGCCCCCTGCCAAGCCTGCTGCAAAAGCGGCCGGCCAGATCGATGTGATCAGTCAGGAGGCGACTCGCCTGGAAGGGGAACTCGGGAAGTTCAAGGACAGTTCCGCGGAAGCCGCCGACGTGATGGTCAAGCTGGTCGATCTCTACCACCAGCACGGGCGGTTGTTCGGACTGATCCGGGTCGCGCAGCGGTTCGTCACCTCGCACCCGACCGACAAGCGGCAACACGGTGTGCTGTTGAAGCTCGTCGATGGTCTGGATGCTGCCAGCCGGCACAACGACTTTGTTGCCAGCGCCCGGCAGTGGCTGGATCTCTTTCCCAAGGATCCGGCTGCCGCCGGAATCGAGATTCGGCTCGCCGCGGTCCTCGATCGCCAATCCGACCGCCGTGCCTCGGGGGCCGCTCACGAGGTAATCTTCCGCCGCAATCCGCGATCGGTGGTCGGGCTGCGTCACGGTGTGACCGCCGTCAAGCAGTTCGCCGGGGTCAACAACAAGGAGGTCTACAGCCGGGCTGCAAGCCTGGCCGAGGAGCTGCTGGCCATTTTCCCCAAGGGCGTTTCCGCCGAGGAAGCCGGATGGCAGGCCGTCGCCCAGTGGCGGAGAGGGAACGAATGGGCCAAGAGCAACTCGGCGGGGGCGAAGTTGCTGGCCAAGGGGTTGCCGGTTGTTGCCCAGAGGAAACGTCAGTTGCACCTGATGATGGGGGAGAATTTCGGCCGGCTGGGACAGTGGGCCAATGCCACCGACAGTTACGGCAAGGCTCGCGCGGTTCGAGACGATCGGGACGCGCACTTCCTGGCCATCACGGCGCTCTCCAACAACCAGGCCGCCAAGCCGGCCCAGATGGAACCGGTTGTCACCGATTATCTGCGAAAGTATCCCGCCCGTGCCGACCGCTTTAACCGCCTCGGGTCGCTGGCCGTCAAGTACGAGCAGGCCAAGGACCTGGCCAATGCCAGCCGTATCTTTGCCCAGTTGCTGCCTCTCTCGGCACGGTCTAATGGTGCCGCCTCGGCCTATCTCAGGACACGTGGAACCGAGCCGGCAGGTGGTCACGCCGCCAGCGAAAAGGTGCTGGTCGATGCGATCAATCGCAATCCGAACAACGACGACAAGGCCTACCTGCGGTACGTGTTGGCCTTCGAGGTCCACCGTGACCGGATGAAGCAGGTCGAAAAGGCTCGGGCCACGTTGAGGCAGCTGGTGTCGACATCGCCGAGCAACGAGAGCTACACGACCAACGCGGCCAACTGGTTGTTCTCCAACGCGACCTCCGACGCCGAGTTCAACGCCGAGGTGGCCCGCTACCTTGTGGCTCGCAAGCGGGTGCCGCACATGACCAGCTTCCGCGGTGTGCTGGCTTCATGGATCGATTCGGCCCGTCGCAACAAGGACACCAAGAACCGGGCGGCCTCGGCCAAGGCGCTGCTGAAGACCGCTGATGCCGACCCATTGCTGGTGGCCTGGGTGGCTGGTGAGGCGAACGGCAAGAAGGGCGATACGGCGAGGGAGGGGTTGCTGACCGGAAACCTCTACAAGCAACTCTCCAGCGAAGCCGCACGCAACCTCCTTTCCCGGCACGCTTACTATCTCCGTCACAGTGCGCCCGGCAACCAGAGATCCCGCTCAACCGGGACCTACGGCCAGTTGTCCAAGCGGTTTCCCAAGGAGTTCACTCTGGCGGTCGACTGGCTGGCTGCAGCCACCGATTACGGTCCGCCCGAGGCGGCCGCAGAAGCGGCCAAACACCTGATGTCGCTGCAGCCCACCTCGAGCAACACCGACACCTTCCGACGTCTGATGGTTGCCGCTGACACGAACAAGTCGGCTGATCTGGCCCGCGCGGCCCACACCTGGATCGTCGGCGTTGAAAAGGCTCACGGCCCCGCGTTCACCTACGCTTACCAGGTCGGTGATACGCTCAAGAAATACAAGCTGCTGGACTTGGCCGTCTCGTACTGGCGATCCCACGTTTCGGTCGATCCCAATCATTACGATTCGATCTACTGTGCCGGCCGCGTCCTGGAGACGCTCGAGGAGGCCCAGAAGCCGGCTTACCTGCAGGAACTACTCAAGATCGACTCCGATTACCACGGCTCCTACGCCGCCCAACTGGCCAACTGGCACTTCCGCCAGGAGAAGCCGAACCTGGTCGAGTGGGAGAAGATCGTGCGGGCCAGCCGGGTCCGCCAGGACGCGCGGGCGTTTCGCACATGGGGATTTGATGAGGGCCTGGCACAGGGTTGGGTCGATACGGTTCGCGGCAACAAGGAGGCCACCGCCGATTTGAAGCGACAGGTCTACACCGTTGTTCGGGACCTGCGGCTGCACCGCCCCAGTGCCGCAGCCTCGCTGGCCTTGTTCGAGTTGCCCACGACAAAGCCGATGTCGCCCACCGCCCGGTTGCTGGCCTTCCAGGCCGTCACCACCACGGTTGGCAACAGCACCACCGACTGGGATCGGCTGATGCCCTACGTGCAGAGTGGCCTGTCTCGTGAGGATTACATGGCGGCCGCCTCTCTGGCCAGCGGGATGCTCGCCAACATCACCTCCGTTGACGAAGGGCGTCGCAAGAGCGGCCGGAACGTGGTCGCCCAGAGCTACTCTCGCGTGGGAGCCGTCGGGCTGACCATCGACGAGGACAGCCCGTTGGCACCGCTGTTGCAGGCCGCCCTGTCGCTGCGGCTGGGTGACCAGGAAATGGCCCTGGAGACCTACAACGCCAACAAGGCACTGTTCGACCAGCACCGTGACGAGGTGCCGGCCGACCTGGTGCTGTTCGTCTGTCGTCGGCACATCGCCGCCGGCGGCGATGAGAACCACGACCGAGTCGAGGACATCCTGCGCGGCTGGGTGGTCAAGCACAGCGAGAGCAAGCAGTTCGACGACCAGACCAAGGCCAAGGTCCAGTTGCTGTTGGCTCGCAATTTTGCCAAGTCCCAGCGGTATGACCTCGCCCGCAGCGAATTCACCACCGTCAAGAACCGTTACAGCGAGACCCCGCAGGCGATCGAGGCCGAGTTCGGTATCGGTGAGACATTCCTGGCGCAGAAGGTCTACGACCAGGCTGAACTGGTCTTCGAGAAGCTCGCCAACAGCCGCGAACTCGACGTGGTGATCCGGGCGGAATTTCTCCGGGGCGTGTTGTCACACCGTCGTGGCGACCGCGACGAGGCTCGCGTCATCTTTCGGGGGGTGCTCGATCGGGTTCCTTCGATCACGCTCGCCAACCAGGCCCTCTACAGCCTTTCGGAGGTCTACCGGGACGAGGAACGTTACATCGACCAGTTGAACCTGCTGCGGACGGTTGGTCGACTGGGCCGCAACAGCAAGAGAACGCACACGCCGGGGCTGCCGCTCTCGATTGTCGTCCAGGACAGCGACCTGGGCATCAGCCGTGGTCACAACCGGATCCCGGTGATCGTGACCACCGAGCCCGGTGGCGACGTCGAGCGGGTGTTCCTGATCAGCGGTGGAGCCGGCAAGGGACTGTTCCGTGTTGACCTGCCGACCGAACTGGGGCCGGTGCAGAAGGGCGACCGGAAGCTGCAGGTCACCGGCAAGGACAAGATCCGCTGCGATTATCCCGACAAGTTCAAGCAGGAATTCAAGCGGGTGCCGCTGTCGGATGTCGACATCATCATCGCCGCCAACGGCCAGTTTGCCGTTTCGAGCAGTCGGATCATCGACTCGAAGGAAGAGACCTTCAGCGAGCGGCTGGAACGGGAAGCTCGAGAACGCGAACAGGCTGACCTGAGAGTTTCGCAGCAGCGGCCGGCCAGCCAGATCAAGCCGGGCAACCCGATCTACCTGAGGGTCAAGGACAAGGACCGGGACTTCGGCGACGAGTTCGACCAGGTCGTGATCAAGTTGACCGCCGAGAGTGGTGACGAGGTCCAGGTCAAGCTCAAGGAAACCTCGCCGCACTCGGGTGTCTTCGAGGGCACCGCCGCCACCGGCGAACTGCCGGCCGGAGCTCAGGCCAGTGACACCGCCATCCAGCACAGTCCGCTGATGGCCATCGATCGCGATCCGAACTCCTTCTGGCAGAGCGAACCCGATGGGGCGACCCCCAAGCAGTTGACCATCGACATGAAGGACCTGAAACTCGTCTCGCGGATCCGGCTGACGTCGCCGGATCCCGAGAACCAGGTGCCCGTCCGCGGTGTGCTGTACGGCAGCAACGACGGACGTTTCTGGTTCCGCCTTGCCGGAAACCCGCCCCAGGCGACCGCCGTCGAGGTGTTCCCGCGTCCGGAGGCCGCTGCGGCCGCCGGCGATGCGGTCAAGAAGGCCGTGAAAGCGAAGAAGAAGGCCCAGCCTGACGCCGCCGCCACCCTGGACCACGACCAGATGGCACTCAGGCTCTACAACGGAAATCACACCGGGTTTTCGAACTGGGGCCAGGTTGTCAGTCTCGGTCGCAACTCCAAGCCCTTCGAGGCGTCGGCGGTCGACGAGTTGAAGTGGTCGCGTCCCGAGGATGCCGAGGACGAGAAGGCCCAGGCGCGGCCGTTTTCTGCGATCTGGTCCGGACTGCTGGTGCAGGAACGCGAGGGTGCGGCACGGATTGCGGTGACCGGTCAACGGACCGCCATCGCCATCGACGGGCGGCTCGAGCTGCCTGTCGGACCCGGAAATCGCACGGTCGACGTCTGGCTCGAACAGGGCACGCACCGGTTGACCATCTTCGCAGCCACCACCGCCGGAGCCACCGGCGTGCAGGCGACCATCGCTCGCGCCGACCACAACAGTGCCGGGGTCGCGATGCTGCCGTTCCGCAAGGCGGACTTTGATCTCGAACAGAAATTCGCCCACCCGGCACTCGGGCGGGAAGATGTGCGGGCCGATTTCAGCGATGGCGAGTGGGCCATGCAGTTTGAACCCCGTGAGCTTCGCTATGTCCGCTTCGACATTCTCGAGTACCGCGGCGTGGCGGTGGCGATCAGTAATGTCGAGGTGACCGGTGAGGAGCCCGACCAGAAGTACATTCCGACCGAGGCCGACGTGCTGGCGCTGTCGAACAACTCGACGCTGGAGATCGCCGGAGGTGACGTGGTCACGGCCACCTACACCGATGAATTGACCCAGCGGGACAACGCCACAAGTCGGTTGCTGACCGCCAAGTTGACGGCCACCTACTACAACGGCTCGGTGACTCCGATCACCTACGACCTCGTGCGGTCCGGCAACGGGGTCAATGAAATCCGCAAGAGGCTGATGCGGGTCGACGCGGGAGACAAGGTGGTCATCGAGATCGTGGATTACGATCGCGATGCGACCGAAAATCAGGACGAGATCACCTTCGACGTGATTCTCAACGACGGCGAAGCGGTCGAGTTCACCGCGACCGAGACCCAGCCGTACTCCGGGGTCTTCACCAAGGAGATCTTCACCGGGGACAAGGCGGGCGAGAAGATCGACTTCGTGATCAAGCCCGGCGATCGGCTCTACGTTCGCTACATCGATTCGCAGAACACCTTTCCCGGTCACGCCGTGCCACGTGAAACCGTGGTGCTGGTCAACCAGCCCAGCGAGGGACAGGTGACGATCATCGAGAGCCGGCTGGTTCCGCCTCCCGAGGGAAGTGAAGCCGCTCCCCGCGCGGTGTATTCCTACCGGTCTGCCGACCGGGACGTCAGCCGGGTCGCGTTTGAGACGCCGCTGACCGTGGAGGTCATCGACCCCGACCAGGCCAAGGACAGTGGCAGCAGCCTGGTCGTTCAACTCAAGACGACCGACGGGGCCACCGTTGATGTCCGCTGCGTGATCTCGGGAGCCTACGGGAACCTGCCGCCAGGCGGGCCCGGGTCTGAGGTGGCGCTTGAGGAAGGACGGTTCGTCGGGCAGGTGATCCTGCAACTGGGGAGTTCGAGCAGCCCCGCCGTCGTGCCGATTACCGCCGGCATGCCCAGGAGATTGATCGGCGGCCCGATGGTCTCCAAGGAGGAAGGTGATGAAGAGCTCCAGGCCCTGGACAACAGCCTGGTCACCCGCGTGCTCAATCTCACCGGCCAGGACCGCGTCGTGGCCAGCTACAACGACCAGTCTCGTCCCGACGGTGTCGCCAAGCAGCTCGATTCCAGCGGCCGGCTGATCTCCAACGGCAAACTGGCCGTCACCGATCGTGACTACTTCGAGCCGATCACCCGGCTGCATGTCGGAGAACGTCTGTTCCTGAAGGTCGAGGACGCCGACCAGGACACCTCCGACGAACGCGATTCGGTCACCGTCGAGATCACCGGGGAATTCGGTGAAAAGGAGACGGTGAAACTGGAGGAGACGCTGGTGCACAGCGGGATCTTTTCGGGCTCGCTGGCCCTGAAGTCCAACGACAAGCCCGTCGTCGGCAATCTCGACGTCAAGATGCCCGTCATCGAGTGTTACTTCGGCGACACGCTGCACCTGGTCTACGACGACCCGGTGGCCGGATCCGAGGACGGGACGCTCAGAAGCTCAATCGACATTCCGGTGGTGGTCGGCACCGACGGGCTGGTTGCGGCCTTCAGCAAGACGTTCAACGACGAGAACCTGGCGGTCGAGACCAAGTTCCACATCGCCGAGAGTTACTTCGAGTTGTTCAAGAGCCACAAGAAGCTCGAACGCGATGACCAGAAGACTGCCGACCTGCAGAACGGGCGACGGGTGTTGCGAGAGGTGATGGAGGACTATCCCGATCCCAAGTACGTGCCGCGGATCAGCTACCTGCTGGGACAGTTCTCACAGGAGCTTGAACAGTGGGCCGAGGCGATCGAGTCGTACGAGATGATCGTCAAGCAGTACTCCGATCACTCGCTGGCTCCCGACGCCCAGTACAAGCTCGCACAGTGCTACGAACTCTCGGGAGATTTTGACCAGGCACTCGAAGGCTATGTCACGCTGGCAGCGACCTATCCGAAGAACCCGCTGATTGCCAACGTGATGATTCGCATCTGTGACCACTTCTACAAGAAGGAGACCTTTGACGTGGCGGCACAGGTCGGCGAGAAGTTCCTCGAGAAGTTCGGCGAGCACGAGCATTCGGCCCGAATCGCTTTCCGGATCGGCCAGTGTCACTACAAGGCCGAGAAGTACTCCGATGCGGGGCAGGCCTTTGACCGGTTTGCCAAGCGGTTCCCCGATGACGATCTCTGTGCCGACTCGCTCTTCTGGGCCGGTGAGAGTTACCGGATGGGGAGCGATAACAGGGTGGCCTTCCGCCGCTACAACAACTGCCGTTGGGATTATCCGGCCAGCGATGCGGCCAAGTACGCCCGAGGACGACTGGCGTTGCCGGAAATGTTGCAGCAATTCGAAGCCGAAGCCGCGTCACTGGAGGATAACCCGTAGGCTGTTGGCCGGTGCTCACACCCCTTCTCCGTCTCTGCGAGACGGATCCTCTTCTCCCGTTGTTGTCCCTTCACCCCACGTAAGATTTGCCGATGAGATTTCTTGTAGCGGCCTGCTTGGCCTGGCTGATAATCCTGGTCCAGGCGCCCGATGCCGTGTCCCAGGAAACAAAACCGGCGGCTAAGACGAAGACGACGAAGACGACG
>DLVV01000424.1:47576-51719 GCA_003445035.1 Planctomycetaceae bacterium | reverse complement strand
AGAAGGGCGAGGCGAAGAAGGGCGTAGCCGAAAAGTCCGAGGCGAAGAAAGACGAGGCCAAAAAGTCCGAGGGAGACGAAGAGAAGGGGCCGCCGCCTGGCACCGAATCGTCTCCGGAGGACACATCCGGCGGCTGGTTCTCCGACATAATCCACTCCGGAGCCACCGGTCTGTTGATCGACGGTGGCTGGTTCATGCTGCCGATCCTGTTGATGGGGATCGTCGCCGCCGGGGTGATTATCGAGAGGTACCGCAGCCTGAAGATGCTGCGTTCTGACACCGGAGATGTGCGGGCTCGGGTGCTCGAGTTGTTGCGTGAAGACCGCGTCGAGGACGCCTTGAGTTTCTGCAATGATCAACAGGGACCTGTTCCTGCGGTGCTTTCGGCCGGAATCCGCAAGTACCTGATGCTCCAGCAACTCGGACACGACCCGGCTCGGATCGAGGAGCAGGTGGTCAAGGCGATGGACGATTACGGGGTCCACATCGTCGCTGCCCTGGAACGCCACCTCCCGGTGCTCGGCACCGTTTCCAGTGCCGCCCCGATGCTGGGGTTTCTCGGCACCGTTGCCGGCATGATCACTTCGTTCAATGACATCGTCGAACAGATGGGCGAGACAAACATCGTCGAGGCGGCTTCGCAGGGAATCAGCCAGGCCCTGTTGACCACCTGCTTCGGGTTGATTGTCGGCATTCCGGCCTTCATGGCGTTCAACTACTTCACCAGCGTCATCAACTCCTACGTGCTCGATGTCGAGGAATCGGCCACCGAGTTGATCGAGACAGTCACCCAGGAAATGGCACTCAGTCGGCAGTCCAGCCCGGGGTCGGTGTCGGAATGAAGATTCGCCGTCGTAGTTCGAACCTGCTCATCGAGCCGCCCTCCAGCGCGACCGGGGACATCGCCTTCAACCTGATTGTCTTCTTCCTGGTCTGCGCCAGTGTCCAGCCCGACAGCGGTCGTCACCAGACGCTGCCTCGGAGCGAGGAGACTGAACAGAAGGAAGAGAAAGACAAGAACATCGAGGTCGTGGTCAAGCGGCAGGTGGCCCTGGTCAACGGGGATCCGGTGCAGCCGGCTGAGTTTCAGGCCAGGCTGGCGGCCCTGCTGGCTGGCAAACCACGACCGGAGGACAAGGTGGTGGTCGTCAAGAGCGACGACGACGTGCCGTACCACTTCTGGATGACGGTGACCTCCCAGATCGAGGACGCCGGCGGGATCATCACGTTGCAGATCGAGGAAGAGCGCGAAGTTCAAGTGCCCTGACGGGGCCTGGGACCGGACGCCGGGTAACCAGCCGATGAAGATCAAACGTCGAGCCACGCGTGCCGATGTGCCGAGCATGGCGATGGGCGATATCGCCTTCAACCTGCTGATCTTCTTCGTGATCCTGGCCCGGGCACAGGATGACAGCCACCTGCAGTGGACCCCGGCCGAAGCCACCAACATCGAGACCGCCGGGCATTCGGTCGTCAGCGTCCTGATCGACTCTGATGAAAAGCTCTATCTCAACGGACAGCCCATCGGTGAAGCCAGTCTCGAATCCAAGATCGATGAACTGCTCAGAGACTTTGCCGTCGGAGACCGCACGGTGCTGTTGAAGGTCCACCGGGAGGCGACGGCAATGAGATTCGAACCGGTGATCGAGGCGATCAGCAACGTGGGGGGTGAGCTGGTCCACATCGTCGAAGAGGACCGAGACGAATAGCCGTCAACCGAGACCATTTTCCTGATCAACCTGTTGACCCACCGGACGTGATCATCATGAGCCAACCCGAAAACGAAACGGGGCAACCCCAGGGAATGTTCAAGGACGTCAAGCGACTCCGGTCCGATGGCACCGCCTCGGTGGAGGAACTTCGAGCTTTCCTCGGTGAGCTCAAGGGGAGAAGTCCTCAGGAGATGCTGGGGATCATGGCCGAGAGTGGCCTGTTCCGGGGGATGGTCTCGGCCACGATTGCGACTGTGGCGCTGCTGTTTGTTTTCACGATCGGCCCGTGGGCCTACGGCGAACTGGCCGGCGAGCCGGAACAGGCGAAGACGGCCACGCGGCCCGCACCGTCCGGCAAGGCGTCCGCGGAGACGCCGGTCGATCTTGCGACCCAGGCCGCTTCCGCCGCCGCGTCGGTTGCCGACCCGGGTTCCACGCCATCCGCAGCCGTGCCCGCCGGCCGGCCCGACCTGGGAGCCGCGACCAAGGCCCTGGGAATCGGCGAAGCCAAATCCGGTGAGCCCAACCTCGATTCCCTGCTCGACAAGAAACTTGATGACTGACCCGGAAAACCGATCACTCGGTTCCCTCGTTCCATGAACCAGTTCCTCGCACGTCTGAAGATGCTCCGCCAGCGTCCGGTCCTGGTGACCGCGGTGGTGGTCGCGCTGTGGGGGCTGGCCAGTGCTGACTGGTTGTGGTTCCGTCCCGGTTCGGCCGGGATCATCACCAGTGTGCTGAGGTGGTGCACGTTCCTGGTGGCCACGGGCCTGTCCGTCACGTGGACCCGCTGGGCGATCCGGCACGGGGGTGCCGATCCGGTCCGACGCTCGGCGGTCTATTCGGCCACTTTTGTCATCGGCTGGCAAATGTCGGTGTTTGTCTCCGACGCGATGGCCTGGCACGTTGTCACCACCCAGCTGGCTCGGGCAGGGACCGTGTTGTTGTTCCTGGTCGGTTTGATGTGGGTTGTCTACGGCGTCGAGATGGCCTCGCAGTTCTACGACCGAATCCGAAAGTCCTCCTCCGATGGTCCGGTGGGTCAGGCCGCCGATCTCGGGGAGCAGCTGGGACCACTCACCCTGTGGGCTCTGCTGTTCCCTCCGGGAGTGATTTTCTGGTCGCGCCGTCAGAAGCGTCCGGTGCGATGGGTTGCTCTCGGAGTGTTGCCGTGGGCCTCTCTCCACTTTCTCTGTTTCCCTCACTGGCTGGATCAATTGATCGGTGCCGCGAGGTGGTCGATCGACGGTGGCGATGGGGAGCGGATCTACCCGATTGCCGATTATCTCGGTGTGGTCGATGACGGACGCTGGCTGGTCGGGATTGGCTGCCTGTTAGTCGTCCCGGCCGTCTGGAGCTTCTGGGGGTGGGACCGCCGTCGCCGGATCGCCGGAGACACCTTCGATCAACTGTGTGGGACACCCGGTGATCCGGTCGATCGCTGGTGGCGGAACGACCTGGACGGACTCCATTACAACTGGAATCCGCTCGACCAGAACGCCTGGTACTACGGGCAGCACAGCCGAAAATTGAACCAGTCGGTCACCGCACTGGTCAGCTACAGCTTCGCTTTTGCACTGACATTTCTGCTGCTCGGCCAGCTTGGAGGGTGCAGCGAGATCTACGAAATGCCGGCCGGGGGTGGTGAGCAGCAGCAGATCGTTCAACAGGTCAAGGTTCAGAAGGTCATCAAGCGGAAGTACATCGTCAACCCGTTCTCGGCGATCCTGTTTCAGGTCCCCCCGATCGACGACATCAAGCTGCAGTTGACCGAGTTGACTCACCATGCCTACAAGGTCGGCTACGGCCAGGGCAAGGGGGCCGGGTACGCCGGCGGGACCAACCTGGGAAAGGTCCGCTTCATCCGGCTCGAGTACTCCGGAGGGGACTGGGATCAGGACTTCGGCATCGGTGCCGACCTGAACATGCTGATCGAGTACAACGTCAGGACCCAGCAGAAAGTCCACAACAAGACCGAGTCGCGGACGGTCACCCAGTTGAACAACTTTCCGGTCGGCAAGAGTCCCCCGATGGTCTACCTGACGGGACAGAAGAGCATCTCGCTGTCACAGAACGAGGTGAAGGCCCTGCGGACCTACCTGAACGAAAAACACGGGATGATCTTCGGCGACAACGGCGGCAGCGGTCACTTCCACAACCAGTTCATGTCGATGATGAGGCGGGTGTTGCCGACGATTGACCCGGTCCCGGTGCCGCTGGACGATGTGATTCACCGCATCCCCTACCAGATCCCGTTTCTGCCCTACGTGGCACCTCACGGCGGGCAGGTGGCGTTGGGATGGAAGGTTGATGGCCGCTGGGTGTGTTATTATCACCCCGGTGATATCGGCGACGCCTGGGCTGATGGACATGCCGGGGTGAAGCCGGAGATCTACGAGTACTGTTACCAGCTGGGAACCAACGTCATCAA
>DLVV01000424.1:25565-47246 GCA_003445035.1 Planctomycetaceae bacterium | reverse complement strand
TACTCTCACGCGGAGTATTCGAAGTGGCTCGAAGCACGCAAGACAAAAAAATAATGACGATCCGAACCAGCCGACGCCTGGTCGTCGCTCTTGTTCTGCTGGCCGCCGCCATCACCCCGTCGGCCTCGGCTGCTCGACTCGACCAGATGTCGCTGGACCGGTGGAAGAAGCTCCGCGAGGTCGAGCGATACCAGCTGAAGATCGCCGAGAAGTACTTCGGTGAGAAGAAGTGGAAGGTCGCCCTGGCCGAGTACGAGAAGTACCTGACCCTGTACGAGGACAGCGAGGCGGCTCCGTACTCCCAGTTGAAATGGAGTCTCTGCCAGCGAGAGCTCAGGAAGCTCAACACCGCCATCAAGGAGGGGTTCCAGTCGGTGCTGGACTACTGGCCCGAGTCGCCCGAGGCGACCGCGTCGATGTATTTCATCGGGCAGACCTACAAGAACATGGGCGAGATCCGCCGCGCCAAGAAGGCTTACAAGGAGGTGATCGCGACGTATCCCAAGCACGTGGTGGCTGTTTACTCGATCAACGACCTGATCGCGATCGCCACCACCCAGAAGGACACCAAGACCCGTGTCGACCTGTGGAAAACACTGGCGTTCGACATCAAGCGGTCCCGCGAAACCGCTTCGATCTGCAGGGACGCCTCGAAGAACCTCGCCAGTTTTCAGTTTTACTCGGTCGCCTTCGACGAGGGTGTGAAGGCGCTGGAGACGACCTGGAAGGAGCAGTCGTTGACCAGCCAGGTCGTGGCCCATCTGCACTCGCCGGTCCGGGCGCTTTGCGGTGACCAGAAGCAGCAGGCGCGCGGGCTCAGGCTGGCCGACCGGGGCGTGGCCTGGGTTCGGCAGCAGGTTCCGTCGGAGCGGGTGACTGACGAGCAGAAGGCCATCGCGCGTCAGCACTTCTACTGGATCGCCGATCTGTACCAGTCCTCCGGACGGGACAAGAAGTTCGAGGCGACCTATGCCGAGATCCAGAAAGCCTTTGGAACCGACGATGACCTGCTGGGACGACTTGCCGGTTTTTACCGGGGCAAGGGCCGCTACGTTGACGCGCGGGCCTGTTACAGCCGGTTTGAGAACCGGATCAACGGGAACAGCGGAATCGCCGAGACCTATTACGCCGAAAAGAAGATCGAACCCTGCGTGTTGGCCTACCGCCGCAACGTGGCGCTGGACACGAAAAATCCCAACCAGTGGCACTCAACCATCGCCGGGACCTACCGTAATGTCGGTCAGTACGACAAGGCGATCGCCATTTACCAGGAACTGCTCAAGGCCGACCTCGAGAACACCCAGACGTGGCTCTGGAACATCGCCACCGCCTACCGGGACTGGCGGAAGGACAAGGAAGCCATTGGCTTCTTCCGTCAGTGCACCAACTTTCCGAGTAACTACAGCGAGATGGCGATGTGCCACCGTCGGCTGAAGCAGTTCAAGGAGGCGGTGACCCTCTACAACCAGATCATCGGTGGTGCCCCGGGTTCCGCACCGTGGGCCCTGTTGCAGATCGGCTACACACGCGAATCGGCCGGTCAGAAGGAGCAGGCGATCAAGACTTTCCAGCAGGTCTGCAAGCGATTTCCCAAGAAGGGCGAAGCCAGCCGGGCTCACGCCCATCTCCAGACCAAGTACAAGATCTCCGTCACGCTTGGCGGGGCCAAGAAGGATAACTAGCCGGGTCCTCCCGATGCCGTCGTTCTCCACGATCGTCCGTCATGGGTTGCCGGCCACCTGGGTGGTCCTGGGATTGCTGTCGGTGTTGTCCGGCTGTGGTGGCGAGGATCCGGCAGCCGATGCCGATCCGGAGTCGGGTCCGGCCGTGGCCGACGTCGACAACTCCGCCGGGCAGACGGGTTCCAGGGAGGCGTCGTCGCCTCCGCCGCGGCCATGGATCGAACCGCTCGAGTCCGCCGTCGACCACCTGGACCACGCGCGGCTTGACGAGGCCGACAAGCAATTGCAGGCGGCCGAGAGACTGTTGGCTGACGCCGGGGATGGAGACGACAAGGCCGCCGACAACAACCGGCTCGAATCGCTGAAAAAACAATTGGCATCGGCCCGTGAAGCCGAAGTGGAACGGCTGGCCGAAGAGAAAACCCGAAAGCGTGCCGAGCGGCTGGCCGAAGCGAAGGAACTTCAGGAGTCGGGAAAGCTGGACGAGGCGACAGCGGCGCTGGATTCCGTCCTGTCGATGGCACCGACGACCGGGCAACGCGGGACCGTGCGGGAACTCAAGGATGCGATCGAGACTCACCGGGCGGCGCGGCGGCGGCTGGGTTCGTGGATGAAGATGCTGGCTTCCAAGCAGCGAAGTGAAGTCCGCGCGGCCCAGAATCAACTGAGGCGAGATCCTGACACGGCGATCCCGCTGTTGCTCGAGGCGGTCCGCAGTCAGGACAGGCCGCTGCTGGTTCGGAACACGCTCGAGATGCTCCGGCGGCTACGTCGGCCCGACGTGGCGGTTCCGGCCATGATCGGCGTGTTGTCCCGTGCCGACCAGCAGAAGAGCTGGCCCGACGCGGTGCGCGAGATCAGCCAGTTGAAGGTTCCGGGGGCCGGTCCGTTGCTGCTGCCGCTGCTCCTCAAAGCCAACTCCGCGGCCCAGAAGACCGCGGTGCTGGCCGCACTGGCCGAAATCCCTGACCCTCCCGCCGACACCTTGACGGCACTGCTGACGCTTCTGCACGCTGACGGTGCGGAGTTGGCGCCGGCCTTGCGAGCGGCTTTTACGGCGATGTCCCGGCACGGACAGGATGACCTGGTGGCGTTGAGAGGGTTGCCGGCCGATATCGACGATGCCACGGCCGACTTGTTGGCCAAGCTGCCGGAACGGCTGACACAGGTGGCCGCCCGCAAGGGCGACGAGCACGCGGCGGCCGCCGCTGCGGCGAAGATGCTGGCCGTGCTGATCGGTGCCTCCGAGCCGGCTGTGCTCCAGGGCGTCAAGGTGGCCTCGTCGGTCGGACAGCTCGAAGACAGTTCCGCGGCGGCCGTGGTCGACGGAAAATGGGACGCCGAGGACCTGAAGACCGGTTGGCGTCACTCGCTGGCCAAGCCAGGTACGATCATCCTGGATCTCGGTTCCGAGAAAACCGTCGCCGCCGTGCGTGTCTGGAACTACAACGGTGTTGGGCAACGGGATCGTGGCTGGAAGGAGGTCGATGTCTTCGTCTCCAACTCCCGGACCGACCTGACTCCCGAGGCCAGCGGCGTCATCCCGCGGGCCCCCGGTGCCAACGACACTCCCGACTTCAGCATCCAACTGCCGGTCGACCAGGTCCGCGGCCGTTACGTGATCCTGAAGGCGAAGTCGCTGTGGGCCCCCAGCAATTTCGCCGGTCTCTCCGAAGTGCAGGTCATCGGCTACTAGCCCGATGCCTGTCATCGATCGGTTCGCCCCGGGCTCAGCGAGCGGCGGTCGGGATGACGACCTTCAGGACCCGCTTGTCGGATCCGGCGACGAAGACCTCGCTGCCGTCGCGAGCGAAAGCCAGCGATGTGGCTCGCTTGACCGGCAGCTGCTGGTGGAAGCGGACGTTGCCATTGGTCGAATCCCAGAGGAAGAGCTTCCCCGAGCGGTCCAGGGTGACGGCACGGTTGCCCGAGCCGTTGAAGGTCACCGCATAGATCGGGTTGGCGTGGCCGGGGAGGTCACGGACCGGCTTCAGCGTGTCTCGGGCCAGCAGCCGCCAGCGGCGATCTCGGCCGACCACCGAGATGCCGTTGCCGTTGGGCGTGATGTCCACGGCCAGCAGGCCCCCCTGGACACCGTCCCGGAAGACACGAACTTCGGCATCCCCCTCCAGTGGCCACACCCTCAATGTGCCATCCAGGCTGGTGCTGGCCAGTTGTTTGACCTGGGGGTTGAACGACACGCCGGTGACCTGGTGGGTGTGTCCTTCAAGTGTCCCGGCCGGTTCGCCGGTTTCGAGGTTCCACAACCGCACGGTGCGGTCGCCACCGGCGGTGGCCAGCAGTTTGTCGTCGGGGCTGAACGCCGACGCATAAACCGGTCCGGTGTGTCCGGCCAATTCGGTCTTCGCCGGTCCGCGGGCTGAGAACCAGTGTTGCAGAGTCCGGTCCATTCCCACCGTGACCACGCTGCGTCCGTTCGAGGCGATGGCGATGGCCGTGGCGTTCTTGGTGTGGCCGTGACCATCTTGTTGAGCCACCAGCGCCGGCTTGCCGGCGACGTTGGCCAGGTCGAACTGGCGGACGACCAGGTCACTCGAAGCGGCGACCGTGGTTCCCGCTGCGTCGAGTGCCACGCCGGTGATTGCCGCTGGCAGGGTCGACTGGGCCAGGGCCTGTCCTTCGGGCAGCGTCCAGGTTCTCAGGATCTTGTCGTCACCACCGGCGGCCATCACCCGTCCGTTGCCGCTGACGGCCACCGCCTTGACCGGTCCGTTGGAACCGGCGAATTCGTTGACCGGCTGGCCGGCCGGAACCATCCAGCGGGCCACGCGGCTGTCGTCGCCGGAGGTGATCAGGTGTTTCCCGTCGGGGGTGAAGACCGCGGCACGAACCGGACCCTTGTGGGCCTCGAAGGCGGTCAGCACCGAGGGGGTCCACCGGAAGACGAACCGGTCGTTGGCTCCACTGACAACCCGACGGGCATCGCCGGCCAACGCGACGGTTCGCAGGGTGCTGGTGTGGCCGGGCAGTCGCTCCAGCAGCTTGCCGGTTAGCGTGTGCCACAGCGAAATGACGTTGTCGGCCCCGGCTGTGGCCACGACCGTCCCGTTGCTGTTGATAGCCAGATCGGAGATGGCTGCGGGAGTGGTGATTGCCAGGTCGCTGGCGACAGCCGCCTTTCCGGCATCGGCGGTGACGCCCCAGCCGAGGATCCGGTTGTCGTTGGTCGCGGCGACCATCCGTTTGCCGTCGGCGGAAACGGCCAGAGCCACCAGTGGCTTGTTGCTGCCGGTGTAGGTTCGAGTGGCGGTGCCGGTGGTGGTATCCCACTGCCGCAGCGAGTTGTCGGCGCCGGAGGAGATCAACCAACGTCCCTCGGAGGACCAGGCGACACCGCTGACGGCCCCCTTGTGGCCGGTCAGCAGGTGATCGAGCGACGATCGGACCACCCAGGCCTTGTTGTCGGCTCCGGCCAGGTACAGGGTGCGACCCTTTGAGGTCGCGACCAGGTCGGTGGCCACCGCGGTCGTGAGCGATGTCTCGAGCAATGTGCCGGTGGCCGAATCGAACCAGTGCAGGGCCTTGCCCGAATCGGTCACGGCCAGCCGATTGTTGCCCGACATCCCCATCGCGGTGACACCGGCCGGCATCTGTACCGAAAACAGCTGCTTGCCATCGGCCACCTGGAAGCCGCGGACTTCCTTGCTCGAAGAGAGCGGATCCCCGCCGGCCACAACCCGCTTGCCGTCGGGGCTGACCGAGACGTGCCGGATCGGGGCGGCCAGGGTCGACAGCGTCTTGATCGGCGTGCCGTCAGACGACCATTGCTTGAGCGTGCGGTCGGCTCCACCGGTGAAATACCCGCTGCCGTCGGGGAGCAGGGCCAGGTCACCCACGGCGGTGACATCGGCAATGTGAACCGAGCCGGCACTGACGACCACCGCCTGCAGCGACTTGTCGTCACCGCCGGTGACCACCGTGTCGGCGGACGTCCAGGCCACCTGCCGGACCGGACCCTTGTGACCGACAAACCATTCGAGTTCGGCTCCGGCCACCAGGTCAATCACCCGGACACTTCCGTCGGCAAGCGTTGCCGCGGCGCGGCGGCCGCTGGTGTCGACGGCCAGTCCGAGGACGGCAGCCGGAAGAGTCACAACCGGTCCCGCGGCCCCGTTGGAACGAGTCCAGTGGCGGACGGTCTTGTCGTCACCACCGGCGATGACCCGATCCTTGGTCAGGGCGACCGCCCGGACGGGGTTGGAGTGGCCCGAATAGGTGCGAACCGCCTGGCCGGTGATGGCCAACAGCTTGACCTGCTTGTCGGCTCCTCCGGTCAGGACCTGGTTGCCGTCGCCCGAGAGAGCCAGTGACGTGACACCTCCGGGGTGGGCCGCCACCATCACCAGCGGCTTGATCGGCTCGTCCTTCTTTTTCTTGTCCTTCTTGTCTGCCTTGTTCGCGGCACCCGGCTTGGGCAGGGGCAATGCCCAGACCTTGCAGTTGCCGTCAGCACCGGCCGTGACCAGTCTCTTTCCGTCGGGATGCAGGGCGACACCGGACACCGCGCCGGTGTGGACGGCCAGTTCACCGATGACGGTTCCATCGGCGGTGTTCCAGATGCGAACCTTGCCCTGGTTGTTGCCGGCAACGACCAGGGCGGCATTGCGGGCGAAGGCGGCGGAGGTGATCGTGCCGGGCAGGCCGGCCAGGGTTTTCAGCACCTTGCCTCCACCGGCCGCCAGCAACCGGACCCGGCCGTCGTTCGACCCGGTGGCCAGTCGCTTGCCGTCGATGGTGCGGGCGATGACGGTGAGCGGACCCGGGTGAGCCGGAAAGGTGGCCGTGGGTTCGGGTTTCATGGTCCAGGTGCGGACCTTGCCGTCGGCTCCGGCGGTGATGATCGTCTTGCCATCGGGGAACACCGCCGCGGCGTTGACGGCTCCGATGTGAGCCCCCAGCGTCCTGGGCTTGGCGTTCCCCGCGATCAATTCGAGATGTCCGGCCGTGTCGCCCCGGACCAACAACGTCGCATCCGGGCCGCTGGCCACGACGCGAACCGCTGCTGCGGCTGCCGGCAGAGCCGGTCCGGGTTTTGCGTCGGTGGTGTTCCAGGTTCGCAATGTCTTGTCGGCACTACCGGTGACCAGGGTCTTGCCGTCGGCCGCCAGGACGATCGAGGTCAGTGACATGGTGTGACCGGCCAGGGGCTCTGGAGGGGTGACGAGCGTCCAGGTACGGACCGTGCCGTCGGCTCCGGAAGTGGCCAGCCCGCTGCCCCCGGCGGGAGACACGGCGATTGCCAGGATGCCCTGCTGGTGGCCACCTCGACCCGGCAGCGGACGGCCCTCGGCCGTCTCCCACGCCTGCCAGGCCCCCGTGCTGTTGCCGGTGACGACCAGGGTTCCGCGGGGATGGAGATCCATCGAGGTGGTCGTGCCCTGCTGGCCGGCCAGCGTCCTGACGGCCTTGCCGGTGGCACCCTCGAAGAGCTGCAGTTGCTGGTTTTCGCTGGCACTGACGATGGTCTTTCCGTCGGGCGTGATGGCGACCGCTGGGACGTTGGCCCCGTGCTGGACCAGTTGCTTTCGCGGTGCCGGCGGCCAGGCGAGGGTCCGGACGACTCCGTCGTTGCCCGCCAGCGCAACCAGCTTGCCCTCGGGATTGACGGCGACGGCGTTGATGGGAGTGGTCTGGATCACGCCTCGCGACTCCCTGTTGGTGTACAGCCACCCTCGCAGGGATCCGTCAACGGCAGCGGCCAGCACGGTGCGGGCGGTGGGAATGAAGGCGACGCCGCTGATCGCCGACGCGTGGCCGGGCAGATCGTGCAGGGGGGCCTTGTTCACGAGGGAGAAGACACGAACGATTTTGGCTGAGTCGCCGGAGACAGCCACTTGACCGTCGGGCGAAATTGCCACGCAGGTTGGATCGCCGGTGAGGCCGGTCAGTGTGGCCAGGGGGCTGCGACGGGGCAGTTCGAAGACCCGGACGGAGCCGTGGGTCCCGCTGGTCGCGTAGAAGTTGCCGCTGTGAGAGACCGACAGGCCCAGCAATGGACCCGGGGCCGCCCGGAAGATTCGGACCGGTTCACCCGTCTGGCGATCCCAGATGCCGATCGTTCCATCGACACCGCCAGCCATGACGGTTTGGCCATCGGGGCTGATCGCCACCGAGTAGGGCCGTTCGGGCAGGCCTTCCAGATACTGGATCTGGGGCGGTGGGGGCTTGTCCTGCCAGGCCAGGGCCGGAGCCACCGACAGGACCAGCAGCAGGGCCCCTCCACAGATGAGCCGCGAGTCCATGAGGGATCACTTCTTTTTCTTGGGGCTCTTTGGTGACTTGGGTTTCTTTGGCACCCGGACGTGAGCATAAAAGCCGGCCTTCTGCAGGGCCCGGATCGCCTCGGCCAGGCTGATCTCCTTGCCGATCAGTTTCACGGTCCGCACCTTGCGATCGATCTCGATCGCCTGCAGGCCCTTGACCGTTTCGACCGCCTTCTGGGCTCCCACGACACAGGCGTCGCAACACAGGTGCACGCCGCGAAGCGTGTGAGTCTCGCCACGCACGTTCTTCTTGGCACCGGTGGCGGGGAACTGGACCGGCGTTTTCTCGTGAATTGCTGCACCGTAGAAACCCGACTTGGCCAGCGACGCGATGCCGGCGGTGACCGCCTTGGTGTTTGCGGCCACGAAACTGATGACCTTTGAGTTGCGGTCGACCGAGGCCTTGGTCAGACCGGGGATGCCCGCCAGTGCCTTCTCCGCCCGGGTCTGGCAGGCACCACAGCACAGGTGGGTTCCCTTGATGGTCACCTGGCCGGCCAATGCGGTGGCGGCCGATGAGATCACGAACAACGCGGCGGCGAACAGCGGTGTGAACCTGTGCAGCATGACGGCAACCCTACATCGACACGGGAGATCAACAGATCAACAACTTCCGATTTGTGGATTCTAGCAAATCACGGAGTGTGGCGTCGCCGATTGAAGAGGAATCGGCAGTCAACCGGACCAACGTGGGGAATCAGCCGATTGACAGTCAGTCGTTCAACACCCGCTGGTAGACCTCGCGGACACGGCGAGCCATGTCCTGGTAGCGGAAGGTCTCGATTGACCGCCGCAGGCCCTCGTTGCCCATTCGCTTTCGCAGTGGTTCGTCTTCAACAAGCTGCGTCACCGAGTCGACCAGCCCGTCGACCGATCCGGCCGGAACCAACAAGCCGGTTTCATCAGGAATCACGACCTCGGGCGCTCCATCGATGGCAAAGCTGACAACCGGCTTTCCCGAGAGCATCGACTGGGGCAGAACACGTGCCAGGCCCTCCCAGAGGCTGGCGTGCACCACCAGGTCGGTCGCGTGGATCAACTCGGGGATTCGCTCGGGTGGAACCAGTCCGGTCAACACGAACCGGTCGGTCAGTCCTTCGCTGGCGATCCGGTCTTCGAACCGGGACCGCAGCGGCCCGTCACCGACCAGCAGGAACTTCGCTCGCGGACAGGCCGCGGCAATCCGGCCGGCGGCCTCGAGCAGGAAACGGTGTCCCTTGAGATCGAACAGCCGGGCGATCTTGCCGATGACGACATCGTCGTCGGCGAATCCCAGTTCGGACCTCACTTCCTTCCTGGCTCTTGGCGGATCCAGGAACGGTTCGACATCCATTCCACTGTAGATCGTCGTGAACTTCTCGGGCGGGGCGATTCCGGCATCGACGTACTGAGTGGTCATGGCGTCGCAGACGCTGATCAGCGCTTGGCAGCGGCGAGCGGCCCAGCGTTCGGCACGGCGGAAGATCGCCCGGGCCAGCATCGACTGGCCGACGTGGAAGGCGGCACCGTGGATCGTGTGAACGACCGGGATCCGTTGTCGCGAAGCGGCAGCCCTGCCAAGAATGCCCGCCTTGGAACTGTGGGTGTGGACGATGTCGGGGGCGAATTCGCCGATCGCCGCAGCGATTCTTCGGTAGCTGGTCCAGTCGTTCCACGGGCGGATCGCCCGGCCCATCTCCGGGACCAGTTTCAACTCGAGTCCCCGGTCGCGGGCCCATTCAACCAGGCTGCCCTCGGCACCCATCCCAGGCCCGGTGATCACGATCACCTCGTCACCGAAATCTTCGGCCTGTCCCGCCGCGGTCAGCAGGGTGTTCTGCTGGGCTCCGCCAAGGATCAACCGTGTGATGACGTGGGCGATGCGCATGGGAGGTGTTGGCTGGTGGCGGCTGGTGTGAGGCGGAATCGGGTTTCAGGAGCTTCCCGGGTCCGGCGACGCGATCCTCTTCTCATCATACTCGACTCGCATCAGGTACAGGCCACACGCGGGAGCCGTCTCTCCCGCGTCGTCGCGGGTTCCGTCGGCCAACACGGCTGCCAACTGGTCGGCGGTCATCCGCCCGCGGCCCACCTGCACCAGTGTGCCCGTGATGGCGCGGACCATGTTGTAGAGAAATCCGTCGGCGGCGATGTCGATCCAGATGAACGGCCCGTCGTCCGTGACCGGTTCGGTGTCGACTGGCCACAGGGACCAGGTGCTGAACTGGTCGTGGCGAGTGACGTCCAGACGGTCGACGCTTCGCACACTCGAGGCCCGGTTGGGGTGTTGTGTTTCGAAGGCCCGAAAGTCGTGCGTGCCCATCAGTCGTTTGGCCGCGGCCTGCATCGCCTCGATATCCAGTTCGGCCTCGTACTGCCAGGCGTAGTTGCCCAGGAACGGATGTCGTGGACGGGCGTTGTGGATCACGTAACGGTACCACTTGCCGGTGGCCGAGTAGGTGGCATGGAATTCCTCGGCGACCTCGTCAGCCTCGACCACGACGATCTCATCGGGGAGGAAGTGCTGGAGTCCCGAGCGGATGTTGCTGCAGGGGATGTCCGACTCGGTTGCAAAATTGGCCACCTGTCCGACCGCGTGAACTCCCGAATCGGTCCGCCCGGCTGCGGTGACTCGCGTGGCGGTTCCGGTCAACTGTTCGATGGCCTGCTCGAGACTCGCCTGAACGCTCTGGCCGTTGGGTTGCACCTGCCAGCCGACGTACCGGGTTCCGTCGTAGGCCAGCCTCAGACGGATGTTGCGCATGGTGGTGTGCTTGTCGGTTCAGTCCATTCCCAGTGCCTGACGCCAGCGGGCCAGCGAGGCGGTGACCGCATCGGGCCCGCCCGACCCCTGGCTCTGCAGGATCGCCACCGCATTGGCTGTTCCCAGCACGTCGAAGACCGATTCGTCGATCGACTCGTGGACGTCCCGAAATTGCTCGAGCGTCAGGTCGGCCAATTTCTGCTTCTCCGATTCGCACCGCGCCACCAGCCGTCCGACCGTCTCGTGAGCGGTTCGCATGGGGATCTGCTGTCGGATCAGGTACTCCATCAGCGCGGTGGCATCGAGGAAGCCTTCCTCGAGACGAGCGGTGATCGAGTCGGTGTTCAGTCGGGCTGTGTCGACGATCGCCGGAGCCAGTTCCAGGCACGCGACGGCGGTGTCGATCGCGTCGAAGACGGCGATCTTGTCTTCCTGCAGATCACGGTTGTAGGCCAGGGGGAGTCCCTTCAGCAGCACCAGCAACTGGTTGGCCGCAGCGATCACCCGGGCCGACTTGCCACGCATCAGCTCGAGCACGTCAGGGTTCCGCTTCTGTGGCATGATCGAACTGCCGGTGGTGTAGGCATCGGGCAGGCTGATCATGTCGAACTCGGTCGAGCACCACATGATCCATTCCTCGGCCCAGCCGCTCAGGTGCACCGACACCAGGGCCAGCGCCGAGGTGAACTCGACCAGGAAATCGCGGTCGCCGGAAATGTCCAGACTGTTGCCGGCCGGCGCGTCGAAGCCCAGTTCGGTCGCGGTTTGCTGCCGGTCGATCGGCAGGCTCGTGCCGGCAAGTGCCGCACCGCCCAGGGGCGAGACGTTGAGCCGGTTGCGGCAGTCGGCCAGCCGGCCGCGGTCCCGGCCGAACTTCTCGCAGTAGGCCAGCCAGTACTGGGTGGCCTGGACAGGTTGCGCTCTTTGCAGGTGGGTGTAGGCCGGCAGGATCACTCCCGCGTCGGTCTTGCCGCGGGCGACGAACGCACGTTGCAGCTCCAGCAACAAGCCGTCGATCGTATCGATGCCGTCGCGGACGTAGAGCTTGAGGTCGGTCGAGACCTGGTCGTTGCGGCTGCGGGCGGTGTGCAGCTTGCGGCCCACGTCGCCCAGCCGTTCGATCAACGCCGACTCGATGTGCATGTGCACATCTTCCAGCTCGGTGCGGAACGGGAACTTCCCGGAGGTGATCTCCCCGAGGATCGTATCGAGTTCGGTGACGATCGCGTCTCGCTCGTCTCCGGTCAGCAGGCCAACCTCGGCCAGCATTCGCGCATGGGCCTGCGAACCGCGGACGTCAACCGCGGCCAGGCGATGGTCAAAGCTGATCGATTCGGTGAACGCCTCGACGCGAGGATCGGTCTCGCCGCTGAAACGTCCGCCCCAGGGTTTGTCAGCCACCGGCCGGTGTCTCCTTGCTCCAATCGGGTCTCGAGCACTCCGCGTATTGCTCGAGCCAACAATCCACTCTAGACGCCATTCGAGGGGAGGGTCAACCAGCGGTGTTTGACGGGCGAGGGATCTGTAAGATCGGGGTGCCGGGGGTGAGGTTGACCTGTTTTGGACAGTGGGGAAAAGGAGGGACGCCGAGATGGCGGGGGAGCGACCGGCAGTCGTGCTGCTCAGCGGCGGTCTCGATTCGGCGACCGTGCTGGCGATGGTCCGGGACGAGGGGTTCCGGCCGTTTGCCCTGTCGTTTGACTACGGGCAGCGGCACCGGTTCGAACTCGAGGCGGCTCGGGCGGTGGCCGTTGCCGGTGGTGTCCAACGGCATGTCGTGGTGCCACTGGACCTGCGGGCGTTTGGAGGATCGGCACTGACCGATGACATCGACGTGCCGAAGGATCGCACCGGTGAGGAAATGGAATCGGGGATCCCGGTGACGTATGTGCCCGCACGCAACACGATCTTCCTGGCCGTGGCGCTGGGTTGGGCCGAGACCCTGGGGGCGACCGACCTGTTCGTTGGAGTGAACGCCGTCGATTACAGCGGGTACCCGGATTGCCGTCCCGAGTTCATTGCCGCATTCACCGATCTGGCCAACCTGGCGACACAGGTCGGAGTTGAGGGACGGGGTCGCTTCGAGGTGCACGCACCGCTGGTCGCGATGACCAAGGCCGAGATCATCGCGACGGGGCTGGCCCTGGGAGTGGATTACGGCCTGACCCACAGTTGCTACGACCCCGACGAGCGGGGTCGCTCGTGCGGACGCTGCGATTCGTGCCACTTGCGGCTGAAGGGGTTCACCGAGGCGGGGGTCGAGGATCCGGTGGCGTACCAGTAGAAGCGGGTGGAGGCGGTCGCGATGTGGATTTCGGAGGTCTTTGGATCGATCCAGGGCGAGGGGCTATATGCTGGAACGCCCTCGGCGTTCGTCCGGACCAGCGGTTGCAACCTGAGATGCTGGTTTTGTGACACGCCCGAAACCAGTTGGCGACCTCGTGGGACGCACCGCGAGTGGGAGTCTGTGGTCGAGGAAGTCGAGGGGCTCGAGTGCCCTCACGTGGTTGTGACCGGCGGGGAGCCGATGCTGCAGCCGGGTGTGGTGCCCCTGACCCGGGCGTTGCGCGAGAGGGGGTACGTGGTGACGATCGAGACGGCCGGGACGGTTGATGCCGAGGTGACCGCCGACCTGATGTCGATCAGTCCCAAGCTCGGCAATTCGACTCCGGTCGATGACCCCACGTGGGCATCCCGTCACGAGGCGAATCGAGATGTCCCCGAGGTGATCCGGCGTTGGCTGGACACCTTCGACTACCAGTTGAAGTTCGTCGTCGATCAGCCCGACGATGTGCTGGAGATCGATCGGTACGTCGAGCGGTTCCCCGGTGTGGAGGCCGGGCGAATCTGGCTGATGCCGCAGGCCGTGACCGGCGAGCAGATTGCCGAGCGGGCGAACTGGATCCGCGAGGCGGCCGAGTCGCGGGGGTGGCGAGTGTCACCACGGTTGCACATCGAGCTGTGGGGCAACCGGCCGGGCACATGATGGAAAAAAACCGGGGTCGAACCCGCTCGTGGCAGGTCCGACCCCGGCTAGTGACCTCGTCCCGACTAGGCGAACTCAGGCCGACGTTGCCGGAGTTGTCCCTGGAGCCGGGCGACGATGCTGGAGTGCATCTGGCTGACGCGAGATTCGGAGAGTCCCAGCGTGGCCCCGATTTCCTTCATCGTCTGCTCTTCGTAGTAATAGAGGATCATGATCAGTCGCTCGTTGCGGTTGAGTCCCCGCGTGACGAGCTTCATCAGGTCCTCTTTCTGGATGTCCTTGGTCGGGTCCTCGCCCTTGCTGTCCTCGAGAATGTCGACCTCGCGGACGTCCTTGTAGCTGTCGGTCTCGTACCACTTCTTGTTGAGACTGACGGTGAGGACCGCGCTCGCGTCGTTCTTCAGCTTGTTGAAGTCCATCGAGTTGAGCTGCATTTCCTTGGCGATTTCCTTGTCCGTCGGTGGTCGTCCGGTCCCGGCCTGAGCGCGTTTGCGGGCCGCCTCCAACTTGCTGGCCTTGCTGCGGACCAGTCGTGGAACCCAGTCCATCATGCGAAGCTCGTCGAGCATCGCACCGCGGATTCGCGGAACACAGTAGGTCTCGAACTTGACGCCGCGGCTGAGGTCGAACGCTTCGATGGCGTCCATCAGGCCGAACACGCCTGCCGAGATGAGGTCATTGAGATCAACACCCTCGGGCAGCTTGGCCCAGACCCGCTCGGCGTTGTACTTGACCAGTTGGTAGTACTGTTCGATGAGCCGGTTGCGGAGTCGCTGGTCGCTCTGATCTTGCTTGAAGTCGATCCAGAGTTGCTGGATCTCGGGATCAATGGCCTTGACCGCCATGAATTCCTCCGTGAATTAAAAGTCGGCAGATAGTCCGACCGTTCGCCCAAGCGGTCAATCCGTTGAGTAGGCGCGTCGGCAACGACGACACCCATCACAACCGTTATCGACTCGCCATGGATGGGGATGTGAGGTTTATTTCTGGTCTGGGGGATTTTTCGGGACGTGGTCAATCGTGGGTGGTGGCTTGCCGTGAACGGTCTCTTCGTTGTCGGACTGTGGGAACAGGCGATGAAAGAAGGACGGGGAATCGTCCGTGCCGGGTGAGTGGTAGACGAGGCGTGCGGCGAGTTGACCGATGGCCCGGCCGGCTGGGCTGTCGGGGGCCTGGACCAACAGAGGCGTGCGGTCATGGACGGCCCGGGTCATCTCGGGGTCATCGGGAATCCAACCTGCCAGAGAGGGCTCGGACTCGAGGAAAATCCGGGTGGTGCGGGCCAGCCGTTGGTGGATGTCTCGGGCCGCTCGGGCCGAATCCACTCGGTTGATCAGTGTCAGCAACTGGGTGCCGGTCCCTCGTGGCATCGACTTGATGGTGGCGTAGGCGTCGGCGATGGCGGTGGGCTCGGTGGTGGTGACGACCAGTACGCTGTCTGCCGCAGCCAGGCAACGTCCGACGAAGGGGTGCCCGGCGTGACCGGTGTCGAGCACCAGCACGTCGTGGGCGGCTTCGAAACCGGCCAGTTGTTCGGCGACGTCCGGTCCGAGTCCTTTTCCGGAGTCCCCGGTGTCGGCCAGGTGGCCGGCTCCGGGAACGACGTGGATTCCGGCTGGTCCGTCAAGCGTGATGTCTGCCAGTCGACGAGTGCCCGACAGGACGTGGCCGAGGTTCCAGTAACCGTTGAGTCCGCACATCAGGTCGAGATGTCCCAGCCCGAGACTGGCATCGAGCAGCCCGGTGCGGACATCGAGCCGGGCGAGGGCGATTGCCAGGTTCAGGGCCAGGCTGCTTTTGCCAACACCTCCCTTGCCGCTGGTGACGGCAATCACCGCCGCGGTGGTGGTGGTCTCGTCGGCGGCCAGGTGCCTGTGTTGCTGCTGTTGGACCAATCCCCGCAGTTGGCGGGCCTGGTCGGCGTGAGCGGTCTCGGCAGGCGTGCCGGTGGCGGTTGTCATGCCAGGGTCTCCGTCGGGCCACTGACCGAGGACAGCAGGCGATCCTGTCCCAGCACCAGCCGAGCCATCCGTTGGGCGTCGGCCGGTTCGATGTCGTCGGGAACATCCTGCCCGGTGGTCAGGTAGCTGATCGGCAGGTTGACGCGGCGGGCCAGGTTCAACATCACGCCCAACTCGTGGGTCTCGTCGAGCTTGGTCAGAACCAGGGATGAGGTGCCGACGGTTGAGAAGTGATTGACGGTCGATACGAGGTGATCGAGGTTGGCGGTGACGCTGAGCACCAGGTGCACCTCGTCGACCTCGGCGTCGGCCAGCAGGCTCTTGAGTTCCCCGATCTGAAGTTCGTCACGAGGGCTGCGGCCGGCGGTGTCGATCAGCACCAGGTCCATGTCGCTGAGTTCATCGAGCGCCCGTCGCATTTCCATCGGCGTGGTGACGACCTTCATCGGCAAGTCGATGATCTCGGCATAGGTCCGAAGCTGCTCGACCGCGGCGATTCGGTAGGTGTCGACGGTGACCAGTCCCATGCGAACGCCGTCCCGCAACTTCAGGTTGGCGGCCAGCTTGGCGATGGTTGTCGTCTTGCCGACACCCGTCGGTCCGACCAGGGCGACGACCCGCCGCTGGCCCGGTGTCGAAGTGATCGAGGACCCCGCGTGGAACTCGCTCTCAACCATTTTCACCAGCCGGGCGCGACAGAGTGAGGGATCCGAGAGTTCTTCGGACAGCGCCTCGCGTTTCAACGAGACGACCAGTTCCCGTGAGAGCGGTTCGTCGAGCTCCGAGTCGATCAGTTCGGTGTAGAGATCGAACAGTTCTGCCGGGATCACCGGTTTCTTGTCCGAGTCGTCGCTGTCGAGTTGAGCAAACCGTTGTTCGAGGGCCGCGAGGCGATCGGTCAGTCCGGTCGTCAACTCCTCGGGCATCCGGGTGAACGAAGCCGCGGGACCGGCCGGTGGTATCGTTTCCGTTGAAAGATCATCCGGGGAGATGGTCGAGGATTCGACGGCTGTCGGTTCGTCGGGCGGAAGGACGAATTGCGTGGACGGAGGGGCAGCCGAAGCGGAGGAGTGGCTGGCGACGGTCCAGCCGATGCCGGCGGTGACTTCCACCTCCTCCTGGCCGGTTTGCCACGGCAGCCAGCGGCGTTGTTCGATCTGGCGGGTGTGCAGGATGACGGCGTCGCGGCCGAGTTCCTCTTCGACCATTTGCAGTGCCTGGTGAATCGTCGCTGCCCGATAGGTCCTGATGTCGGAATCGGTCATGTCGTATCTCCCGGTCGGTACCGGATCGTGCTCTCAGGTGGATGTTGTTGTGAGGGGCCGGGGTGCTGGTTGTGGTTCAGGCGGCAAGAAGCTGGTGGTTGTCGGTGTCGGGTTCTGCGAGTGAGATGGTGAGTGGTCCGAGCGATTCGACCTCGGTGTCGTGCGAGATCTCCTCGACACTCATCACGATCAGCCGCGGCTGTTGGTGGCGGGCCAGGTGGTTGACCGATGCGCGGGCCAGGGGGCTCGAACAGAGCACGATGACCGATGGTCCGTCGGTCGACAGCTTCTGGCACCTCTCGGCGAGTCCACCGATCAGGCGTTCAGACAACCAGGGTGGCAAACGGGCCTCCAGCCCACCGTCAGCAAATCGGCAATGGGCCTCGATGGTTTCCTCGAGCAACGGATCGAGTGTGACCACCTGGAGACGGCGTTCGTTGTCTCGGTGCTGCTGGCAGATGGCCCGGGCCAGCCGATGCCGGACCATCTCGGTCAGCTGATCCGGATTGGTGATCGAGTTGCCCAGGTCGCCCAGCGTCTCGAGAATGGTCTCGAGGTCACGGATCGGAACCTGGTCGGCCAGCAAGTTGCCCAGCACACGGTGCAGCCGCGACGTGGGGACGACCTCGGGAACGAGTTCCTCCACCAACCGTGACGCCCGTTCGGCGAGGCGATCGACCAGGTGGTGAACCTGTTGGCGGGTCAGCAATTCGGCGGCGTGATGCCGGACCACCCGGCCGAAGTGTTCGAGCAGCCGATGGATGGTCTCTGGATGAGCCGGCTGCAGATGGCCATCGGCGATCCGCGTGCCCCTGAGCGTGAACAGGTAACCGTCCGATGGCAGTGACAGGTTGTCGCGGACGACGACATCCGGCAGCAGGAACCCGAGTTCCCCAGCCACCTGTTCGCGGACGTTGCCGATTCTCTCGATCAACTGGTGGCCCTGGGCCAGGCCCAGCAGACCGCTGCCGAGTTCCAGTGCCAGCGGTTCGACAAACGGGCTGGGGATGGTCGCGGGCCGATTCGGTGTCGGGGTCGTAGCGGCCGCCTGAAGGTTGTCGGGCGAAGTGGTCTCGGCGGGATCGGTCGTTGCCGGTCGACGGTGCACCGCGATGCCGACGAGCAGGCAGCCAGCGGCCAGAGTGATCAGCGGCACGACGGGCAGGCCGGTCACCGCCAGCACGACCAGGAATCCCGCTGCCAGGAACAGGGCCTCGGCCCTTCCGAACAACTGCTCCACGACTGCAGCGGGCAGGTGCCGGTCGGTTGACGAACGCGTCACGATCAACCCGGCTGCCAGCGACAGCAGCAACGCGGGAACCTGGGTCACCAGCCCGTCACCGATGGTCAGACGCGTGAAGACATCGACCGACTGCGACAGCGACATGCCGCCCTGGACCATGCCGACATAAAATCCGCCGCCGATATTTGTCAGGGTGATCACGATCCCGGCCACCGCGTCACCACGGACGAACTTGCCGGCCCCGTCCATCGCCCCGTAAAAGTCGGCCTGGCTCGCGAGCTCGGCCCGGCGGGCCTGGGCCTCTTCGCGAGTGATCAACCCGGCGGTGACGTCCGAATCGATGGCCATCTGTCGGCCAGGCATCGCCTCCAGTGCGAATCTCGCGGCGACTTCACTGACCCTCGTTGAGCCACGGGTGATCACCAGGAACTGAACGACGATCAGGATGGTGAACAGGATCGCTCCCACGGCCACCTGGCCGCCGGTCACGAAATTGCCGAACGCTTCGATGACGCCCCCCGCGGCGGACGTTCCGTCGAGCGGAGCTCGGGTCAGGATCAGGCGGGTGGAGGCGAAGTTGAGTACCAGGCGAAGCAGAGTCGCACCCAGCAACAGCGTGGGGAAGACGCTGAAATCCAGGGGGCGGGCGACGTAGATGGTCGTCATCAGCACCAGCACTGACAGCGTGATGCTGGCCGAGAGCAGCAAGTCCAGTATTACGGGCGGGACCGGGACGACGATCACCAGCAACAACGAAACCACCCCGGCCGGGACCAACAGGCCTCGCCATCGTAGCGCAGCGTCGCGCAATCCGAGAGTCGCCTCCGGTGGCATCCATGCCTCCGAGACAGGTGGAATGAGGAGTGGAAAGGTGAGAGGAAACAGGAGAGACGAGTGTGAGAGAACGCGGGTGATAGTGAATAGTCGTGGGGAGTGTCCAGACGGGTTTGGATTGGGCCCGAACCCTTGACCCCCCACCTCGCCTCGGGGGAGACTGTGCGCTCCGCTTCCGAATTGTGATCCGAGTTTGTTCGTTTCGAGGCTCGCCCGATGGCAACCTTCCGTTCCGTTCACCGATTCTTCGCCGTGACTCTTGTCTTGGCATTGGCCGCTCCCGCGGTCATGGCGCAAGCTCCGACCTCCCTGGAAGGCCACACCGACCCGGTCTACGACGCGGTGTTCACGCCCGACGGCAAGTGGGTGATCACGGCCAGCTTCGACAAGACGTTGAGATTGTGGGACAGCCGGAGTCGCCGGAGCGTGCGGACGATGTCCGGACACACCGGCCTGGTGCTTTCGATCGCTGTTCACCCCGACGGGAGCCGGATCGCTTCGGGCGCGATGGACAACACGATCAAGATCTGGGACGTGCCGGTCAATTCCCCGATCGCCAGCCACGGTGGTCACCAGGGGGCGGTTCGCTCTCTGGCGATCACAAAGGACGGGAAGTGGATCATCAGTGGCGGATCCGACAAGACGGTTCGGGTTCGGGCCGCCGCCGACGGCAAGCCTGCCCGCACGCTCGACGGGCACCTCTCGTCGGTCGTGGGCATTGCCTCCCGCGCCGACAACCTGCAGGTGGCGACGGCGACCGAACTGGGAGTGCTGCGGCTGTTCACGCTGGCTGACGGGAAGCCGGTTGGCGGAGCCGTCGTGGCTCATGCGGGGTCGATCACCGGACTGGTGTTTGCTCCCAACAGCAGCTTCATTCTCACCAGCGGGACCGACGGGCTGGTCCGCAAGTGGCCCAAGACTCTGCCGGCGACGTTCGCTTCAACCGGTCACACCCAGCCGATCACCGCTGTCGACGTGTCGGCCAATGGCACGATGATCGCCACCGGTTCCAGCGACAAGACCGCACGGCTGTGGCAGCGGACCGACGGAAAACCGATCCGGCAGCTCGAGCCGCATCCCGCCGGGATCACCGCGATCGCCTTCAGTCCCAACGCCAGCCAGGTGGCCACGGGCGGGGCTGACCAGATCCCGCGACTGTTCCAGGCTTCCAACGGCAAACTGTTGAAGGCCTTTCCGGCCCAGGCGGGTCCGATCACCGGAGTGGCGGTTTCGGCCAACGGCCAACTGCTGGCCGCGGGTGACCGGTCGGGCGCGGTGGTTGTCTACAAGATTTCCGATGCCAGCGTGCAGGCGAAACTCGCCGGGCACACCGGCCCGGTCACCGGGGTGACTTTCACGCCCAACAGCAGCCAGGTGGTGACCGCCGGGCGAGACAAGACGGTGAGGATCTTTGCGTCTGCCGACGGCAAGCCGGTGCGGACGATCAACGTCGGGGCCGAAGCCGTGTCGCTGGGCCTGGCGGCCAACGGAGCCCAGGCGGCAGTCGGTGCGGCCGACAAGACAGTGCGGGTCTACACGCTGGCTGACGGAAAACTGCTCAAGACGCTCTCCGGTCACCGGGCGGCGGTGACGGCGGTCGAATTCAGTCGTGACAACGCCAGGCTGATCAGCGGGTCAGCCGACGGGCGGCTGAGGGCCTGGGACCTGAAGACCGACACGGTGCTGCAGCATTTCCAGACGGCCGGAGCGGTGTCCGGTGTCGGCTTCAGCAACGACAATCGCACGATCGCGTTCGCCGGCACCGACAAGTCGGTGCACATCGAGTCGATCTCGGCTCAGACGGTGATTGCCGCGGACGAGAAGGAAGTCACCTCGCTGGGAATCTCGGGCAACAGTGCCGTGCTGGTCACGGCGGGCCCGGGCGGAGTGAAAAGCTGGAATGCGGGAAACGGTCAGCCAACCCGGACATTCGCGGGGTTGACCGGTGGCTCCCAGGTGGTGGCGATCAACGCCGCGAGCAACCAGGTGGCCGCTGCAAACGTGAAGTCACTGTGCGTGTGGAATGCTGCCAACGGAGAACTGCAGTTGCAGATTCCGACGTCCTCTCCGTTTGTCCGGCTGGCCTACACCGGTGACGGCAAGAAGCTGGTCAGCGTGGCTCGCGACCGATCGATCCGCAGCTACGATCCGACGCCTCCGAACCCGAAGCCACCGGTGCCGCCGTCCCGGGACGCTGCGCAGCTGCTCAGCGGGCACACCGGCGACATCCACGCGCTGGTCCTGGCCGCCGACAACACGACAGCGGCGACCGCCGCAGCCGATGGCACGGTCAAGACCTGGAAAATGGCCGCCACCGGGTTCTCACAGAACTACAGCGGCCACGGCGGCTACGTGGCCGGGCTGGCTTTCAGTCCCGACGGGACACGGTTGGTCAGTTCGTCATCGGACAAGACCGTGAGGCTGTGGGACACCGAGACCAACAAGGTCATCCGCACGCTGTCGACCCAGCCGTCGCAGGTTTACGCCGTGGCTTTCAGTCCGGACGGGAAGTTCGTGCTCAGCGGTGGAGCTGACAAGACGGTGCGGCTGATCAACATCGAGACGGGGACGGAAGTCCGCAAGTACGCCGGACCGACTCAGCCGGTCTACACGGTGGCCTTCAGCCCGGACGGGAAGTCGATCGCGGCGGCGGGCGTGGGCCTGGGCGGCAAGCGGTCGATTT
>DLVV01000424.1:8443-25174 GCA_003445035.1 Planctomycetaceae bacterium | reverse complement strand
GTGCGGTTCCACCCGACCAAGGCGAACCGCCTGCTGGCGGCCGATTACACCGGTGTGATCCACATCTGGGACACCGGCAGTGCCAAGAGCCTGTTCATGACCCGGCTGGCCAATCCGCCGATTTATTCGGCCGCGTACTCCAGCGACGGCAAGCAGATTGTCACCGGTTCTCGCGACGCCAAGGCGTACCTGATCCCGGTGCCGGCGAACGCACAGTAGCCGGCTGGGTCAGGCCAGCAGTTTTTCGACGACCTCGCCGCCGACATCGGTCAGCCGGAAGTCCCGGCCCTGGAACCGGTAGGTCAGCTTCAGGTGGTCCAGGCCCAGCAGGTGCAACACGGTGGCTTGCAGGTCGTGGACGTGGACCTTGTCCTTGACCGCGTAATAACCCAGCTCGTCAGTCTCGCCGACCGTTGTGCCACCCTTGACGCCGCCTCCGGCCATCCACATCGAGTAGGACTCGATGTGATGGTCGCGGCCCAGCGTGTCACGTGGCTCACCCTGTGGTGTGCGGCCGAACTCGCCGCCCCAGATCACCAGCGTGTCTTCGAGCAGGCCCCGTTGCTTCAGGTCCTTGACCAGCGCGGTGGTGGCCCGGTCGATCTCGGCGCACCGCTGGTCCAGCGGCTTGCCGAGGTTCGTGCCGGGGTTACCGTGGTGATCCCAGTCGGTGTGGTACAGCTGGACGAAGCGGGTGCCGCGTTCGACCAGTCGACGGGCGAGCAGGCAGTTACGGGCGAACGACGCCTTGGCGGGATCGACGCCGTAATCGCCAAGCGTGTGCTTGGATTCTCCCGAAAGATCCATCAGTGCGGGGGCACTGGACTGCATCCGATAGGCCATCTCGTAGGTGCCGATCCGGGTCGAGATCTCGGGATCTCCCACCTGCCTGAGCCTCAGCGCGTTGAGCCGGTTGACCGCGCGGATGAACTGGCCCTGGCCCTCGCGGTCGATGCCTCCGGGGGAGGAAAGGTTGAGGATGGGGTCGGCGCCGTTGAGGAAGGGGACACCCTGGTAGCGGCTGGGCAGGAAGCCGTTGCCCCACAGGGGAGTGCCGCCGCGCGGACCGCGTGGACCCGAATGCAGCACCACGAAGCCCGGCAGGTTGCCCGACGGGCTGCCCAGCCCGTAGGTGACCCACGATCCCATGCTGGGTCGTCCGAACCGATTGAAGCCGGTGTTCATGAACAGTTTGGCCGGACCGTGGTTGAACACCTCCGTCTTGACCGTCCGCACGATCGCCACGTCGTCGGCGATCGAACCCAGCTGCGGCAGCAGGGACGAGATCTGCTGGCCACTGTCTCCCCAGCGCAGGAACTGGCGACGGGTGCCCAGCAGCTTGGCGTCCTTCTTGATGAACGCGAACCGCTTGTTCTCGACGTAGGAAGCCGGGATCACCTGCCCGTCCATCTGTTGCAGCTTCGGCTTGTAGTCGAACAGCTCCAGCTGGCTCGGACCACCGGCCATGAACAGGTAGATCACCCGTTTGGCGCGGGCCGGAAAGTGGCCGGTTTGCGGTACCCCGGGTGTGCCGGGTTTTGTCACTGCCGCGGACGTGAATTGGCCGTCGGAGAGCAGGTGGGCCAGTCCGAGGGATCCGATTCCCAGGCCGGCGTTGCCGAAGAAGTGTCGACGCGTCTGTTCGCGCACGAACAGCTGCTCGGGGATCGAGGCGGTCTGAGATCTGTCGTGGGGCACCATCACATCACTCCCTGGTGATGAATTCGTCGAGATTGATCAGCACACGGCTGACGGCAGTCCACGCCGCCGCCTCCGCAGCACTCACGCCTTCGGGTCGCCGGGCCGGGGCGACCGCGATCGCCGCCTTCGTGGACTGGGAGAACCGGTTCCGCTGGATCGAGAGGAACTCGCTCAGTGTTCCCAGTTCCTCGGATGACGGTTCCCGTGACAGGCAGGTCCGGAAACCGAATCGCAGTCGTTGTGAATCGGGTGTCGGTCCATCGGAGAGGATCCGGCGGGCCACTCCCTGAGCGATTTCGAAGAAGGCCTTGTCGTTGGCCAGGGTCAATGCTTGTAGCGGCGTGTTCGAGCGGCTGCGGCGGGTGCAGGTGGTCGTGGCGTCGGGAGCATCGAAGGTCGGCAGGAAGGGGTAGGGACTGGATCGCCAGAAGTAGGTGTACATGCAGCGGCGGAAACGGTCCTCGCCCTTCGCCTCAGGCCACGCCTTCTTCTGCTGGGTCAGAATGTAGATCCCTTCCGGCTGCGGCGGGTAGACGCCCGGGCCACCGATCTTGTCGGAGATCAGGCCCGCGGCGGCCAGTGCCGTGTCGCGGATCGTCTCGGCTTCCATTCTCATTCGGGTCTGTCGAGCCAGGAGCCGGTTCCGTGGATCGCGTTCGAGCAGTTCCGGACGGGTGGCCGAACTCTGGCGATAGGTCGCGCTGGTGACGATCAGCCGGTGCAGGTCCTTGACGGCCCAGCCGCGGCGAATGAACTCGCTGGCGAGCCAATCGAGCAGCAGGGGATGCGAGGGCGGGTCACCTTGCAGTCCGAAGTCGTTTTCGGTTTCGACGAATCCCAGCCCGAAGAACCGTTGCCAGAACCGGTTGACAGTGACACGAGCCGTCAGGGGATGCCCGGGTTCGAAGAGCCAACCGGCGAGGTCGAGTCGCGTGCCGACCGGGACGGCGGTCTTCATCGGCGGCAACACCTCGGGCACGCCTGGCAGCACGCGGGCGCCTTTGCGGAGAAAGTCGCCGCGGATGTGAATGTGTGTCTGGCGGGGTTGCTTGCGTTCCCGAAGGACCAGCGTGGTGGGGATCGCCTTGTTGATCGCGTCGCGTCGTTTCTTGAGGTCGATGAGAGTGTCGGAAAGCTGCTTGCGGCCAGAATCGGTTCCACGGTAGGCGTCGACCAACTGGGCCTGCTGGGCCTTGGATCGCTTGTCGCGGGCCGTACGGGCGATGGCCAGGATCGGGCCGGGGATCTTGAGATCGGCGGGGGCGGCGGTACCGACAGAAACGCGAAAGCGGCCGACCAGGTAATTGGCGGACTCGCCGTTGTGGGCCATGCTGAGCACCAGCCGCGAACCGCCGGGGTGGGCGATCGGCTTGGCAGGGAAGAAGATCGCCTGGCGATTGACGTTGGGAGAACCGGTCTTGGTGTTGATCGCCCAGCCGGTCTTGGGATTGCCATCGATCGCGTTGGAGATCGAATACCCCTCCTGCGAGTGGTCGGCGACGGCCGAGGTGATCTTGATCGGTGACAGCTTGGCGTTGCCGCTGGCCGGGGCCGCCGCAACGGTGACTTCGCTGAGAACGAAGTTGCCGTTGTCGCCGCGGCCGGGACCGTTCTTGGGCAGGCTGGTGTGAGTGAGCGTTTCGATGCGGACGGCGGTGATCGATTCGAGCGAGGTTTCGAGCGTGACGGTGTAGGTGTCATTGGCCGGGACGCTGAAGTCGACGATCAGCGAATCGTCATCCAGCCGGGTCAGGACGGCTCCCTTGGCGGTGGTCCACCTGGCGGGCTTGAGCGTGGAGAACGAACCCGCATCGATCGAGGCCAGGCGTTTTTCCCATGCGGACATCCCGGCGGCGAATCTCCGGTCGTGCTCGGCCAGCGGTTTCTCGGCCGAGACGATTGCCGAGGCCAGTCTCGCCCGCTCGGTCGCCTGGGCGGGCGAAGGCACCGAGATCTTCGGGTCCAGGGCGTTGGCGTCGTTGTTGTCCTCGCAGTTGTTGAACACCGCGAACAACTGGTAGAAGTCTCGCTGCGAGATCGGGTCGAACTTGTGTTCGTGGCATCGAGCACAGCCGACCGTCAGGCCCAGGAAAACGGCCCCGGTGGTGCTGACCCGGTCGACGACGGCGTCGACGCGGAACTGCTCGTCGTCGGTCCCCCCCTCCTGGTTGGCCAGCGTGTTGCGGTGGAAACCGGTGGCGACCAACTGGTCGAGACGGCCGCCGGGCATCAGGTCCCCGGCGAGTTGCTCGGTCGAGAAACGGTCGAATGGCACGTCGGCGTTGATGGCATCGATGACCCAGTCGCGGAACTTCCAGATCGAGCGGGCCCCGTCGATGGTGAACCCGTTGGAATCCGCGTAGCGGGCCAGGTCGAGCCAGTGGCGTCCCCAGCGTTCGCCATATCGCGGTGAAGCCAGCAGCCGGTCGACCAGGCGGTCGTAGGCTCCCGGGGCGGTGTCGGCCAGGAAGCGGTCGACCTGGTCCGGTGACGGGGGCAGGCCGAGCAGGTCGAGGCTGAGGCGACGCAGCAGGGTGACACGGTCGGCCTCGGGAGCCGGGACGAGCTTCTCTCGGTCGAGCCGGGAGAGCACGAAGGCGTCGATCGCATTGCGGGTCCACGCGGGGTTGTTCACCGCCGGGAGTTTCGCCCGCACGATCGGCTGGAAGGCCCAGTGGTCGCTGGTCCGCCGTCCCCTGACGACTTTTTCGTCGGCGGGGAACTTGGCCCCCTGCACGATCCACTCCTTGATCAGCGAGATCTCGGCAGGCTTCAGCGGCGGTTTCTCGTACGGCATCCGCTCGATGTCGTCGGTGCCTGTGAGGACCTGGAACAGCAGGCTTTTTTCGGGTTGCCCGGGCACGATTCCCGCGCCCCGGTCACCGCCCCGGGCGGCCAGTCGCCCGGCGTCCGCCCGGAATCCCGACATGACCTTCTTCGCCCCGTGGCAACCGTTGCAGTGTCGGGCCAGCAGCGGCTTGATCTGCTTCTGGTAGTCGACCTTCGGTGGCGCGGCGTTGGTCACCGGGATCGAGTGCCACGACATGCCCAGGAGCAACAGGAGCAGGGTGGTCGGGCGTGGCATGGGGAGTGGCATCCCGGGGTGTGATGGACGGGAGCCGCAAAGGCCCCGCTGGAATCCCATGGTATCACTCGCTGCAATCGGTGGGCAACCGGTGTCAGAGGTCGCGACGCGGGATCCAATCCCTGTCCAAACAACTGACGTTGGCTTCGACGAACCGTTCGGCCCACTGGTAGTGGTCGAGCAGTTTGTCGGTGGGTCGCCCCATCAGGCGATAGGCGGCCCACAGGGCTTCGATGGTCGCCAGGCCCCCGGTGGGATCTTCGAACAGTTTCGAGGTCCTGGGGTAGGCGGTCTGCAGTTCCGGCAGGCTGCGAACCGGCAACTCGGCATAATCGGGTTCCATTTTCGAGGCGAGTCGCCAAGTACCGTCCAGAACCAACAGGCCACCATCCACGTCGTCCGGGCCGATCACCGGCCCTCCCATCCCCAGCCGGACGTAACCCTCCAGCGACTCGCAGCCCTGGCTCGGGAATGTCCAGAAGACGAACCCGTCCCGGCCTCGCAGCGGTTCCACCGAGCACTTGCTGCGGCGTTCCCTGGGATGAACGACGAAGATCGTTGGAGGTGTTGGCGAGTCCGGTTCCGGTGTGTCGCGGCTCACTTGCCGTCTCCACCGCTTTTCAACGACCGGAGTTTTTCCAGGGTCTGCTCGATCTCTGATTCGAGTCGGGGGATGTCGGCCGGATCGTCGGGCTGAGTCTTGGCTCCGGCCAGTTGCTGGCGGAGGTTCTCGATTTTCTTGCGAGCGACCTCGAGCTGTTTTTTCTGCTTGCGGTTCAGTCCCATCGGGTGTCTCCACCGGTGTGAGTTGTTGCCGCTGTGGTGGGCGGGGCTGTAGAGTTGGCGGCGATGCCGCCGGGGTGTGTTCGTGCAGGGAGAGCAGTCTAACAGTGTCGGAGAGTGTGAGCGAGATTGTGGAGGCGGTGGGTCGAGCGATACTCGAGTCGACCTGCCACCGTGTGGTGTTGAGCCGTCGGCGGGGTGATCGCGCCGAGTTGGCCGAGCGGGTCGTGGTGAGGCCGGTGACGCTGGCCGGTGGCCCGCACTACCAGTTCACTTCCGAGACCAACCGGCGACAGTCTCACGAAAATCTCGAACCGGCCGCCGCGGTAGTCCGGATCGGCGAGTGGTTTCCCGAATTGTACCGCGACCTGCACCTGTTCGGTTCCGACGGGGATGTCTCGGCCCGTGTCGGTCGTGGGGGACGATTGAAGATCCGCCGCGGACCCGCCATGACCCGTCCCCCCGATTCGACGTCGCACGATCGCGCCAAGCGGCACCTGCTGCCCGACGGCCGGCCGTGCGAATTCCTCGAGGCGATCGGTGTGATGACTTCCGAGGGCCGTGTGAAAGCCTCTCGTCAGGGGAAGTTTCGCCAGGTCAACCGGTTCTTGGAACTGGTCGACGACTGTGTTGAAGGCCTGCCCGAAGAGGGTGAGTTGCGAGTGGTGGACTTCGGCTGTGGGAAGAGCTATCTGACGTTTGCGGTGCATCACCTCTTGAAGGAACTGCGGAGTCGCGAGGTGAGGATCGTCGGTGTCGAGCGCGAGGCCGAGGTGGTGGACGATTGTCGTGAGGTGGCCGAGCGGATGGGATTGGACGAGATCGAGTTCCACCAGTCGGAGATCTCCGACTTTGACCACGACGGACCCGTCGATTTGGCCGTGTCGCTGCACGCCTGCGACACGGCGACCGACGACGCCCTGGCCCGGGCGGTTGGTTGGCAGGCGGGCGTCATCCTGGCTGTGCCGTGTTGTCAGCACGAGTTCGCCGGTGAACTGGCGATCGGCGAACTGGCGTCGGTGCACCGTCATGGGATCCTGCACGAGCGGTTGGCCGCGCTGGTGACCGATGCGCTGCGGGCCGAGGCCCTGGAGGTGTGTGGGTACCGGACGCGGGTTGTCGAATTCATTGACATGGAGCACACGGCCAAAAACGTGCTGCTGCGAGCGGTGCGTCGCGAGCCCGGTGATGTCGACCAGCGGCGGCGGGTCGAACGGGCCGAGTCCTACCGCGGGCTGAGAAGGATGTTGGACGTGGAGACGACCCGGCTGGAGCAGCAACTGGGGCCGGAGTTTCTCGAACGGGTGGGCGGCTAACGCCCGCGGCGGCGGCGTGAGCGGGAAGCGAGGTAGCGGCCCAGGGCATGGGCATAGGGCTGGCTGGTGGTGACCCGCTGGTAGTCGACGTCCTGGCCGGCGGCGCCCTGTTCGAGTCGTGTGCAGAACCGGGCGAAGTTGCGGAGGTAGCGTTCCCGGACGCGGTGAGGATCGACCAGCATGCGTCGTGAGGTTTGCTCGAGGTCGTGGAACTGTGTCGGTCGAGAGAACGGAAAGTCGACCTCCTCGGGTGCCACCACGTGGAACAAAATCAACTCGTGGCGGGCATGGCGAAACCGGGCCAGGGCCGCGATCAACTCGTCGGTGTCGTCCAGGAAGTCGCTGATCACCACGACCAGGCTCCGTCGTGAGAGGGTCGGCAACACCTCGCCAAGCGATTCGGCGACACCGCCGGCGAAGGCTGACGACGATTCGTCGGTTGGCTGGAGTTGATCGAGCGTGTCGGTGACCTGGGCGAAAAGGGCTTGCTGGGTCGAGGGGGACAGCCGGGTCCGGACGTGGTCGTCGAAGATCGTCAGGCCCACCGCGTCACGCTGGGCCAGCAGCAGGTAGGCCAATGCGGCAGCCAACTGGCGGGCGTAGTCGAACTTCGAGAGCGTGCTGTCACCGTAGGCCATGCTGCCGGACACGTCGACCAGCAACTGGCAGCGGAGGTTGGTCTCGTCTTCGAATTCCTTGACGAAGTACTTACCGGTCTTCCCGTAGGCGCGCCAGTCGATGTGGCGAATCTCGTCCCCGGGGTGGTACTGCCGATGTTCTGTGAACTCGACACTCGCTCCCTTCAAAGGGCTCTTGTGCTGACCCAGGATGTCACCCTCGACGACCAGACGGGCCACCAGGTCGAGCCGACCGTATTCGGCCAACGCGGTCGGATTGTCGGTCGTCGGCAGGGGCGAACCGGCGGGTGATTCGGGGCTCGACTGAGACATGATGGGAGTCGAAAACGGTGGTCGGGATGTGTGGGGCAGAGCGGTCGTGGCGATTTTCTTGAAATGAGGTAAGTCGTGATGCGATGGGGTTCTACGACAATTTGTCAGAGATCGGTGAAAACAAACTGAAAAACACCATCTTGACAAAATAGAATGCCGATTTATAGTGGCGAGTCTCGTCAGTTCACAAGATGTGGGTGTTCTTGGACTCCTGTCCCCTACACCTTGTGGTATTTGAGTCATCAAAACGGCTCAAATATTGTTTAATTTCACACTTTAGTAGCTTATTTTGACGGCATTTTGTCGTTTTTGGCCGGCCCCACAGGGGGCGACTGTCGAGATTCCCTAGTCCGGCAACTGGAGAAAGTAGCTACCAACGAAGGGGTGCATGATGCACGAAACGAAGGGTATTGAAGAGCAAGGACGTTCGAACGAGTTGGCCCAGGGGCGGGCCAGAGTGGGTCAGGGTCTCGATGAGAACTTGGCTGCGAATCGGGAAAACGGCGACAACGGAAACGGGCACGCGGGTCTCGAGCAAGCGATGGGCAAGGCCCTGGCGTTCGATTCGCAGTTCTGTCCGGCCGAGACCGACCCGTTTGATACGGTCGAGTGGGAATCGCGGACGGCATCGATCAAGGACGAGAACGGCGGAGTGCTGTTCGAGCAGACCGGTTGCGAGATCCCGGTCGACTGGAGTCCGTTGGCGACCAACGTGGTGGTCAGCAAGTACTTCTACGGCGAGCCGAACACGAGCGAGCGTGAGACAAGCGTTCGCCAGGTGATCCACCGCGTGGCACGGACAATCGCCGACTGGGGCAAGGCGGACGGCTACTTTGCCAGTGAAGAGGATGGCGAGCGGTTCTACCGCGAACTGGCCTGGTTGTGCCTCCACCAGCACGGCGCATTCAACTCGCCGGTCTGGTTCAACGTCGGGCTGTACCACCAGTACGGAGTGGGTGGTTCGCGGGGCAACTACCGTTTCGACACCGAGACGAAGTCGATCCGTCGTCCCGAGACGTCCTACGAGTTCCCCCAGGCGTCGGCCTGCTTCATCCAGTCGGTCGAGGACAACATGGAGGACATCATGCGTCTCGCCACCAGCGAGGCGATGTTGTTCAAGTTTGGCTCGGGCACCGGCACCGACCTGTCGACGATCCGCAGTTCTCGCGAGAAACTTTCCGGCGGCGGCACCCCCTCGGGTCCATTGTCCTTCATGCGGGTCTACGACCAGATTGCCGCGGTGGTCAAGTCGGGTGGCAAGACGCGTCGTGCGGCGAAGATGCAGAGTCTCAAGGACTGGCATCCGGACGTGATGGACTTCATCCAGGCGAAGGCCAAGGAAGAGAAGAAGGCCCGCACGCTGATCGAAAGTGGCGAATACGAGGCCAATTTCAACGGCGAGGCCTACAGTTCGATCATGTTCCAGAACGCGAATCTCTCGGTTCGCGTCAGCGATGAGTTCATGGAGTCGGTCGAGTCGGACGGCACCTGGACGACCCGGTGTGTCACTGACAATTCGGGAGAGGGCCCGACGTACCAGGCCGCCGAGATGATGCACGAGATCTCTCACGGCACCTGGTACTGCGGTGATCCTGGCCTGCAGTACGAGACGACGATCAATCGTTGGCACACGTGTCCGAAGACCGGTCCGATCAACGCGTCGAATCCGTGTTCGGAGTACATGTTCCTGGATGACACGGCCTGCAACCTGTCGAGCATCAACCTGCGGAAGTTCGTGCGGCCCGATGGGATCTTCGACGTCGCCCGGTTCCGCCAGGCGGCGAGGATTTACATCACCGCCCAGGAAATCCTGGTCGATCATGCCAGTTACCCGACTCCGTCGATTGCCGAGAACAGTCACCTGTTCCGTCCGCTGGGCCTGGGGTACGCCAACCTCGGCAGCCTGTTGATGTCGATGGGCATTCCCTACGACAGCGACGCCGGCCGTGGTATCTGTGGCGCGATGACGGCCTTGCTCAACGGCGAAGGCTACCGCACTTCGAGCCACATCGCCTCGAACATCGGACCGTTTGCCAGTTACGCCGAGAACAGCGAATCGATGCTCGGCGTGATGCAGATGCATCGCGACGCGGTCGAGGAGATCGACGATGCGTGTCCGTCGTATCTGAAGGACGCGGCACGCGAGTGCTGGGACGAGTGCCTGGCGAGCGGTCACGAGCACGGTTTTCGCAATGCCCAGGCGACGGTGCTGGCTCCGACCGGCACGATCGCCTTCATGATGGACTGTGACACGACCGGTATCGAGCCGGACATCGCGCTGGTGAAGTACAAGCAGCTGGCCGGTGGCGGAATGATGAAGATCGTCAACCGCACGGTGCCCGAAGCTCTCGAGATGCTGGGTTACCAGCAGACGTCAGTCGATTCGATCGTGGCCCATATCGACGAGCACGAGACGATCGAGGGGGCTGAGGGGTTGAAGGCCGAGCACCTGCCGGTCTTCGACTGTGCCTTCACGCCGGCCAACGGTGAGCGGTCGATTTCGTGGCGGGGTCACGTTGGCATGATGGCCGCCGCCCAGCCGTTCCTCTCGGGTGCCATCTCCAAGACCGTCAACATGCCCGAGGACTCGACGGTTGAGGATGTCCAGGAGGCTTACATCGAGGGGTGGCGTCGGGGTCTGAAGGCCCTGGCGATCTACCGGGACGGCTCGAAGCAGAGCCAGCCGCTGGCAACCAGCAGGGAAGGCGACCGTGGCGGGACCAGCGACGGGTCACCCGGACCGCTTCGCCGTCGCCTGCCTGCCACCCGACAGTCGCTGACACACAAGTTCTCCGTCGGCGGCCACGAGGGCTACATCACCGTGGGGCTGTTCGAAGACGGTACTCCCGGCGAGTTGTTCATCACGATGGCCAAGGAGGGGAGCACGATCGGCGGGCTGATGGACACCATCGGCACTCTGACCAGCATGTCGCTGCAGTACGGTGTTCCGCTCGAGGCCCTGACCAGCAAGTTCAGTCACATGCGGTTCGAGCCGTCGGGCTGGACGGGTAACCAGGAGATCCCCAACGCCAAGAGCGTGGTGGATTACATTTTCCGCTGGCTCGGGATCCGCTTCCAACCCGGTTACGGCGAGCCGAACACGGCGGTGCCGATCGCGACCGAATCGGCCAAGTCGGAGGCCGCAGCGGCCGAGGTGATTTCGTCGATCGGCGACATCGAGCAGTCGGTAGCCGAGACCGTCGCGGCGTACGCCTCCGGTGAAACGCCGGCTATCCGCAGCCAGCAGTTCGCCCAGTTCCAGGTCGATGCCCCCGCGTGCGATTCGTGCGGGGCGATCACCGTTCGCAACGGCAACTGCTACCTGTGTCACAACTGCGGGAACAGTATGGGATGTAGCTGAAGGACCGGCGAATCTCTTGCAACGGGCACCCCGATCGAATGACAGATCGGGGTGCCTTCTTCTTGACATCCTGCGTCCCTGGAGAATCCGGCCGATGACCACCTCGACGCTGACCGTGGACGGGGAAGTCCAGTCACCTTTGGTGTTGACCCACGAGGCGCTTGCCGGATTCGACGAGTCCGATCAGGTCCGTGACGTCAGCCGGTTTCACCCCACCCGCAGTGGAGACGGTGTGACGCTCGAATCCATTCTCGCGAGGGTCGGCCCGACCGAGCGTGCCAGCTATCTGACACTTCACGCGACCGAGGACGACTTTGCCGCCAGCGTGCCCCTGGATCCGATCCGGGGCGAGGGCATCCTGGTCTACACCGTCGAGGGCCAGCCGATGACCCTGGACCAGGGCGGCCCGTTTCGGTTCCTGATCAAGGATCCGGCGGCCTGCCACACCGACGAACTGGACGACTGTGCGAACGTGAAATTCGTCGACCGGATCGAGCTAACCTCGGGTCGTGGTCGGGACACCCGGCCGACCGACGACGATGAGCACGAGGAACTGCACCGACGCCAGGGGGAGGACGGGGAGGGGCAGGCGACCTAGTCCTGAAGTCCCAGCAGCCGGCCCATCTGTGGGTTGGCGGCATTCATGGCCCCGAAACGGGGTTCCACCGACAGCTGGAACCCGGCCGTGCCGCGGCTGTTGTCGTAGCTGGCTCCGAGGTGGACCAGGAAGTCGCCGCCGATGCGGGTCAGGGTCAGTGACTGGCCCTGGTTTCGGCGTTCGGCCAGGTCGTAGCCGGTGGCGAGTGTTGAGACCCACTTGGGACTCATCCGGTAACTGAGACCCGCGGTGACGATCTGGCTGTCGATCACTCCGGCCCGGATCTGCCGGAGGTTGGCGAACAGCGTGCCCCGTGACGTCCTCTGGCTCAACAGCCCCAGGTTCCACATCTCGGGGGCATCGTCGAAGAGATCCATGTAGGCATCGGCCAGCAGCGTGGTGCGGTCACTGACGTGCCATCGGTAGGCGGCTCCCAGCAGCCCGAAGTCCTCGCCGAAGTTGTCCCGGTCGGGCTTGGGGAACCAGGTGGCTTCCAGGTCGAGAGTCATCCAGTTGCGGATCCGTTGGCGGCCGGGGGCACCGACCTTCGTCTGCAGGCGGTGACGCCAGGCCATCCGCATGGCCTGCTGGTCGGCGACGAGTTCGTGCCAGGGTGCGGTCAGTCCCAGCCCGGCCCCGTTGCGGACGGCCACGCTGCGGGTGTCGAACCCGGTCGGCAGGACGCCGCCGAAGCTGTTGGTCAGCAGCCGGTAGCGGAATCGTTCCTGGGCGTTGTCGTCGATCGCGTTGTACTGGGGGATCTCGCCCAGACCCCTGGTGGTCTCGGTCCAGGCCAGGTCGGTCTCGAAGGTCATCTTGTGGGCCAGGCCGTTGAGTCCGAGGATCGAGCTGCGGATGCCGGGATCGGCCCGCCACATCGAGAGGCTGCCTCGAAGTCCACCGCTGAAGAGGTGTCGGTCGATCTCGGTTCCCGCCATCCCCTCGCTCCAGTACGCACTCTCGGCCATCACGTACGGAACCAGCGGGGTGGGGCCGAGCATCACCGGCAGGGACAGTTCGTGGCGAGACATCAGCACGGCCCCGCCGACATCGGCCGTGTCGGCGAGTGGTGCGAAAAGGTCGGTCGGATCCAACGGGGCGTCGGCCGGGCGGAGCCGGGCGTAGCCGGCCGAGGTGTGTGATGACCAGCTGAGTGCCGGCCACCCGGGCAGGTTGTCCATCAACGGCTGTGAGAAGACGTAGATGTCGCCCCGCGGCAGCCACTCGGTGGTGGTCTCGAATCCGTTGAGCTGCGTTTGTGCCAACAGGGTCCAGGCCGTGTTCTCGCCCAATTGCTCGAGACGCAACATCGTGTCCTGGTCTTTTTGCTCGTCGAATTCTTCTTCGTAGTACTGTTCGAGCAGGTTGCGGTCGGACAGGTAGCCGACTTCGCCGCGGATCGTGAAGCCACCTGGCAGTTCGTGCCGATGGATCAACCGACCCCGTCCACGATGGGGCGAATCGAGGCCGAGCTGCCGTCGGTCGAGACCGAGATTGTCGACACCACGGTCGTGGAGGTAGGCGCCGTTGCTCCATCCCTCCACCTGTCCGGGCATTCCCAGCAATCCCTCGAGTTCATAGGTGAGCCCGCTGCCGACGAGTGGTCCGCGATCGGTGAAGTAGTCGGCATGGAGCGACCAGTCGACTCCTTCGGTTGGTTCGATCGAAAGCAGCGAGAACAGGTTCCAGGTCGTCTTGACCTGGAACCCGAAGACGTTGTCCTGCTGAAACTTGACCCGTTGCAGCGGAAAATTGAGATCCGGATCCGCGGGTCCAGCCAGGTTGGGAAGGAAGAAGAGGGGCGTTTCGCCCAGCAACAGCCGGTTGTTTTGCGAGTGGATCCAGGCCACCTGGTTGGCACTGCGACCATCGGCCCGCGTGGCGAGCCAGCGGGGCAGGCTCCGACGATTGAGGAAGACGTCACGGGCTTCGAGCCGGTAACCGGGGACGCCAAAGGGGCTGGTGGAGGCCCAGGCATTGTGAGCGTGGAAGCTGTGTTTGCCCTCCTTGCGGATCTTCTCAGCCCGGATTCTCAACGGCACTCGTCCCCCGGGCAATTTGGCCAGCAGATCGGCGTCGAGCATCAGGCCGCGGTGTTCCCTGGCGTCGTAGAGTGCCCGCCGGGCCCGGATCACGTTGCCGCCGGATCGCAGCTCGATGTTGCCCTCCATGTAGACCTGGAACGGTCTCTTGGCGGCCTGGATGAGCTGGGAGGTGACGGGCTGGTCGTCGTCGGACTGTGTCCAGATGACGACCCGATCGGCCGAGAGATCGACGGTTTCGGCTCCGAAGAGGACCTGGGTCCTGTCGGGGGCGACACCGTCGATCACGACGTTGACGCCTCCGGTGATCACCACCACCTTCTCGGTGGGCATTGTCCCCGTCGAGGGGGCGGTGGTGACGTTGAAGGGGCGATTGGTTCGCGGGAACAGTTGCACCCGCCGGAGTCGCTGTGGTGCATCATTGGTCATCGGGGCCGGGACCGTCTCGGCCTGGTAGGTGACCAACTTGTGGTCGTCGGGCCGTCGTTGTCGACGGACAGTGGCGCGGCGGTAGAGCGGGTCGCGATTCAACGGAGTGGCGGTATTCTGTTTGCGAACGAGTCGGACGGTCGGCCTGGAGGAAGAGATGGCCAGTTCGTGGAGCAGGACCGGGCGGTTGTGTGTCTGGTCGGGTCCTTCGAGCCGCACATTCTTCTCGAGGTAGACCAGCACGCGAAACCCGGTCTTCGGCGGACGTGCTCGGCTGATCCAGGCGATGCCCTGTCCGGCGGTGAGGACCGTGTCGGCTTGCCGGATGGTGACCCGCCGTCTCAGCATCACCACGCGCGAGGTGTCGATCAGACCACGGGTCCCGGTTTCAAACCCGAAGTCGGCCGAGATCGAGACGTGGTCGTTGGTCGGAACCGGGTCGGCCCCGCCGGAGTTTTCCGGGGGCGACAGCGCCAGCACGACGACGATCGCGACCAGGCGACGACACTGCGAGGTGACAGCCGGGTGCGGACGACGAATAGAGGCGGCGTGGATGGGCTTCCTGCCCGGCACGATGGAATCCAGTTCCTTCCGGCGAATGAATCGGAATCCCTTCGCCTGCCGTGTTCGCTCAAAACGTGAGGAACTCGCGGGTTGCGGGATTTTTCCGGTGTGGACCCCGGCCGCTGGCGACACGGGGGGCGGGATTATATGTCCACGTTTTCCGGAGTGTCAATAAGCCTCGAGAGCATCGCCTCCCGAAGTGGGCTCGACCGGCTGGCGGCCAAGCCCGACACAGGACAGCAGAAAGACGACCGGCATCACCGGAGCCCTCATCCGCATCGTCGACCAGAAGACCACGTGTACCAGTGAAAGGGCCAGGAGGTACAGCAGCGGAACCCGCCATTGGGAGCGTGTTCGCCAGGGTCCACGCCACAATCCCCGCAACATTGCCAGCAACGTCACCGCGTACCACGCCGCGACGGCCCATTTCAGTGCGACCGGCCACGCGGATCCGGGTGCCGATTCTGATGGCCATGGCGTCCAGAACCGCAGCACCCTCAACAGGCACGCCCGCAGAAATCCCGGCGGGTCTTCGGTGATATGGGACATGGCCAGCCCGTACATCCTGATGTCACGCTTGCGTTCGGCTGCGACACCCTGGGGTGGGACCAGCAGTTGTCTCTCGAGGTTGTCTCGCCAGTCGGCCGGCGTCCGTCCGGGGTCTGATGTCGTGTCATTCCAGGTTGTTCCCAGTGGCCGGCGAACCACCTGTTCGTAGAAGACGGGGTTGTTGCCCAGCAGCAGCGTGAAACCGCCGTGAGTGGTCGTCAGTACCGGGGTTCCCGAAACGGACAGGTTGCGTGCCAGCCAGGGGCCGGTGGTCGCGGCGACGCCGACAACAAGGGCGGCCTGGACCATGCGGTGGCGAGACCAGTGCTGCGGCTTAGGTTTCCGGCACAGGTCCAGCAACGTGACCAGGACGGTCACCGCCGCAAACGCCCACACCGAGGGCCGGCAGACCGCGGCCATCCCGAACAGCAGTCCCAGTGCCAGGCCGCGGCGGGTCGAAGGTGTCGAGGTGGCCACCGCCAGCATCCAGACCGCCAGTGCGGTGAAGAGTGTTTCGGTCATTGGCAGTGTGGCACCGACAACCAGCAACGGGTCGACACCAACGGCTGCCGCCGGCCACCACGCCCTGTGGCCCAGTCCCAGGTGAACCGCCGTTTGCCAGGTCCCTGCCACCGTCACCAGTCCCAGCAACAGGTGCAGGGCCACGATGCCGATCTGGCCCGCCCCGATCCACGAGACGCTGGCGAGCAGTAGCGGGTACAGCGGGGGCCGATAGGCCGTTGGGGTGCCGTGATCCGGGTGCACCAGGCCACGTCCATCGGCCAGGCCGTCGGCCAGCAGGCGGTAATGGTCGCGATCGTCGGCCAGCGAATCCCACCGCCATGCCGCCACCGGGAGGCGAATCGCCAGTGCCAACAGCACCACCCAAAGCAGCGGTGTCAGGTGGGAACGGTGTGTGGGCACGTAGACTCCTGTTGGCCCGTCGGTCCGACCGCGACTATCCTGTACGTCCGCTGGCCTCGACAGGGGATGCCAGTGTAACCGATGACTGCCGACGCGGTGACAGGGCCGGGGATCGATGGACACCAACGGGATCGACCCACATCAGGATCCGCACGGGTCATCCCGTGTCGGTTGGCTCGAGAGCCTGTTGGCCAACGTGTTGGCCCATCGGACGAAATGGCTGCTGCTGGCAGCCACTGCGGCAGTGATTTCGATCTGGCCGGCCGGACAGTTGCGGTTCGACCAGTCGATCGAATCGCTCTACGCCGAAGACGATCCTCACCTGGCTGCCTTCCGAACCAGCCGTGAGCTGTTCGGGGGAGACGAGTTCGTGATCGTCGCGTACGAGGAAACTCAGCTGTTTGATGTCGAGCAGGACGAGCAGGACGA
>DLVV01000424.1:5392-8079 GCA_003445035.1 Planctomycetaceae bacterium | reverse complement strand
GAGGACGGAGAGGACGGAGAGGACACGGCCAAGTTGCCGAGCCGGTTGAACCCCCAGGCGGCCGAGCGACTCCAGGCGTTTGCCGAGAAACTGGGGGCTGTCGACGGGGTCCAGGCCAAGAGTACCCAGCACCTGGTCAAGGCACTGGAGCCTTCGGGAGTGCTTGGCCGGGTGATGAAGCGGATCGACGGACTCAGGCGGCGGGTGCTCGAACTGGTCGAGGGAGTGCTGGTTGGCGAGGATCGCCGAACGGTGGCGATCGTGTTGAGGCTCGATCCGGTCAACGGGGCCGATGCGACGCGCAAACGTGCGACGACCTTCGCCGAGATCCGTCGCCTGGCGGCCCAGCACCAGCCTCCGGCCCAGGTCGTTGGCGAGCCGGTGCAGGTCCACGACATGTTCCGTTACGTTGAAGAGGACGGACGGAAGCTGTTCTGGTGGTCCCTGGGCCTGTTGGCCGCCGTGATCCTGATCCTGTTCCGGAGCATTCGCTGGGTGCTGGTCCCGCTGGCGGTCGTCGTCGTGGCGATCCTGTGGACCGAGGCAATCCTGGTGCAGAGCGGGATGCAGTTGAGCATGGTCAGTTCGATGCTCAATTCGCTGGTCACCATCATCGGGATCGCCACCTGCACCCACGTGACCGTTCACTATCGCGAGCAGCGGCAAGACCACGACCCGGTGGAAGCACTGGGGCGGACGATGAACCGGCTGGCTCCCGCCATCTTCTGGACCGGGGCCACCACGGCTGTCGGGTTCGCGGCACTGTTGTCGAGCAACATCAGTCCGGTCAGGAGTTTCGGCATCATGATGTCGCTGGCAACGCTGCTGGTGCTGGTCGCGGCGCTGCTGCTGCTGCCCGGCGGGATCCTGCTGGGACGCCGCCTGGTCGATCCCGGTCGAGTTCCCGGTGAAGGGCAACTGGTCCGCGGGCTCGAATCGCTGGCCCGCGGCATCCGTCGGCATCCGGCCGGGGTGCTGGCGGCAGTCGGCCTGGTCGTGATGGTCGCCGGTTCGGGACTGTTCCGGCTGCGGGTGGAAACCGATTTCAGTGAAAACTTCCGCGAGGACAGCCCGATTCGGCGTGGGCTGGAATTCGTCGAGACCAAGCTGGGGGGAGCGGGCAACTGGGAAGTCAACTTCCCGGTGCCTGGCGAACTGGACCAGGAGGGGATCGATCGGGTCGAGAAACTGGCCGAACGGCTGCGCGAGGTCAGTGCCCGAAAAACGACCGCCGACGGTCGCCAACGGCTCACCAAGGTCGTGCCACTCAGCGACGGGCTGAAGATGGTCCCCAGGTTTCCGCTGCTGCTCAACACGCTCACCAAACGGCTCCGGGTGCTCGACCAGTCACAACCCGAGTACGTCACCAGTCTCTACAACGCGGAGGCCGGCCGGATGCGGGTCGTGTTGCGGGCGTTGGAACGCGAGCAGGCGGGTCAGAAACGCGAGTTGATCGAGCGTGTCGAGGAAATAACCCGGGAGGAGTTTCCCGACGAAGTGGCGGGACAGCGGCCGGTCGAAGCCACCGGCTTGTACGTGCTGTTGACGTTCCTGATCGAGAGCCTGCTGCGGGACCAGGTGGTCAGTTTCGTGCTGGCGGCGATCGGGATCACCGTGATGATGGCCCTGGCGTTCCGCAACCCGTGGATCGGGCTGGTGGGCCTGGTGCCGAACCTGTTCCCGATCGTGCTGGTGATCGGGGCCATGGGCTGGATGGGCCTGCCGGTCAATATTGCCACGGCGATGATCGCCAGCGTGTCACTGGGGCTGACGGTCGATTCGAGCATCCATTACATCTCGGGATTCCGTCGAGCCCGGGCGGCCGGTGACGACGTGGCGACGGCGATCGAGCGGACACACGCCGGTGTCGGTCGGGCCGTGGTGCTGGCGAACCTCGCGCTGGTTGTCGGCTTCAGCGTGCTGACACTCTCTCATTTCATCCCGCTGGTCTATTTCGGGATCCTGGTCAGCGTGGCGATGCTCGGCGGCCTGGCCGGGAACCTGGTGCTGTTGCCGGTGCTGTTGGCGTGGGTGGAAGGGCGGCGCTAGGAAGTCGCCGGGTCCGCAGCCGGCCCCGCGATGCGATCCAGGATCACATCGATCAGCGCATCGTGTCGACCCAGGGGCGGCTTCAGTTCCCAGGACACATCGGGGAAACGCTCGGCCAGGCGTTCGCGATGTTCGGCCAGGTGCAGCGAGGCGTGTCGGCCCGGTGAGAGGAAGAACGGAACCAGCAACACCCGGTCGGCCCCTCGCTCGACGCAACGTGTCCCACCGGTCGGGATGTCTGGCTCGGCGATCTCCAGGAAGGCGGTCTCGACCAGGTCATCGGGTCGTCGGGCAGACAGAGAATCGGCCAGCCATTGGAGATCACGGTTGGCCGAATCGAGTCGGCTGCCGTGGGCGACCAGGAGGATGGCGTTGGTGGGCACGGGGGGATGGGAGGCGAGAGTTTGGAGGCAGTTGTTGACCGCCAGAATTGTCGCACCATAGACTCGAATCGGCCAGTACTCCCTGTTTCTGAAGGCAGCCCCACCGGCAAGCACGATGTCCGAATCCGCTATCACTATCGGTCCCTACACGATCCAGGACGAACTGGGCTCCGGCGGCATGGGAACCGTCTACCGGGCTTTCCATACCGAGACGTCCGATCCGGTGGCCGTCAAGGTGCTCTCGGCGACGATGGC
>DLVV01000424.1:4354-5075 GCA_003445035.1 Planctomycetaceae bacterium | reverse complement strand
CGCGAGCCGGGTCTGGTCGAGCGGTTCCGCCGTGAGATCGATTCGTTGCAGAAGCTGTCCAACCCGCACATCGTCCGCTTTCTCGACAGTGGCGAGCACGAGGGGACGTATTTCTATGCGATGGAGTTGGTTGAGGGGGAGACGTTGACCGAGCGTCTGAATCGCGTCAAGCGGCTCGGGTGGGAGACGGTGATCGAGATGTCGGTGCAGGTCTGCCGAGCTCTGAAGGCGGCACACGATGCTGGAATCATCCACCGTGACCTGAAGCCGGGTAACCTGATGCTGTCCAACGACGACCTGGTCAAGCTGACCGACTTCGGCGTGGCCCAGATCTTCGCCGCCGGCAAGCTGACCGCCACCGGTGGCATCGTGGGCACCGCCGAATACATGTCGCCCGAACAGGCCCAGGGTCGCAAGGCTCACCGTTCCAGTGACCTCTACTCGCTGGGTGCCGTGATGTACTGCATGCTGACGGGCCGTCCGCCGTTTTCGGGGCGGAGCACTGTCGAGATCATCCAGCAGCATCGGTACGGGCAGTTTGATCCACCGCGGTCGATCGTGCCCGAGATCCCGCGATGGCTGGATGAGGTGGTCTGCCGGTTGCTGTCCAAGGACCCCGACGAGCGGTATCCGGATGCGTATGTGCTCGGCCTGCGTCTACAGGAAATTCCGCGAAAAATGGCCCTGTCCGAGGGCGAGGCCACCGTCGCCGACCTGGATG
>DLVV01000424.1:0-4029 GCA_003445035.1 Planctomycetaceae bacterium | reverse complement strand
CACCGACGCCACCGACGCCACGGCGGTTTACCAACTGGCCCACTCCGATGAGGCGGCTCCGACCGAACGAATTGGTGACGGGACCGACGGCAGTGCCGATCTGACCATGCAGGCCACCGCCGTGACGGCCCAGGCCGACGGTGGGTCTCCGCTTGTCGGGGAACAGGGAGGGGCGACGCTGGCCCGGGACCTGATGAAGTTCGAGATCGAACGGCAGTCACGACGCGGACGGTGGGCCGGATGGTGGAACAGCACGGCCGGCCTGGTTGTGGCCCTGGCACTGGTCGTTGGTATCGGCACAGTGATGTGGCAGCGGAGCCGCCTGGGTCCCGAAGGCCGGTTTGCCGAGGGCGTGCGTCTGCTGGAATTGTCCGATCCCGACTGGCGGACCGCTCGCGACAGGTATCTGGCCCCATTGGTGGCCGAGGATCCTGAGCGTTGGAGTGGCCCGGCGGCTCCTCACCTGGAGCGGATCGAGCAGTTGGCTGTCGAGTCACGGTCGCGACCGGCGAAGCGACTGCGGACCGGTGACGCGACCGAGGTGGGTCGGTTCCTGAGATTGGCCCGGGAGTACGAGCAGTTGGGAGACCGGGTGCGGGCGATGAGCATCCTGGAATCCGTTCTCGAACTGGTCGAAGGGCAGCGGGAGTGGGAATCGGAGCGGGAGGTGGCTCGCGAGTTGCTGGAGGAGTGGCGGAAGGGGCCGGCCGGAGCGGCTGGCCAGTCGAAACTGGCGGCGGCCGCATTGGCACGGGCACGGAGGGCTCGCGCGGACGGTCGGATTGAGGATGCTCGCCGGGTGTGGGAGAGTATCGTGGAGTTGTACGCCGGGGACGCTCGGGTCCGTGACGTGGTTGCCGAGGCACGGCGGGGACTTTCAGAAACCGAGGGCGAGGGCCGATGAACGACAGCAGCGGTGGACTGGACCTCAAGGCACACATTCGCACGGTGCCCGACTTCCCCGTGCCGGGGATCCGGTTCCGTGACATCACGCCGTTGCTGGCCTCTCCGGAGGCCTACGGCGAGGTGATTCGGCGACTGGCCGACACCTACCGCGACGGCGGAGTCGACGTGGTGGCGAGTGTCGAGGCCAGGGGGTTCCTGTTCGGGGCGCCCCTGGCGCTGGAACTGGCGGCCCGTTTCGTGCCGGTCCGCAAGCCCGGCAAGTTGCCACACGAGACCCGGTCACATTCCTACCAGCTCGAATATGGCGAGGACACTCTCGAGGTGCACACCGATGCGGTGAGGCCCGGTGACCGGGTCCTGATGGTGGACGACCTGCTGGCCACCGGTGGGACCGTCGCCGCGTGCAACCGGTTGCTGGTCGAGGCGGGAGCCGAGGTGATCGGTTGCGCGGTGGTGATTGAACTGGAAGGGCTGGGAGGCCGCGCGGCGCTGGCCGGCTGCGACGTGACCACGTTGATGACCTACAGCGAAGACGAGTGACGTGGTGACAACCGAAGACCGACTGAGCGGGATCGTTGACGAGTGCCAGGACGTGATGGCGCACGCCTGGATGGTTCGTACGTTCGTCAAGCACAGCGAGGAGGTCGAGGACTTTCCCGAGCTGATGGTGGTGGTGCGGGCTGTGTTCGACACGTCACGAGCGCTGGAGACGCGGCTGCAGGACCCGGCCGGTTACATCAAGATGCTCGGCAAGAAAATCGGCCGGATGCGGCGTGCGACAGAGCAGTTCCGTGGAGACGCTCCGCTGGCCTCGACCCACACCAACTTCGTCCAGGCCGTCCACTCGATCGATCTCTGTGTCACCCGTCTCGAGCAGTTGCTTGTCGAGGGCCGCGACATCCAGTCGGCCTAAGTCACCTTCGCGCCGTCACGACCGTGGAGATATACTGCCGCGGCTCGGGACTGGGAGACGTGCGTCAAGCGAGACGGTCAGGTGCGGACGATCGCGGTGATGAACCAGAAGGGGGGCGTCGGCAAGACGACCACCACCGTCAACCTGGCGGCCGGACTGGCCGCTGCCGGTCGACGGGTTTGCCTGGTCGATCTCGATCCCCAGGCCCATTCGTCGCTGCATTTGGGGGTCGAGGCTCCGCCGGGCACTCCCAGCCTTTACGACGTGATGCTGGAACGTCGGCGTCTGGTCGATACCAGGCAGCAGGTTGCCGAGAGGTTGTGGGTTGTTCCCGGCAACGTCGACCTGGCCGGCATCGAGAGAGAACTCGCCGAGACAGAGGGACGGGAGACGGTTCTCAGGGGAGCCCTGGACGAACTGGAATCCGGTTGCCCGCTGGACTACTGCCTGGTTGACTGCCCGCCGTCGCTGGGCGTGTTGACCATCAACGCCCTGGCGGGCGTCCGAGAGGTGTTCATTCCCCTTCAGCCGCACTTCCTCGCTCTCCAGGGACTCTCCAAGCTGCTCGAAACCACGGCCCTGGTCACGCGGAGGCTGAACCGTGATCTCCGGGTCAGTGGCATCGTGCTGTGCCTGTTCGAAACCGGTACCCGGCTGGCGGCTGATATCAGTGATGACCTGGCCGGGTTCTTTGCTGCCAGTGACCCGCACGCTCCCTGGGCCAACGCGAAGATCTTCGAATCGCGAATTCGACGAAATATCCGGTTGGCCGAGGCGGCCGGGTTCGGGAGGTCGATCTTCGACTACGACCCGGCCTGCAACGGGGCCGTTGACTATGGCCGCCTGGTCGAAGAGGTGATCGCCGGCGAGCCGGAGGTCGTGATGGCAAGGGCCGGATGATCCCGGGATTCCGAGTGGTGAGAGCCGAAAACTTGCTCCGTCGATGGGAGCCGGATGCCCGGCGAATCGACACAACCGCTCCATTCGGACATCGTCGGCATGGGTCAGTTCTGGAAAAACCCGCAATTCGTTGCAACCTCTGGTGCCGGTTCGGCATCCTAAAGTAAATTGGCAGTTGGAATTCCTTACCAGGATTCCCCAAACCGCAGAATCGCTCTATCTTTCCAACTGCAACAGTCGTAGTCGGGGTGTAGCGAGCGGCGGTCATCGGCGTCGCGGTGATGTTGTTGGGACGAGAGGCAGGGGAGAAGCTGAGATGCGTGTCGTTGAGACGATTGTCTTGTGGATGAGGTGGTCGGTGGCGGCTGCGGTTGTTGCCGTGTTGCTGCTGGCCGGAGATCCGGCTGTGGCCCAGGACGAGATTCGTCGGGCCGGCGGCCAGTCACCTCGGGTTGAACCGATCGCCGGTCCCCCGGCAGCCAAGGACGAGAAATTCGAGCAGTGGATTTACGTTCCCTACCGTGACCTGAAGTCGGTCTTCGACAAGCACCCCTCTGCGGTCTTCCTGCCTTACATGGAGTACCTGCGGTTGTGGGAGCGGGCAGGTAGAGCCGATCGCGTCGCGAAGGGACCACCGGTTTCGGGTGTGATCACCCAGGCCGATTATGTGGCCACCGTTGACGAGAACCTGGCCCGGATCACTGCCACGCTGAGCGTGCAGGTGTTGGGCAAGAGCTGGTCGGAGATTCCGATCCGATTTGGCCAGGCGGCCATCGGCAAGGTGACGGCGATCCGCAATGGCAAGGCCACTCAGGTGTTGTTGCGTGGTACCGGGGCCGGCCAGTACGCGTTGCTGTTCCCCGAACCGGGGACTCACGCCGTGACACTCGAACTGACGGCCCGCATCCGCGCGTCAGCCGACGGACACTCCTTTGATTTCGACTGTCCGACGGTGGGAATGACCACGTTCGAGTTGACGGTTCCGCGGCCCGAGCAGGCCGTCGACCTGACGCCTCGCCTGGTGGCGTTGCCGGTCAAAACGGACAAGGGGCGGACACGGGTTCGGGCTCGCCTGGGCGCCACCCCCAAGATCTCGGCCCTGTGGTACCCCCGTGTCGGTCAGAAGCCGGACATGGACCTGTTGACCAGTGTCTCGAACTACCAGCATGTCTCGGTCCGTGATGGCCTGGTACACACCGACGTGTTTCTGCACCACGAGGTGCTGCGTGGCGAATTGACCCAGCTGAGAATCGCCGTCCCCCTGGGCCACCGGATCCTGGATGTCGCCTCGACCCAGGCCAAGATCCGCA
>DLVV01000444.1:10745-13281 GCA_003445035.1 Planctomycetaceae bacterium | reverse complement strand
GTCTTGATGATCAACACCGGCTCGCGGAAGTGACGGCCGACGGCGTGCCCGAACTGGAATTCCGGTCCGATCGTCGTCTTGCGGGCACCGTAACCGGCTGTCAGGCCACCGTGACGTCCGAGGTACCAGATCCAGACATCGTCACGCACCACCCAGCCGCCATCCTTGTCGACGGTATGAGCAAGCCGCTTGGCGGTCCGAGGAGACCGGACCAGAAATTCCAGCGACCCGGCCCCCTTGTTCTCCTTCTTCGGGTTGATCCGAATCTGTCCGGCACCCTCCATGTTCGACTGGCCGGCCAGGATGAACACGCGGACGGTCTTCTCGGCCGCAACCGCCAATCCACTCGAAGCAAGCTGTACCGACCAGGCCAGCCCAACCAGCAGGATGCGGGAAAGCGACGAACCGGTGCGGCCGAACAACATGACAAAAAAACCCGGAATGCGACGACGCTGCTGAATCACGCTGGTCGATTCTAGCCGACGCCGGGGTGACTCGCGCCGGTCCGAGGCGGCCGACAATCGGCTACCAGCCGACGATCACATCCAACGTGGCCGTGAACAGCATCCGGTCACCGTCAAATGGCCGGGACTCGGAATTGTGGTCGAGCCGCAATTCCGGACGCACCACCAGCCGCTCGCCCCACCGCCAGGCCAGACCGCCGGCCACGCCGGTGTACAGGCCCGGAGAACCCGTGCGGTTGCCGTGCTCGTCGTTGAACAGCTCGAGCCGGATTGCCGCGTCAAGATCCTCGCGGAGGTCCCAGTCGATGTAGCCCACACCCGAGAACCAGTGGGCGGTCCCGGCTCCGGGAAAGCCTCTCTCATAACCCCCGAGACCCTCAAGTGTCACCGTGACGGTCTCGGAAAGCTGGCGGGTGGCGACCAGGTCGAACATGCAGGGATTGTGGACTCCGTGTTCGACGTCGAACCGTCCGTTCCCGGTGATCGCCAGAAAATCGACCGTGGTCGAACCGTCATCGTCGGTCCAGTGAAACCCGGCAAGAAACGTCGGTGAATTGGCGTCGTGGATGAACAGGTCGCTGCCGATCACCACGCCGCCACGCAACGACAGGCTGTCGTTGACAGCCAGCTTGGCCAGGCCACCGGTCTGGGTGAACGGGTTGTAGATGAAGCTGTAGGAATGGGAGACCAGAGTATTGTCGGGGCCGGCAATACTCTCGACTCCGAACGGGGCGAAGAACCTCCCCAGGGTCAGTTCCAGCCCCTGGCCCACGCCGTCGATCTCACGCGAGACGAAGAACTGCACCGGATCGATGCCGTGACGGGAATCCTGGCCTTCGAAGAGACCGACCGCACGGGTGAACTGGTAGTCGGCACCGGGAAGAATCCAGTCGGAATGCAACCGGGTGCCCTCGTCGAACTCCCGCTGCACCCGCAGCCAGTTCTGCTGAAGCAGGAACTCGTTGGACAGGAAATTGAAGCCCATCGGACGGTGATCGCCGCCGGCTGTTCCGGCGGTCATCGAGACCTCGGTCCAGCCGGACAGTTCCAGGCCCAGCAACGAGAATTTCCGGTGCTCGTCAGCCGCGGCCAGGCCGTCGAATCCGGGCAACCACTCTCCGGCCCGAACGCCACCACAAGCCAGCACCAGCACCGCCAGCCCCTGCAGCAACCACCCACGCATCTCCGGGCTCCTTCCCGATTCTCCAGGACGTTCCAGAACGTCCCTTCAAAAGGTTTCGGACTCACCAGAGGCCGCTTGCAGGGTTATTCAGTCCGAACAGCCGATACCGAAGGCCACCCGAACCGGGCCCGTGCATTCGTCACAACCGTCACAACCGTCACAACCCGCCACGCTGCAGAGCGGGCGATCCGAATCACGACTCCTCCAGCCACTCGCGACGCTCTTCGGCCAGGAATTCTCGCGTGACGGCAATCAACCGACCGTAGAATTTCGACGCCGTCGACTCACCGGCCCGCACCAGGAACTGTTCGATCCAGGCCACGTGATCACCGAAAAATGACCGGGCCAGTTCCGCCAGGTCGTTGCGGCGGGTGTCGTCCTCGAGCGAACCGGACAACTCGTCGACCACCATGCCCATCACTCCCAACTGCACTCCCAGGTGATCCCTCATCGTCGAATCGACCTGCTCGCCGACCACCTCCAGGTACTGCTGCATCGACACCACGGTCTTGCCCTGAAACTGCCCCTCAGACCACACCGACTGGTGCGGGGGAATGTGGCCGTGTGGACCGATCATCAACTGGCAGTATTCGATCGCCAGTTGCTCGATCACCTCATCGCCGGGCCCCTCCAGCCGCAGTCCCAGTTCCCCCGCCGACTCCGCCAGCGATCCCTCCGAGAGAACCTCGAACCACATCTCGTCGATCTCGGCCACCCACAGCCGCGACAGTAACTGGTAGAAGCCGGCCAGCCCTTCGAGATCTTCCCGGTCCAGGACATCCATCGCTCTTCGCCTTTGTTGACCGCGACCCGAGTTTCAGAGTTTCCGGACAGACACCACCGTGTCGTGGAACGACTGCTGACCGCTGATCGGGTCGGGAGCGATTGG
>DLVV01000444.1:8421-10367 GCA_003445035.1 Planctomycetaceae bacterium | reverse complement strand
CCACCGCTGGTGTCCTCCCACCACATGTTCCGCTCCCAGTCGGCATCGACGAACCGCCCGGTGTCACTGCCAACCAGGTGCCCCTCCTCAACAGGCTGCCGCCGCGCCTGGGCGACACTGGTGTACTGCGAGTGGCCGCAGCTGTTGCTCATGGCGATCGCCCGGGGGTGAATCCCCTGCATGGTCACGATCGGCACCCGCATCGACGACACCTTTCGCCTCCCGTCTACCTCGTCCAGGTCATCTCGCTTCAGGTGAGGGGACTGGTGCTCGAGCTCGGTCGAGTAATAGGACGTGAGTTCAATCCAGTCGCCATCGGACAATCCCAGCTCTCCGGCGGTGACCGGATTCAGCCAGGCCGGATTCGAGTGCACGATCTCGGCCAGCCACTTCAGGTTCATCGTGCGGCCGTGGTTGTGCACGTTCCACTTGAAACTGGTCATCACCAGTTCGTTGGCTCGCAGGTTCTCCATCTCGCGGGGCAGGAACCAGGTCGGCATGTCACTGATGTCGACATCATGCCCCTGGTGCTCCCGGGGACGGCTCTTGGTCTTGGTCATGCCACTGCGGGCGATCAGTTCCGAGCAATCCTCGTTGCGGCCGATCTTCTGGATGAACGCCGAACGAATCTCGAACTTGCGACTGGGAGTCCTGAACCCGCGGACCGGCTTGCCATCAAGCAGGATGCCGATGCCCGTTCCGTCCTTGAGAATCACGCCGTCCTCGCCGACCTCTGCCCCCCGCATGTCGGCCTCGGAGACCGGCTGGAGAAACGGCTGGTAGAACGGTTCCCGATCAGCCTCCCAGGCCCCTTCGTCGAGCAGCCGGTCGAGTCCCTGTTTGCCGGTCTCGGGGTTTTCCGGAACCGTCGACGCCCACTTCTCCATGTACTCGCGGACATCGTTTTCGGGATACCACTTCTCCATCCCGTCACCGATCCGCCGGGCCAGCTCGGGAAAGAACTCGCGGACGTCTTTCGACTCGCCCAGCGACTCGACCATCGGGGTCCGCAGGCCGACGTAGGGACGGAGGTTGTAGGACGCCCGGGCATCAAGATCCCAGCGTTCCAGGTAAGTGGTCCAGGGGAGCACGATGTCGGCGTAGTGAGCCGTCTCGTTGTAGAACGCATTGATGCAGACGTGGTAACCGATCAGTTTCTCGTCACTCAGTACCTGCTGGGTCAGACTCTCCTCGGGCCACGTCAGCGGAGAATCCAGGTTGTAGGTCATGTAGGCCTGCAGCTTGGCCCGACCCTGCAACAGGTAGAGGTACACGATCTCACCAACCCGCATCCTCCGCCAGACGTTGGCCAGGGGATACTCGGGCGGATCCTCGAGCACGCTCTTTTTCGGGGCACCGGGTGGCATCGGAGGCGTCTTGACGATCGGATCGAGCCCTCCCCACGGTGACCAGCACCAGCCACCTTTCTGACCAACGCTGCCGACCAGGGCATTGAGCAGGTTGATGGCCCGGTCGTTGTAGAAACCGTTCATGTGGGCCGAACTTCCCCGGTTGCACATGGTCGTAGCGGCCGGGGCGGCCTCGGCAAACTCCAGGGCGATCCGCCGAATATCCGCTGCCGGAACTCCGCTGACTCGCTCGGCCCACTCGGGTGTGTAGCTCTTGTAGAGCCCACGGAGCTCCTCGACAGAGACATTGGTCCACGTCTCCAGGAATGCCTCGTCGTGACGGTTCTCGGCCAGGATCGCGTGACCCATCGCCAGGGCAATGGCCCCGTCGGTTCCGGGGAACGGAGCAAACCACTCGTCACTGCCTCCGGCAGTGTTGGAAAGCCGCACGTCAAAGGTGACCAGCTTGGCCCCGTTCCGGAAACGACCGTTCTGGATGCGATTGGCGAACGGCACGTGTCCCTGGTGCGCCTCGAACGCGTTCGACCCGAAATTGAGAATGTACCGGGAGTGCTCGACGTCGTTGAGATCCCAGTC
>DLVV01000444.1:0-8102 GCA_003445035.1 Planctomycetaceae bacterium | reverse complement strand
CTTTCCCAGAGATAGGTCAGGTTGGCGGCCCGCCGGTTTCCCGAGCACAGCGAACGGTGACTGAGCTGGGTTCCGGTGCCGTAAGCGTTGAGGAACCGCTTCAGCGCGTCCTTGCTTCGCTGCCGTCCCTGGTGAAACGCGAACTCCTCGGGATGCCCTCCGTCGCGAACGGCCTTCAACTTCTCGGCGATCTCGTCGAGAGCATCATCCCAGCTGATCCGTTTCCACTTTCCTTCGCCCCGGGCCCCGACCCGTTTCAGCGGATAGAGCAACCGCTCGGGATGGTAGAGGTGATTGAGCGCGGCCTGTCCCCGCGCACACAGGTGACCTCGGCTGTTCGGATCGTTCGGGTTTCCCTCGACCTTGATCAACCGGCCGTCCTTCACGTAGCCGATGATCCCGCAGACGGTGCTGCACAACTGGCACATTCCCGGAATCTTCTCGACATCCCGGTACTTGTTGCGGTCCGGCCAGTTCCTCTTCGCCTGGGGACCGGGAAGTTGACAGACACCGGGCATCGTTCCGAACGACCCCAGCCTGTAAGGCGTGCCCTTGATCCTGTTCCACTTCTCCAGATCGACCCCTTGAGGCAGCCGACCGGCAGCATCCTCGTTCGCCGTGGACTCTCCGGCCGAGGGTTTCTCCTCAGAATCACCACACCCGGCCAGCCCGCCGGCAAAAGCGGCACCGGCCGAAAGACCCAGCGAGAGAAATCGGCGGCGAGAGGAGGTGCGGGCGTTCACGAGGACACCCCGCTGTCACCCTTCCAGTTGAAGATGCTGTAGGCATCCGGCGAGTAGGATTCGCCCTCCCGGGGAATCCGCTCCTCGATCACTTCGACAGCCGGGCCGGCAAACCACATGCGTGGCCGGGTCTGTTTCTCGGGGCGAAGCTGGGTCAACTCGACGTCCGCTTCGCGGACCTCATTCATCGCCTGGTTGATCTCAGATTCGGGATCATTCAGATCACCGAAGTGAATCGCCTCGGACGGGCAGGTTGGCACACAGGCCGGTTCCATTCCCAGTTCCGTGCGGTGGTAGCAGTTGTGGCACTTGACCGCCTGCTTGGCGACCGGGTCCATGTAGATCGCCCCGTAGGGGCAGACGTCGACACAGGTTCCGTGTCCGCAGCAGATGTTGTAGTCGATCGCTACCGTTCCACCGCCCTCCTTGTGCAGCGCCCCGCATGGACAGGCCTTGATGCAGGGGGCGTCCTCGCAGTGCTGGCACGCCATCGGCATGAACATCCGCGCCACCGTCGGATACTCTCCCTCGTCCTGGTAGAACGTCTGCCGGATGAAATTTCCCAGCGGCACGTCGTTCTCGGACTTGCAGCTGACCTCGCATCCGTGGCACCCGAAACAGCGACGGGTGTCGATGAACCAGCCCAGCTTCTTGCCATCATCGGGCGGTTCAATGCGATCCGCCCAGAAGGACTCGGGCTGGAACTTGTCGCTGCGGACCGGAGGCGGCTCCGCATCGGCCTGGGACGAGGCGGCTGCCGTTCCAACGGCCACGGCCGCCGTCACCTCCTTGAGAAACCCGCGCCGGTCATTTGTCTCTGGGTGATCAACCATAAGGAGATATTACACATCTCCTGTTTCCCAATAAAGCCTGCTGATGTCCCGACGGATGCGGGTTCCTCGCGGTGTCCTAGCCGACCGTGACAGCAATCTTCTCGACACCGTTCCACTCGTATCCCGACGGATTCCAGTGAATCGAACCGTCCAGGGGTTGCGTGCGGCCCAGCGCATCGACGGTCCTCGCCCAGAGTTCGCGCTTTCCGGCCGGCAACGAGACGGTTGCCGACCAGCGGCACCAGGCAAATCGGCTGTGGGGAACCTCCAGGCGGACACGGCTCCAGGTTTGCCCCCGGTCGGTCGACAACTGGACCGAATCAATCCGAGTGCTTCCGTCGTTGAAAGCCACTCCACGAATGGTGAACGGCTTGTCGGCCGCCACGGCCGCATCGGGCTCAGGCGCGAGAACCACGCACTTGGTTTTCATCCGCCAGCACGCCGTGCTGTTGGCGAACGTGTACTTGATCGGCTTGCCCGGCTGCAGCTGGTTGCGGGGGACCCGATAGCGGGGAATCTGGTTGTAGTTGTCGGTCTCGCCATTCTCGAATCGCAGCCTTGAGACCCACTTGATGTGCATGGTGCCATAGAAACCGGGCGTCATCAGGCGAACCGGTCCACCGTGAACCGCGGGAATCGGCTGCCCGTTGATCCGCGTGGCCAGCACCGAGTGTTCGATCGCCTCATCCAACGGCAAGCTGTGCTCGAAGTCCTCCTTGCCCGGCAACGGAGCATCCTTGCCCTCGGCGGTCAGAAACCGCGCCCCCGAACCGATGTGTACACCCAGCTTCCTGATCACGCTCGAAAGCCGCACTCCACTGACACGAACATTGCCCATCCCGCCCCGCGTCCACTGCGTCCCCTTGGCCTTCACCGAACCGGCAAACAGCGATCGGCCGTTGCCGCAGCATTGCAGCACCATCTCGTGTTCGACCTGGTCCATCCCGGCCAGCATCTCTGCGTCGAAGCGTCGCGGCTTGTCGACCATCCCGGTCAACGCGATCTTCCAGCCCTTCAGGGGAAACGGCTTCAACGTGGCAGCCTTCTGCAGGGGCTGGTTGTTCCGGACAAACAGGACATCCAGCGGAGTGATCCGGGAATCGAGCAACGCGGACGGTGTTTCGAGCACCGGGATCCCGGACTTGTGCACGACCAGCTTCGCGTTCTTTCCGGTCACCACCTGGGAGGAATCCGATGGTGCCTCGGCCAACACGCTACGACCGGCCAACCCCAGCGCCCCCGTCCCCAGGGCGGCCGTTGATGCCATGAACTCACGTCGATCGTATTCACCCGACTCAAAACGCATCGTCATTGCCACCCGTCCCAAAAAACGCCGACCAGCGAGAGCCGGCACCTCGAATCGCGTATCATGCTGGGCCAACCCGACCCCGCAGCGCCCACGCATTCTACTTCTCCGGATGGCACTCGACCATGAACGATTCTCCCCCCGTCTCCCGTCGCCGCTTTCTGCGAGACACTCCCGCTGCCGGCACGTTGCTGGCCGGCGGTGCCGTTGCCGCTGCCACCGCGGTCGGCGAAGCCGCAGACGTTGATCGCGATCCCCGTAAGACGCTCCGGGTCGGGGCGCTCAACATCAGCGTCTATTCTCACCTGGGCGCTCACTGGGCGCGTCTGATCAACGGACCGATGTCCTACACCGGCATGAGGATCACGCACTGCTGGGACATCAACGCCGAGTCGGCCAAGGGGTTCGCCCAGGGCATCCAGGCCACCGCGGTCAAGAACTTCGACGACATGCTCGGCAAGGTCGACGCGGTGATCGACGGCGGCTACTACAACCACGCCTTCAACCACCTGATGATGGCCCCCTATCTGAAAGCGGGGCTGCCGTGTCTGATCAACCGGCCATTCGCCAACTCGGTCGCCAAGACCCGCGCGATCATCGATCTGGCCAGGAAACACAAGGCCCCGATCCTGGTTCCCTCGGCCTTCGGCCACAACCAGGTCGTCGCCGAGGCCCGGCACTACGCCGAGACGTCAAAGATTTCCGGATACCATGCCACCGCCGGGGCCGAGGACTACCCGACCCACGGCACCCACGGCCTGTACTTTCTCAGCCGGGCCATCACCGACGCCGGCAACCCGATCGTCTCGGTCGCCCACCGGGCCGAGCACTGGCACAAGCCACCGGCGGTGCTGACGTTCGAGCACAACGACAAGGAGGGCCGGACGTTCTACGGCACGTTGCACTCGGGCAACTTCGGCGTGGGAATGCTGCAGATCCACACCGACAAAAACGGCAACGGCCGCCCCTTCACGCTGAGCATCGGCCGAGGCGAACTGTACCGGGACACCGGGTTCTGGATCCCGGCCATCTGGGCTTTCCAGCAGATGGCCACCTCGGGCCAAATGCCCCAGAGCTACGACCAGGTGCTGATGAAGCAACTGGCCTACATGGCCGGCTGGAGAAGTCACCTGGTCGAGAAGGGACAGCCGGTCCGGCTGGAAGACGTCCCGGCCGACTGGGACGCCCCGGTCAAGCTGCCGCAGCGTCCGGGCGAGGCGGCCTACTTCGAGCGTTTCCAGAAACTGTTCGGCTAGGCCGTCCCGGGAACGATCGTCGCCTTCAGGCATCTCTGCTCCCGGGCCGTCGTCGTGGCCTCGACCAGGCCCTCGACGCTGAACGGGAACCTCTGCTGGGCCAGCTCCCACGGGTACTTCTCACCGACCCGGTGCATCATGTCGATTCCCAGCGGGATGTCGTTGGGAGTGAAGGCCCAGCTGCCGACGATCGTGATGTCCTTGGTGCAGATGCGATGCCAGTTGGTGTCGATGCTTCCCGCGTCGGTGAACTGTCCCATCTCGACATAGGTGCCGCCGTCGCGAAGCATCTCGATGCCCTCGGGACCGCTCGAAGGGTGCCCACTGCACTCGACAACCAGGTCGGCCCCGAAGCCGCCGACGATCTCGGCAACCGCCGCCACCCGTTCCTCGGGCGTCACGTGTTCATCAATCGACACCACGCCGGCCGCCCCGAACGCCCGGCAGATCGCCAGCCTCGGCTCCGCCGGCGCCCCGACGACGATCACCCGTCCGGCCCCCATCTCCTGGGCCGCAACGAGTGCCAGCAATCCGATCGGCCCCGAACCCTGGATCACCACCGTGTCACCAGCCCGGAAACCCCGCACGTCCACCGCCCGATTCAGGGCCCGGATGCAGCAGGCGAGCGGTTCGGTCAGGCTGCCGGCCATCGGCGACAGCCCCTCGGGCAACCGGTAGACCTTTGTCGCCGGACGTCTCTCCAGGTCGACATACACCATCTCGGCCCAGCCCCCCCACAGGTGCGGGGCTTCGTCGAACGGAATGTACCGCCCGTAATAGGTCGGGTTCAGGCACTTGTTGGCGCGTTCGGGGTAGTGCAGGCAGTAATGGCATTCGCCGCACGACATCAGCGGGGGCAGCATCACCCGATCACCGACAGACAACGCGTGTCCCATGAAGTCGGCATCCAGGCCGGCCCCTTTCTCCTCGATCACTCCGACCAGTTCGTGGCCCAGGGTCAGTGGCCAGGGCAGGGGATGTGGCCAGTGTCCGGCCAGGATGTGCAGGTCGGTGCCGCAAACACCACAGGCCTCGATCCGGATCAACGCCCCGCGATCCGGAACGCTCGGCCGTGGCACGCTGCGCATCACGGGATCACAGCCCGGGCCGTCAAAGGTCGAGACCCGGATCGCGGAATTTCCGTCCGACGGCGATTGCGGCAACGCCATCACCGGGCTCCCGAGGTCAAACTCGCCAGCGACCACAGGGTCAGCGTGTCCTTGTCCTTGACCAGCACCCCGTCATCCAGCAGCACCGGCGGTGCCCACGTGCCTCCCGCAGCCACGCGGTAAGTCGCCTTCGGCTGGAAGCTCTTTCGGTTGGCCGAGACAATCTGCAACTGGCCGTTGTCGATCAGTGCCACAACGTGACCGGGGATCGACAGGAACATCACGTTGCGGCCGGTTCGCCCCGGACCCTGCCACAGCACCTGTCCGGTCTTGATGTCCAGGCAGAACAACTGGCCCTTGTTGTAGTGCGAGAAACCGTACAGCAGTTCGCCGTTGACGACCGCCGAGCTCATATCCAATGCCACTTTCTTCTGGTGCCACAGCACCTTGACCGACCAGGCCCCGTCCTGGCGGCGGGGTTCCAGCCCCAGGATCCCGCGATTCTCACCACCCAGCAGCACCCGCCCTTGGTGAAACACGGGGGTCGGCATGTTCTGGTCGGACCCGACGTGGGGGAAGGGGTACTCCCACAGGAATTTGCCCGACCGGCTCTCGACGCCCGTCAGTGCCCGGTGATTCCACTCGACGACCTGTCGCACACCCTGGATTTCGACCAGTAGCGGCGACGAGTACGACGGTCCGTCTTTCCCCTGGCTCCAGATCTCCTTGCCCGTGGCCACGTCCAGGGCAACCAGGGTGCCCTGTTCGTCCGTACCGAAGTGAACGATCACCCGCTTGTCATCGACGATTGGTGACGTCGAGGCTCCCCAGTACGGGTGGCTCTTCTTGAACCGCGCGTCGTAATCGCGACTCCAGAGCCGCTTGCCGGACGCGGCATCCCAGGCGATCAGCTTTCCGGTAATGCCCATGGTGAAGATCCGTCCGTCGGCCATCACCGGCGACGACTTCGGCCCCTTGCCGTGGTACTCCCCACCGCCGCCAATCTTGAACGGTGCCGGGTAACTCTGCCGCCACCGGGTTTTGCCGGTTGCCAGATCAAAGCACCACAACACCTCGTCTGCGCCCTGTCGAGCGTGCTGGTAAACCCGGTTGTCGGCAACCAGCGGTGATCCGTAACCGCTTCCGACCTTCACCTGCCAGCTCTTTGTCAACGTCGCCGGCCACCGTTTCGGTGGGCGGAAACCGCTGACCCAGCCGTCGCGTTTGGGACCCAGCCATCCCGGCCAGTACCCTCCGGTCCGGGGCGCCTCGATGACCGAAACCGGTGCGGTGCCGCCGTCGAGAGCCTGCCGGCCCGGTTGCAGGTCGGCAGCGACCAGTGAACCTTCGGCCATCCACACCGCCACGGTCAATCCGACCGCGACGGGGATCCCACGTAGAAAAACTGTTCGGCTGATCACGTTCTGCACCTCTGCTGCCTGGTTGCTGCGGTGGGGTTCACGCCCCCCCCACGATCCTAGAAAACCCTCCGCCGCGGTGCGACGGTCGACCCGAGGCCGGCGGGTCATCGCCCCGGAACAAACCGAAACGCATACAGGTCGGCGTCCTTGACGACGAACCTCAACCGCACCGTGCGACCGGCCAGTCGGCCGACATCCGGTCCAGCGGTCCAGCCAACCACCACATCCAGCCTGTCGCCGAAGATCTCGCGACAGTCCGACAGCCGGAAACCATCTATCGGCCGACCTTCCGCGTCCTGGATTTCGACACCGACACTGCCCGCCGCCGAGGTCGAGACGTTCAACTCCAGCCTGTTGCCGGAAAACTTCAGCGGCCGGGTCACGATCTCTCCTCCCGAGAGCGGCGCCTGGACCGAGACGAACCCATCCAGCCTCAACGTGTACCGGCGAAGCCTGCACTGACGCCAGAGGCCCTCGCCGACGTACATCGACAGTTCGCTCCGGCCACCGGGATCACCCGATTTCGTCTCGACAACTCCCAGGGCCTGGAAGTTGTCGCCGTAGACCCAGCGGCCGCGGCCCGGTCGTCCCGGCCGGATGAACGCCTCGTCCCAGAACTTGAAGCGACGCCCGTCACGGCTGGCCATGAAGCCCCCGTCGGTGTAGTCGATGCCGAAGTATTCGACACTTTCGGATAACCGCCGGTTGAGCCCGGTGAGTTTCGAGCGACCGGCGACGTAGCGTGTCGGGAAACCGAGATAGATGTGAGGGGCACGGTGATACGCCTGCACCTGGTTGGTGTAGAGCTGGACGAACGGAGAAAACCGCGTGGTCCTGGTCGAGAACCTGGTCCAGCGTTTCGGCGAATATTCGAGCCATTCGGGCTCGGACCACTGCAGGAAGTCCGACGACGTGGCGGTCATCACGTCCTTGGTCGAGGCCTCGTGGCTGGGGGGTTTGAGCATGCCGGGCCCCCCTCTCAGAGCCCGGTGAAAACCGACGTATTTCCCCCGTACGGTGTCCCAGAACGCCAGGTTCATCGAGTCGAAATACCCGGTCGTGATCACCGGCTTGTCGCTCATCGGAGACCAGCGAATCCCGTCGGCCGAGGAATAGACGTGCAGTCCGCGCGTTGGCTTGTAGATTGCGACGATCGCCTTGTAGCGGTGCTCGGGCGGACAATCGGGATTGGTGTCCTTGAAGGGCACAAACGCGTGGCAGATCTCTCCGGAAAGAATGATGTTGTTCTTTTTCGACCCGCGGAACTCGACCAGGCCCAGCTCCGGACGCTTCCAGTGAATGCCGTCACGGCTCTCGGCGTAGCAGGTCACGTTGTAGCGAATCGCGTATTTGCCGGCCGAGAGGTCGATCTGTGATCCGCGGTAGTACAGTCGGTACCGGTCGCCGTCGCGGAAGACGGTGTGGTACATCGAA
>DLVV01000093.1:20099-22983 GCA_003445035.1 Planctomycetaceae bacterium | reverse complement strand
TCGTCGTCGCCGGCCTCGGCATCGTCGCTGATCGTGATCGTCTCGGCGCTGGAATTGAAGACCATCGTCCGGGTGCCGCTGACCAGCGTGTCCGTGATCGGTGCCAGCCCGGTGTAGTTGATGACACTGCCGTCGATGTCGATGCCACCGTCAGAGGCGTTGTCGAAGGTGTGGGTGACGGCCGAGGGGTTGGTCGTGGGTGTTCCGCTCAGGACCAGCGCATCGGCCCCGGCGCCGCCGTCGTAGGTCAGGTTGCCGCCGGGAATCACGCTGGTGATCGCCTGCCCGCCGAAGTCGACCGTCAGCGTGTCGGCATCGCCGGTGCCGGTAACGGTGATTCCGGCCACGTCGGCAAATGGGACGGACGTGGCGACCGTGCCGTCGATCAGGATCTGCAGGTCCGAGCCGCTGCGGCGGACTTCGTACGAGTCGTTCCCGTCGGCGGAGCCGTCGCCACCGGCAACCGAAACCGTCACACCTGCGGTCGCCGTGTTGGTGATGGTCCGCGATTCCACCGAGGAATAGTCGAGAGCAGGTGACCCAGAGACGGTGATCGTGCCGTCATCCGGGCCGGTGACGGCATGATCGACGGCGTTGCCATCGGCGTTGACCGACACGCTGTCGCTGCCGCCGTTGCCGTCGATGCTGTCCACGCCGGCCCCGGCGGACACGTCGAAGGTGTCGTCACCGGTTCCACCAGCCAGGTTCTCCACGTTGCTGAACGAACTGATATCGGGAACCGTCCCGCTCCCGGTGCCGGTGATGTCCCAGGTATTGGTCCCGTCGGCCTGGCTGACCGTGTCACTGCCTCCACCGCCGTCGATGGCACCCGAGAGTGATCCCGTGCTGCCAATGTCGAACGTGTCGGCTCCCGTCCCTCCGGTCAGGTTCTCGATGCTGGTGAAGTCACCGATGTCGGTCACGTCACCTGCGTTGGCCGACGAGATCGTCCAGGTGTTGGAGTCGTCGGCCTGGGTGATCGTGTCGCTGGCACCACCACCGTCGATCGTCCCGGCCAGTCCGGCCAGGGACGCGATGTTGAACGTGTCGGCACCGCTGCCACCGGTCAGGTTCTCGATCGCGCTGAATCCATTGATGTCCGGCCCGGTCCCGCTCCCGGACCCGGTGATGTCCCAGGTATTGGTCCCGTCGGCCTGGGTGATCGTGTCACTGGTGCCACCGCCACCGTCAATATCTCCGGAAAGCGATCCCGTGCTGCCGATGTTGAACGTGTCGACCCCGCTGCCGCCGGACAGGTTCTCAACGCTGGTGAAGTCGCCGATATCGGTCACGTCGCCCTCGTTGGCCGACGAGATCGTCCAGGTGTTGGAGTCGTCGGCCTGGGTCAGCGTGTCGCTGTCACCGCCCCCGTCGATTGTCCCGGCCAGTCCGACCAGGCTCGCGATGTTGAACGTGTCGGGCCCGCTGCCACCGGTCAGGTTCTCGATGTCACTGAAGGCGTTGAGGTCGTCGACTGCCCCGCCGTTGGTCGAGGAAATCGTCCACGTGTTGGTGCCATCAGCCTGGGTCAGCGTGTCGGTGCCGCCGCCGCCATCAATATCGCCGGTGAGTGAGCCGCCACTGCCAATGTTGAACGTGTCGGCATCACTGCCACCGGTCAGGTTCTCGACTGCACTGAAAGAATTGACGTCCGAGCCGGACCCGCTCCCGGACCCCGTGATGTCCCAGGTGTTCGTGCCGTCGGCCTGGGTGATCGTGTCACCGCCACCACCACCGTCGATATCCCCGGAAAGCGATCCGCCGCTGCCGATGTTGAACGTATCCGCCCCGGTGCCGCCGGTCAGGTTCTCGACGCTGGTGAAGTCGCCGATGTCAGTGACGTCGCCTGCGTTGGGCGACGAGATCGTCCAGGTGTTGCTGTCGTCGGCTTGGACAATCGTGTCACTGCCGCCACCACCGTCTATCGTCCCGGCCAGGCCGACCAGGGACGAGATGCTGAATGTGTCCGCCTGGCTGCCACCAGTCAGATTCTCCACGTTGCTGAAATCGGTGACGCCGACCCCGCCGACGTTTCCGGAATTGCTCGCCGTCAACGAGAAGTTCAGGCCGACCGTGTCCGGACCGATCAGGGTGTCGCCAGTCCCACCCTCGCCGTCGAAGTTGATGTTGAGCCTGCCCTGCAGGGCACCGCTCGAATCGTCGATCGTCAGCGTGTCGGCTCCGTCACCGAGTTGGACGGTGACAACCGTCGTCGGGTCGAACGATGCCGGAACAGCAATCGTCTGAGTTCCTGCCGAGGGATCGAAATCAGTGGCGCTGGCGTAGGTGCCGGTGCTGTTGGCACCGGTGAAGTTGTGGGCCAGGTTCCCGCCGCTGACCGAAAGCACCAGCGCGTCGTCGGCTGCGTCTCCGGTGATCGTCGCCGTCGTCGCCGTCAATGTTCCCGCATCAACGGTCATCGTCAGCAACGTCCGGTCCTCCAGCAATTCCACCTCGGCGGCAGTCGGCTGATCCGATCGCTTCAGCAGTGACGTCTTCCGGCCCTTGCGAACAGGACGGAAACGAAGACGATTACCCAACGTGCGAAGCCAAGGCGTGAAGAACATCGCGTCACATCCTGAAAAAAACGAATAACGGCTGATTATCTGGAGAGAGACTCAAAGACGCAGAAATGGGACCGCACCGGCGACGCACTCAACCACAGAACTTTTGCGTGAGCGCACCGATCGCGCGGTTCGGTTGAAGGCGAAGCGGCAAGTCATCAAGGGAGTGCTCGGCGGTCAACAAGCCAGGAAAACGTCCGAACAGACGTCCGTCCACAGTCCCGCCCTGGACCAATTCCGTTGAGCCGTCCACCGTGATGACCCGTGCGATCAACGCTGGAAAATCAGAGTGATCCACCGGCGCCGACGAAATCGACAGC
>DLVV01000093.1:7335-19727 GCA_003445035.1 Planctomycetaceae bacterium | reverse complement strand
CGGGATTGGAGGGTTTTACGTTTTGGGACGGGTGATTGAGTCTCCAGGATGGAGCCTGGACCCGGCTGCCGGTCCAAGAACTTCACCCAAGTCCTTCAAAAGCGACAAAACCCAAAACGTTACGACCGTGATGACCGATACAGATTGATGTCGACGGGCCGCGCAATTTGCACAATCCGTTCGACCGTTCTGTTCGTTGGAACAACGGGACAAGAGGTCAGAGTATGCGTTTCTTCGTAATTGTTGGCATGATCTTGCTGCTCATCGGATTCGCCAATTGGCTCCCGATTCATTCGGTTTCCGCCCAGGAAATCCAGCCAACAGAGACATCCGAGCCATCGACTGCGACAGAAGTCATCGATTCGGCCGAAACAGAAGAACTGCTCATCCCTCCCAGGAGCGTGGATGTCACGACCCAGCCCCAGGCGGAGCCTCCTCCACCCAAGCCGACAGCCATCGACCCGGCGTCGGTGACAGAACCCGAATCCGAACCTGCCGAGATGCCAAACCCATCCGGTGACGAGAAGGCCTCTCCCTACACCGATTACGAACAAGACATGTCGCCGATTCTTCCGGTGGATCACGCGGCCGATTCCGGATTCCAGTTGGAAACCGACCGCCTGCTGGCCGAGGAAGACTGCGAGCCGTCCCAACGCGGCACCAGGCAGAACCATCGCAGCGGCATCAACGGCGAGTTCCTGTATCTCCAGGCTCGCACCGTAGACGTCCCCTACGCAACTCCGGTCGAGGGAGCCGCCGGGAACACGGTCCCTCGGGGCGCCACGCTATTCGCCGATCCCGACTACCAGCCGGGTTTCCGGGTCGGTTTCACCTCAAACCTCACCAAGGAGTCGAGCATCTCGGCCAACTACTGGTTCTACCAGAGCCAGACCAACGACAACGGATCCCTTCCCGGCGGGACCGGCTATTTCTCCCCCACAACGATGCACCCGAACACGACATCGGTTGCGACCGAGTACCTGTCGGCCGAATCCTCGCTCGACATCGACTTCGATGTGATCGACGCCCATTACCGCAGCACGGTCTACGACGGGGACCTCTACTACCTCGACCTGACCGTGGGAGCCCGGTACACGCGTATCGACCAGGACTTCCATGCCGGTTACTCGGTGCTCAACAGCGCCGACGTCAACACCGAGGTGGGCTTCGACGGTGTCGGACCAAGACTCGGCCTGGAACTCGAGCGTCCATTCGACGGCCGCTTCCACCTGTTCGTCCGTGGAGCCGCATCGCTGTTGCTGGGCCACGTCACCGGGGAATACACCCAGACGCGTCCTGGATCACTCGACGCGACCGCCGAACTGGATGACAGCCGCTTCGTGCCGGTCACCGAACTCGAAATTGGCCTGGGCTGGGACAGCCACGACGGCAACTGGCGGTTCTCCGGCGGCTACTACGTCGGCACCTACCACAACACGCTGTCGACGGCCCGCTTCATCCAGGGCGTCCAGGCCGACGACCTCTACAAGATCAACGACTCGCTGACCTTCGAAGGGCTGATGGCGAGGATCGAGGTCCACTGGTAGAGCCCATTCGAGGGTGTTCCAGCCACAGCGGGACCCGCCCGTTGCACTCGACCCGTCACACTCGCACTCGCTACGATTGGCCTTTCGAGGCTGAGGGGGCGTAGCTCAGTTGGCAGAGCAACGGACTTTTAATCCGTAGGTCACAGGTTCGAACCCTGTCGCCCTCATTTCTTCATCTCCGGCAGCGACCCGCGAGGGATCAGCGTCCGGCCACCTGTCCCCAAGCGGACGGCTCACCGGTTCAGCAGCCGGGCCGCGACCTTTTCCACGACACACTCCGCGGTGGATCTCCACCCAGCAGGTTGCTTGTGGACCACCGATCACCGTGTTACAGAACGGGTGACCCTCTTCCAGGAGAAGCCCCCGTGAGCACCGCCGAATCCACCTGGAGCTTCCAGGATCTCCACCACCTGGGCCTGACAGTTTCCGACATCGAACGCTCGATCCATTTCTACCGTGACCTGCTGGGCATGGAACTGATCGGGCGGCGGCCCAGCGTCACGGCCGGGTACGTCGGGCAGCAGACCGGTTACGACGGCGTCGAGTTGAACGTCGCCTCGTTCCGCATCAGCCCCGACTGTCGCCAGACCATGGAGGTGGTCCAGTACATGAACCACGCCGGCGAGCCCGCGGCCACCGGGACCAACCGTGCCGGCAACTCGCACCTGTGCCTGCTGGTTGACGACCTGCTGGCCGCCGTTGACGACCTGTCCGCAGCGGGGGTCAGTTTCAAGTCGGACCCGGTCGAGATCACCGCGGGTCCCAACAAGGGGGGGAGGGTCATCTACATGCACGACCCCGACGGCTACACGCTGGAGATGTTCCAGCCACCGGTGGATGCGGCCCAGGAGGAGTCGGCGTGAGCCTGTTCGACCTGACCGGCCGAGTGGCCCTGGTGACCGGCGGTGCCCGCGGGCTGGGCGAGGCCTCGTCACGGACGCTGGCCCGGCTGGGTGCGGTGATCGTGCTGAGTGACATCGACGCCGAAGCCGCCTCGGCGACCGCCGATCGCCTGGCCAACGAAACGGGGGCCCAGGTGCTGGCCCGCGGGTGCGATGTGACCGATCCGGACGACGTCGACCGCCTGGTCAGCGGGCTGATCGAAGAACTCGGACGGCTAGACATCCTGGTCAACAACGCCGGTATCCATCGCCGCGTCGACCCCCTGGACTACGACCCGGACGACGTCGAGGCGATCCTGGCCGTCAATTTCCGGGGGGCGTTCCAGGTCGCTGCGCGGGTCGGCCGTGAAATGACCCGACTGGGCGGAGGCAGCATCGTCAACATCTCGGCCCTGGGAGGCGGTATCTCCGGGCTGGGTCGTGCCGGATCGGTCTACTGCATGACCAAGGGCGGGCTGGTTTCGCTGACCCGTGAACTGGCCGCCGAATGGGGTTCGTCAGGAGTCCGGGTCAACGCCCTGGCCCCCGGCTGGATCCGTACCCCGATGACCGAGGCTCTCCAGAACAACTCCGAACGCTCGGCCCGGGTCATGGCCCGCGTACCGCTGGGCCGCTGGGGGGAAGCCGACGACGTGGCCGGGGCCGTCGCCTTCCTGGCCTCCGATGCGTCGGCCTACATCACCGGACACACGATTCCCGTCGACGGCGGGGTCGCCAACGTCATCACGCTCGACGAGCCCTCCTGATGCCCGACCCCCTGCCTCACCCGGTGACGATCCAGGGACTGACAATCCCCGAGGACCGCATCGGCACCCTGACCCCATTCGACGGTGACCGATCGGATCCGGCTCAGCTCGCCGACGGCCTTGCCGAAGACGGCTACCTCTTTTTGCGGGACAACCTGGATGTCGACCTGGTGCAGGCGGCCAGGGAGGAGGTCTTCCGGCAACTCGCCGGCGTGGGCGAAATCGCCGATCCGCCCGCCGAGGGGCTGGCGACGGGCAAAAGCCGCCGACTCGACCCGGTAGAAGACGAGGGCCTGTTCTGGCAAAGGGTCAGCGAAGGGCCGATCCTGAGACGTCTGACCCACGGACTCGAACTGCAGTCGATCCTCGACACGGTCCTGTCCGAACCCGCCCGGGCCTTCGACCTGATCTACCTCCGACCCACTCCCGTCGGACGGGCCACCGCCCTGCATTATGACTACCCGTTCTTCGCCGGCAGCGCGCAACCGATGATCAATGCCTGGATCCCGATCGGTGACATCCCGATCGAGGACGGTCCACTGGCGATCGTCGAACACTCCAACCGGTTCTCCGACCTGATCGACCAGTTCCTGGCCGTGGACTACACGACCGACCGCTCCAACGACGTGGTCCAGGCCGCCGCCTACGGTGGCGCGTCGGACATCGACCCGGTCCAACTGGTCGTCGACCGCGACACCAGGTTCCTGACGGCCAATTTCCGTACCGGCGACCTGCTGCTGGTCAACATGTTCACCCTGCATGGTTCACTCGACAACGTCTCGCCCCGATCCCGTGTCAGGCTCTCCTGTGATGTGCGTTTTCAGCCCGCCGCACAGCCGGCCGACGACGGCAGGTACTTCGGCGAATACCCCAGCGGGTCAAAAGGCGGCGGGTACGCCGACATGCGAGGGGCCCAGCCGCTGGCCTGACCCGGCCATCTGGGACTGAAGAACAACTTGGGACTGCACTCGGCCGTGGCTTTGCGGTCTAATGGCCTTTATGAACGGCCCCCTGTCTCAGCAACCGACCACGCGACGGCACCTGCTGGAAATCGGCGGGCTCTCGATGCTGGGCCTGGGCACCGGCGACCTGCTGCGTCTGCGAGAGGCGGCCGCCGCCCGCGCCCCACGCGCCCGGTCCTGTGTCTTCGTCTTTCTGTTCGGCGGCCCCAGCCACATCGATCTCTGGGACATGAAACCCGGAGCCCCGGTCGAAGTCCGCGGCGAGTTCAACGGCATCTCCACCAACCAGCCCGGCGTCCGCATCTGCGAACACCTGCCACGACTCTCGCAGCGGCTGGACAAGCTCTGCCTGCTCAGGTCGATGACGCACAGGATGAACGTGCACGGCCCGGCGATGAGCGAACTTTACACCGGACGCCCCTACCCGTTCCCCCCGATCACCGACCAGTCGCGACCGGAGGACTGGCCGTCGATGAGTTCGCTGGCCATGAGATTCGGCCAGCCTCGCAACGGCCTGCCGCCCTCGATCGTGCTGCCCTGGTACCTGCAGTTCCCCGGCCAGTCCCGGCTGATCGCCGGTCAGACCGCCGGCCGCATGGGCCGCAGCCACGACGCGGTGCTGGTCGACGGCGATCCCAACAAGGACAACTTCCGGGTGAAGGGCTTCGAACTGGCCGATGACGTCTCGATCGATCGGCTCGATCGACGCCGGAACCTGCTGTCACAGTTCGAACGATCGGGCCCGATCCGCACCGACCGCAACATCGACGTCGCCAGTCGCCACCGTGACACGTTGCGGGGATTTGACTTCCTGCAACAGCAGGCCGGTCGGGCTTTCAACCTCGATCGCGAAACCGCGGCCGTCCGTGACGCCTACGGTCGCACGCGGATCGGCCAGAGCCTGCTGCTGACCCGGCGTCTTCTTGAAGCGGGGGTCCCGCTGATCACCGTCAACTGGATCGACCCGACCAAGATCGACGGCGTCAACACCTGCTGGGACACCCACCAGCAGAACTTCCCCAAGCTCAAGAACCTGCTGTGCCCGATGTTCGACCAGAGCTTCCCGGCCTTCCTGGACGATCTCGAACAGCGAGGCCTGCTCGAGACGACACTCGTCGTCGCCGTCGGGGAATTCGGTCGCACGCCGAAAATGGGCGAGGTGACCCAGAGCAACAACACCAAGTCGACCGGTCGTGACCACTGGCCTCACGCGTTCACGGCGATCCTGGCCGGCGGCGGAGTCCGCGGCGGACAGGTCTACGGATCAACCACCCGCAACGGCGGGCACATCGCCGACAAGCCGGTCACCCCGGCCGATCTGCACGCGACGATCTACCACCACCTGGGGATCGACACCGAACAGACCTACCTCGACGAATTCCAGCGCGTGCGACAGGTCCTGTGCGAAGGCCGCCGCGTCAGGGATCTTTGACCCTGCCGGACATTGCCGACACCCGGCCGACCGATCACGCTGTCCGCCCAACGACCACCCGCCAACGGAGTCTCCTCCATGATCCACTCGATCAATCGTCGTGACATGATGAAAAGTGCCGCAGCGGTCGGCACCGGCCTGTTCCTGGGCACCGGCAACCGTCGGGCTCACGCCGCGGCCAACGAGAAGATCGACGTGGCCTTTATCGGAATCGGTGGCCGTGGAGCGGCCAACCTCGGGTCGATGGTTCGGCTGGGAGAAAATGTCGTCGCGCTGTGCGACGTGGACGACGCGAGAGCCGGAAAGGCCTATCAGCGGTACCCCAAGGCCCGGAAGTTCAAGGACTTCCGCAAGATGTACGACGCGGTGGCCAAGCAGGTCGATGCGGTCGTCATCAGCACTCCCGACCACACCCACTTCCATCCGTCGATGGCCGCCCTGCAACTCGGCAAACACCTCTACTGCGAAAAGCCGATGGCCCACTCGATCTGGGAAGTCCGGCAGATGACCGACCTGGCCCGCAAACAGAAGGTCGCCACGCAACTGGGTGTCCAGCGCCACACGATCCCCAACGTCCACCGCGTGGTCGAGTTGATCCAGGCCGGCGCGATCGGCACGGTCACCGAAGTCCACAGCTGGATCGGCGGAAATCGCGGCATGTCCAAGGTGCCCGACAACCGTCCCGACGTCCCGGCCCACCTGGACTGGGATCTCTGGCAGGGCCCGGTCGCCCCGCGGCCCTACCACTCGACCTACTGCCCCTACGGCTGGCGGTTCTGGTGGGACTACGGCACGGGCGAGACCGGCAACTGGGGCTGCCACATCCTGGACATTCCCTTCTGGGCCCTGGATCTTGACTACCCGACCCACGTCTCGGCCTCGGGACCACCGGTCCACTCGCTGACGACCCCCAGGTCGATGGCGACTCACATGAAGTTCCCCTCCAAAGCCAACCGCCCCGAGGTGATGCTGCACTGGTACCACGCACAGAAAGGACCCGACATCCTGAGAAAGCACGGGCTTTCCGCCGGCGGCAACAACACGTTGTTCATCGGCAGCGAGGGCATGCTGCTGTGCGGGTTCTCGAAACGACAACTGCTGCCGGAAGCGAAATTCAAGGGCGCCAAGCTGGAGGTGAAGAAGGTCGCCGACTCGCCGGGTTTCTACCGCGAATGGACCGCAGCAATCCGCGGAGGCGGTCCGGCCACCTGCCACTTCGATTACTCGGGACCGCTGACCGAAGCGGTCCTGCTGGGCAACGTGGCCTACCGGGCCGGCGGCGACGGCTTCGGCTGGGACCACAAGACACTGACGGTGACGGGTAACCCCCGGGCCAGCGGCCTGATCAAGCCGGCCTTCCGGGCCGGCTGGCAGGTGTGATTCACGCCCGCGAGAACAGCTCCGGTTTCACCTCGCCGTGAATGTCGGTCAGGCGGAACTCGCGTCCCTCGTAGCGGTACGTCAACCGCTCGTGATCCAACCCCAGCGCGTGCAGGATCGTCGCCTGCAGGTCATAGACGTGCCAGCCGTCCTCGGTCGGTAAACACCCCAGGTCGTTGGTGTCGCCAATGACCTGGCCGGGCCGCACCCCGCCGCCGGCCATCCACATCGTGAAGGCTTCGATCTGGTGATCCCGGCCCACGCGGCCCCCCGCCGCCATCGGCTTCTGCGCCACGGGGGTCCGTCCCAGTTCCCCACCCCAGATGACCAGCGTGTCATCGAGCAGCCCGCGACGGGCCAGGTCGATCACCAGTGCGGCCGACCCCTGGTCGGTGACACGGCACTCGTGAGGCAACCGGTTGCCGATATCGGTGTGGTGATCCCAGTCACCGTGGAACACCTGGACAAACCGGACTCCCTTCTCGACCAGTCTCCGGGCCAGCAGGCAGTTTCGCGCAAACGACGGTTTCGTGGGATCATCAATCCCGTACAGGCCCAGCGTCTCACGAGTCTCTCCGCCCAGGGAGAGCAACTCCGGAGCCCGAGCCTGCATCCGAAAGGCCATCTCGTAGCTGGCAATCCGGGCCCGGATCTCATCGTCGCCGGTGGCTTCCAGCCGCCGGAGGTTCAAACGGTTGATCGCGTCGATCGTGAGCCGCTGCCGTCCCGGTGTGACTCCGGGCGGGTTGGCCAGGTTCACGATCGGTTCTCCGGCGTCTCGCAACACCGTTCCCTGGAACTGGGACGGCAGGAACCCGCTGCCGTAGTTGGCACTCTTGCTGCGCGGCTTGGAACCGAGCACCAGGAACGCCGGCATCTCCTGCGATTCGCTGCCCAGGCCATAGGCCACCCAACTGCCCAGGCTCGGACGGCCAAACCGCCGCCAGCCGGTGTTCATCAACAGTTCAGCAAACATGTGGTTTGTGTCATCGGTCCGCAACGTGCGGGCGATCGTGATGCGGTCGACAATCCCGGCCATGTGCGGAGCCAGCTCCGAAACCCACGCTCCACTTTCGCCGTGGCGGCGGAACCGGTAGGGAGACCCCATCAAACGCGGCCGCTTTTCCTGGATCTGAGCGAACGTGACCTGCTTCAGGAGACTCTCGGGCAACTCCTGCCCGTCCCGCCGGTTCAATTCCGGCTTCGGATCAAACAGGTCCAACTGGCTGGGCCCTCCGACCTGGAAGAGAAAGATCACCGAGCGGGCCCGAGGGGCAAAGTGCGACCGTGGCGACGTCGCGCCGTTGGCAGCAGTGGCCAATTTGGACATCGCCAGTGAGGCCAGCGACACGCCACCGGCGCCGAACAACGCGCGGCGGGACACATCCGTTGAGCCAGCGGCAGGCAAGATGTTGTCGATGGCCATCGTCATTCCCGGGTAAAGAACTCGTCGAGATTGAGCACCGCTCGTGCGACCAGCACCCACGCAGCCCGGTCCGCCAGGCCGTCTCCGTCGGCGGCGGCATCGATCCCCAGGATCGCACGACAGGCCGGAACGTCGCTGACCAGCGTCCTCCGTTGATCGGCCAGCAGGTTCAACAACACCGTCCGTTCGATCTGCGAGGGAATACGCCCGAGGCACCGGAAAAACAGGGCGTCGACCCGTTCGGAGTTCGCCTTGCCTCGTTTCCAGCCCCATCCGCCCAGGCCCCGAGCGGCTGTATAAAAGGAACTGTCATTGAGCAGTGCCAGCGCCTGCACGGGGACGTTGGACCGATCGCGACGGGTGCAGGAGGTCACGCCCTCGGGAGCATCGAACAGCGGTTTCAGCGGATGAGGCGTCAGTCGCCAGTGCCAGGTGTACATGCCCCGTCGCCAGCGATCCTCACCCGAACTCGGTGTCCATTTCGCGGCCGTCGCACGTGCGTCGAGCACGCCGGCCGTTTGATCAGGGAACACGCTCGGCCCCTTCATCTTCGTGGACAGGATCCCGCCGGCCTGCAGGGTGATGTCGCGAATCACCTCGGCCTCAAGCCGTAACCTCCGTTGCCGACCCAGCAGCCGGTTCTCCGCATCAACGGCCGACAGTTCGGCTCGCGTGCGGCTGGATTGGCGATAGGTCGCCGAGAGAACAATCGAACGAATCAGTGGCTTGAATCGCCGTTTGTGCCGCCGGAATTCCAGGGCCAGGTGATCCAGCAGTTCCAGATGCAACGGGGACGGTGTCTGCATTCCGAAATCATTTTCCGTCTCCACCAGGCCCCGACCAAACAACCGCTGCCAGACCCGGTTGACCGTGACGCGATCGGTGAGGGGATTCTGATCCGAGAGAATCCAACCTGCGAGGTCGATGCGACTGGGCGGCGCCGCCGCGGGACCACGAACCTCCCTGACAGGCAGAAACGCGGGAAATCCCGTTACCACTTTCGGCCCCGGCTGGGCGGGATCCCCTTGCTCGAAGATGTGTGTGGGCTGAGGAGCCGACTTGAGGACCAGGGTGGCGGGGCCGCTGGGCCGGTCCTTCTGCTTATCCTTCGCAACAACCAGACCGTCACGGTACCCGGGATCAAATCCCGGCAGCGAGAACCGCTCCATCGCCGTCTCGTTGAAGAACGCGTAGAGCCGGTAAAACTCCTCATGCGAGACCGGGTCGGTCTTGTGGGTATGACACTGCGCACATCCCAGTGTGAGTCCCAGGAAGACCGAACCAACCGTCTGCACCTGGTCGACAATCGCCTCGTAACGGACCCCGTGATCGTAGATCACGTTGCATTGGAAGCCGGTGGCGATCTTCTGCGACACCCCCCCTCCGGGCAGCAGGTCCCCGGCCAGTTGTTCGGTGACAAACCGCTCGAACGGCATATCGGCATTCCACGCATCAATCACCCAGTCGCGGTAGGGCCAGATCTGTCGCGGGGTGTCGGCTTCGTAGCCACTGCTGTCGGCGTAACGGGCCAGGTCCAGCCAGTGGCGGCCCCAGCGTTCCCCGAAATGCGGTGACGTGAGCAACCGATCAACCAGCCGTTCCCAGCGATCCGGACGACGATCGCCCACGTAATCGGCAACCGACTCGGCCGTCGGAAGCAAACCGGTGAGGTCCAGGGTCACGCGGCGAACCTGGACCGTTTCGGGAGCGGCTTCCGATGGAGCCAGTCGCCGGGATGACAGGCGGTCCCTCACAAAACGGTCGATCGCGGTCGGGCCCGGAACGTCGGGCACCGCGTGACGGCGGACCGGCTGAAAAGCCCAGTGCGGCCGGCGATCCTCGGCCCGAACCGACCCGGTCACGACGACGACCGCCACGGCCAGAAAGGCGACCCATCTGTGGAGAACGAACAACTTCATGGACTATCAGGATAATCAGTCACGTCACTGATCACACAGTCCGATCACTCGGCCGAATCCTTCGCCTGAGCTTCGGCCAACCGGGTCAGCCCCTCGCCAACCGGTGCTGCCAGGAACAGCACGCCCAGCAATTCGTCGCTGGTGTTGCGAATTTCGTGCTCGGTGTCAGGCGGGATGTGGATCACGTCGCCCGCGGTGACCGGAGAACTCTCGCCGTCGAGAAACGCGGTCCCGCTGCCACTCATCACCACCACCAGTTCCTCGGCATCAGGATGAATATGCAGTTCCTGCACGTGCCGATGCCCCGGGGGAATCAGCATGTGCTGCACGCACTGTATCGTCCGCAGGCACATCCGCTCCGGCGGCGCCTCGGTCTCGTAGATCCGCAGCACCGGGGCGGGAATTTCGCTGCGTTCCTGCCGCTCGCCCTTCTCGTTTCGGACCAGCATGCGGATCACCCGATGGGGATTGGCGAACAACAGACTCTGAACGAGGTTGTGGGACTGGGTCTTCCAGTTGGCAATCGGCATCCTGTGCTCCAGTGCGACAAAAAGAATCTGTGCGACGAAAAGACCGGGTATTGAACCTCTATGCCAGCGGTGGAGCAAACGAAAACCGCGTCGCGAAATGGAAAAGCACGGCCGAGTCGAACTAAACTGGTCCCGTTCATAGAAACCAGGGAGTGGCTACCGGAATGACAGAACTCAAGATCGACTATCGTGACTGTGACCGAGTGATCTGGGACGAGGAACTGGCTGACTTTGTCCCCGACCGTGTCCTCGATGCTCACATCCACTGTTACTGGCATTCGAATCACTCGGATCCCGACACCGGCGGCAGTCGCCCCGAGGACACGCTCGAGACGCTCAACTCATGGGCCGAGGTCCTCTACCCCGGTCGGAAAATGCAGTACCTGATCCTGGGAACTCCCTACAGCGGCATCGACGTGGCCAAGCATGTCGAATCGGTTCGGCAGGAAATCGCGGGGATCCCCGGAATTCGACACAACCGCCTGGTCACGCCCTCGTGCCAACTCGAGGACATCGAACGGGACATGCAGAACCCCCAGTTCGTGGGGCTGAAGCCCTACCGCACCTACTCGGTGACCGGCGACATCGCCCAGTGCCGCATCCACGAGTTCCTGCCTCACGAGCAGCTCGAACTGGCCAACCAGCACGGCTGGTGGGTCACCATGCACCTGTCACGGTTCGACGGCTGTGCCGACACCCACAACCTCGACGATCTCGAGGAATTCACGACCCGTCGGTACCCCAACGTTCGCTGGATCCTGGCCCACTGTGCACGCAGTTTCACCTACTGGCCAATCAAGCATGCGATCGAGCGTCTGCGAGACATGCCCAACATTCACTACGACACGTCAGCGGTCACCGACGTTCGCCCGTACGTGACACTGTTGACGGGGGAAGATCCCAGCCGCATTTTCTGGGGGTCCGACGGTGTGGGGGCCGCGTTCTTCCACGGCCACTACGCGGCCCTGGGTCGTGCCTGGCAGCACTTCGATGCCGACGTGGCCGGACTGCAGTTCCCCCACTGCGACGGCCGACCGATCCTGTCGGTCTACGAGCAACTGATGTCCCTGAAGTTCGCAGCCGAAACGGCCGAACTGTCACGAGACCAGATCGAAGGAATCTTCTGGCGAAACGCCGCAACGGCCCTGGGCATCGGCGAGGACGAGGGCTCGGCGAACGGCCAATAGCCACCAACCGGATGCGTGACTGTTCCCGGCAGGGGAGAACACCCCGGAACAAGTTGCCCGACTAGGATTTGAACCTAGACTAAGTGATTCAGAGTCACTCGTGCTACCATTACACTATCGGGCAAGAAGCGTGGGCCGAGTATAGCCATCGTCTCTTGCGGCGCGAATGCTATCCGCCGCCGGTGCCTTGGGATTCGCCCCCGGCGGCGTCTAGAATCGACGGCTTACGAGTTTGATGCCGCCAACGCGCCAATCATCTCTCGTTGGTTCCCTCCCCCGCCTCGAGTCGGCGATCCACCGTGCTCACCCTGCTGGTCTATTCCGTCCTGATCGCGATCGTCTCGCTGCTGGGCGGCTGGTT
>DLVV01000093.1:0-7285 GCA_003445035.1 Planctomycetaceae bacterium | reverse complement strand
CTACCATTACACTATCGGGCAAGAAGCGTGGGCCGAGTATAGCCATCGTCTCTTGCGGCGCGAATGCTATCCGCCGCCGGTGCCTTGAGAATCGCCCCCGGCGGCGTCTAGAGTCGACGGCTTACGAGCTTGATGCCGCCAACGCACCGATCTTCTCCCGTTGGTTCCCCCCTCCGCCTCGAGTCGGCGACCTATCGTGATCACACTGCTGGTTTATTCCGTCCTGATCGCGATCGTCTCGCTGCTGGGCGGCTGGTTACCCGGAGTGATCCGCTTCACCCACGTGCGGCTGCACGCGTTGATGAGCCTGGTCGCCGGTTTCATGCTCGGCGTGGCCTGTTTCCACATGCTGCCGCACTCGGTCGAACACGGCGAGTCACTCGATGCGGCGATGCTGTACCTGATGGTCGGCCTTTTGGGAATGTTCTTCCTGGTGCGGGCGTTGCACTTTCACCAGCACGGATCTGTGGAGAACGTCGAAGACGCGGCGGCATGCGATCACGAACACGACGACAGCCACGCCCATCACCACGGGGCACAACACTCCCTGAGTTGGACCGGCGTGTTTGTGGGCCTGACCGTCCACACCCTGATCGACGGCGTGGCGCTGGCCACCGCCGTGGCGGCGGGGGTGTCAGCCGGCGGCAGCCAGCCGGCCGCGTTTGCTGGCGTGGGCACCTTCCTGGCCATCGCCCTCCACAAGCCTCTCGACTCGATGTCGATCACAACTCTGATGGCCGCCGGGGGATGGTCCAGTCAGTCCCAGTGGAAGGTCAACCTGGTCTACGCCGCGGTCTGCCCGGCCGCGGCCCTGATGTTCTATCTGCTGATCGACTTGCAGCTCAGCAACGCGTCGGCCGGCCGACTGGTCCCGGCCGCGCTGGCCTTTTCGGCGGGAGTGTTCCTGTGCATCGCCCTGGGTGATCTGCTGCCGGAAATCCAGTTCCACTCCCACGACCGCATCAAGTACTCGGCCTGCCTGCTGGCAGGCGTGGCCCTGGCGTGGACGATCCGCTTCGTCGAACCGCCGCACCTGCACAACCACCACGCCGTTCCGCCGGCTTCAGCCGCTCCGTCCGACCTCTGAATCACTTCGCTGCGTAGCCACCGTCGACCATCAGGCACTCGGCGGTGATGAACGACGCTTCGTCGGAGGCGAGAAAACAGACGGCGTTGGCGATTTCCCGGGGTTCGGCCAACCGGCACAGCATGTGTGCCCCGCCAAAATCCGGATGCGTCTCGGCCGCCTGGCGATCGAGTCCTTCATCCCGCGCCATCCGCTCCACGACCGGCGTCCAGACCGTCCCGGGACACACGGCGTTGACCCGGATCCCGTGGGGCGCCATGTCCAGTGCCAGGCACCGCGTCATGCTGGCAATGGCGGCCTTCGACGCGTTGTAGGTGACGAACTCGGGCTGGGCCAGGAAACTGGAAATCGAGCCGAGGTTGACGATGGCCCCGCGACCGGCCGCCTGCATCAACGGCACCACCGCCCGGGCCATCCGGGCGGCTCCCAGCACGTTGACCTCCAGGCTTTGACGCCACTCGTCGTCGCTGGCATCGATGCCGCGCATCACGAACACCGCGGCGTTGTTGACGAGGATGTCGATCCCGCCGAGTTCTTCGACCACCCGTGACACCATCCCGCGGACGCTTTCCTCACAGGTCACGTCGGTCTCGATGAACACCCCGTCGGTGATTTCGTCGGCCACCGCCTGCCCCGACTCGACATCGATCTCGGCCACCACCACCCGGGCTCCGGCTTCCGACAGTCGACGACAGATGGCGGCACCGATCCCGCGGCCACCACCGGTCACCACGGCCACTCGACCAGCCAGGTCCGTCATGATCTCCCCCCCTACCCGCCAGCAGGTTCCCGGACGACCACCCCGAGGCCGTCGACTCCCGGCGAGTGTAGCGACCCGTCCCACCGGCCGGTATGATCACCGCCGTCGGCCATCCGGCCGACGATCGCTTTCCGGAGTCCCCTCATGACACGCCCCCAAGCCGTCACCATCGTCCTGTTCCTGGCCACCGTCCTCGCCTCACCACAGCCGAAGCTGAAAGCTGAAGGCCCCGCCAAGCACCCGCTCTCCAAAGAGACTCGCAAGATGATGACCAGTGCCTGGGAGAAACAGGTCGCCGAGCTCACCGAACAGATCAAGCAGCAACCCGACCGGGTCGGATTTTACTCCCGTCGCGCCGACACCTTGTTCTTCCTCGGACAATTCGACAAGTCCGTGGCCGACTACGAGAAGATGGTCGAGTTGGACAAGAGCCTGGACAAGTCGCACTGGCGACGTGGCATCGCCTGGTTCTACGCCAAGAACTTCAAGAAAGCCGCTCACCAGTTCGAGATCTACGACAGCTTCGACAACGTCGATCGCGAGAACGGCATCTGGCGGTTCTTCTCTCAAGCCCGGGCCTACGGGCTGAAGAAAGCCCGCCAGGGACTGCTGAAGTACAAGAAAGATGACCGCGAACCATTCCCCTCGGTTTACAAGCTGTTCTCCGAAACGATCAAGCCCGAGAAAATCCTGGCTGATATCAAGGCGGCCAAGATCAGTGACACCGAGCGGGAGAAACGGCACTTCTACGCCCACCTCTACATCGGTCTCGACCACGCCATCCACAAACGGGACAAGAAGGCTGTCGAGCATCTTCGGCAATCGGTCGCCAACACCTGGGGCCCACGGTCCGGGTTCGGCCCCCACTACATGTGGCAGGTGGGCCGACTGCACTACGAACTGCTGACCGCAAAGGCGGCCAAGGCGAAAAAGAAGTGATCCCGGCGGCGGCCGATCATTCTTCGTCGTTGGCGAGGTGACCGGCCGAACTCTGGAAGAACTTCTGTCGCCTCCGTGTCACCTCTTCGGCCTGGTCGCCGGCCTCCTGTTCCAGGTCCGACAGGTTGGCCGCACAGTAACGACAACCGATCACCCGCAGGTGAAACTCGATATATTCGGCCCGGATCGGTTCCAGGGCACCCAGCAGAAAACTGCCCAGGTCGCTCCGCGACGGGCAACTCAATCGCCGACGACGCCAGATGGCGCCCACCGAGTGTGCGCCCGGGTCGTGCTGACGGACCACGCCGGCCAACCGTTGCTGCAGGTCCACGTCGCTGCGAAGTGCCTGCTCGATCTCGGCCATCCGTTCGGCGGACAACTGTTCCTCGAGGAACGCCAGCAGTTCTTCGCTTGTCGGCGGCGTCACGGAGTCTTCCTCGGGATCCGGTGCAGGCTGTAGTGCCCGGTGGCCGGCCACATTTCGGCCCCGTCACCCCCGATCTTACCACACGTGACCTCGTAGACGTGGCCGGCCCGGAGCCCATCGATCGACAGCGTGACGCTGAGCCCATCGGCCGACAATCTGGCGGCAGTGAGCTTCGCCCGATGCCGTCCGGAATCGGGCGTGGTGTACCCCCCCTTCCAGGTGCGGGTGTATCCCGAAACCGTATAGGAACCAGGCTTCGCGGCGGCGCGAGCGTCGACCCGGCGAGCAAAAGTCAGGCGGAATCCACCCGGCACCGCCTTCAGGTCGCGGATCCCGTTGGGACCTCCGGCCACTGCCCGCAGTCGCGTGATCGTCCCCGTGTTCCGCCCCCCCAGCCAGCCGCTGTCGTAGATGTTGCCGATATAGATGTCTCCCTTGGGACTGACGGCGATCGACAGCGGTCCCACGAAGTTCTTCTCGCCCACGCCGGCTCCGGGACGGCTGAAGTGGAACACCGCCCCCTGCATCTCACCTCCGACCTCCTGCATCGTAAACCGCACCAGGAAGCGGCTGTCGTACTCGCAGCCGACCCCGTGTCCGGCGACCGAGCGGTCCGCGAAGCCCAGTGGCAGGAACGCCAGGCCGTTGACGCTCCGCGACCAGGGATGCGGCACGTGGATCGCCGGCTTCACCGCAGCCGACTCGTGCTTCTCCTCGAATCGGCTCGGCACTCCATAATTGCGACCCGGCACCAGGTGGTTGATCTCGTTGAACGTGTTCTGCACACCCTGGTTGTCGCTGACATAGATCCGTCCGGCGGCGTCGATGGCCAGTCCGGTGGGATAACGAAACGCATGACCCACCGGCTCGACCCGACCTCCCCGAGAAATCCTCAACACCTTCCCTCTCCAGCGACTGGTTTTCTCGGCACGGTTCTTCTGCGAGTAGTTGCTGCCAAGACCGACGTAGAGATCACCGCGACCGTCCCGCACGATGCCACAGGTCCAGTCATGGTAGTCATCGCTGTAGCCCCATCCGCTGGCCAACACCTGGCGGAGATCGGCCCGACCGTCACCGTTGGTGTCGCGTAATCGGACCACCTCGGGCTTGTGCGCCACGATCAGGTCATCCCCCTCGGCGATGATCCCGTAGGGAGCCGCCAACCCTTCCTCGAACAGGCTGAGCGTGTCCTCCAGGCCGTCCCCGTCGGTGTCACGCGCCAGGTACACGTGACCCTTCAGCGAGGTGAACGCCAGGGTCCCGTCCTTCGTCCATGTCATCGCCGTGGGCATGATCGCCCGGGACAACGGCAACCGGACACCCTGGAAACCGGGCACACTGGTCACCGGCTCGGGCCGGATCGGACGCGGTGAACTCGGTTTCAGTGACAGGCGGTTGGGGACCACGTGCGTGGTGTACCGCAGCAGGCCCCGCCTTGCGAAACGGTCCACTTCTCCACCGGGGGTCCGGCCTTCCAGTCGAACGAACTGCTGTTTGCCCTGGTCGGGCAGAGTGCCCCATGCCCGATCTCCTCGAGCGACGGCCCGCTTCGCACCGCGACGCCAGGCTGTCACCGTGGCACCAGCCAACGACTCCCGAGCCGTCGGCCGACCGATGTGGAACTCGACACCCTCGGGCACGGCACGAGCCTTCCCGGTCTTCGGATCCCTCACCCCGATCGACAGGCTGCGATCCCATCCGCTGCTGCCCTGTTCGGACTCGGATTCGGGCGTCGGCTGCAATGTCTCCCCAACGTGGACCGGCAGTGTCACGTCCTCGACCCGAAATCGCAGCCCGTACTCCAGGTGCACGGCTCCCCGCTCGTCCTGCTGGTATCCCAGCAGCTGTGCCGCGGTGACCGGATCCCTTTCGGGCCGATGGACTCCAACCGGGTTTCCCGCTTCGTCGACGGTGACCAGCACCACATCGCTGCGTCGCTCCCCACCGGTGATGACCGGTCTGCCGACCAGGTCCCAGAACCAGCTCTTCCCCTGGGTCCTCTGCTTGGCGAAGTCACCGAAGGTCCACTCCGCGAGATTGGCCCGGTCGAGATCCAGCAGCAGGTTGTGGCTGTTGGGAAATCCGATTGCCAGGGAACGGGCCACCGATCCGCCGCCGACCGAATCGGGCAACGTGAACACGTCGCGGACCACCCGTGGCGGCTCACCCCGGTTGACCACCAGGAACTGCTCAACAGCATTCGGATTGACCGGTGGCTGGAACCGCTTGTCGTTCAAGGCGTCCCACATGGCCGCCAGCTGGAGTTCGATCTTGCCGCCGAAAACAAACTTCATCGGCTTCTTGTACGAGGGCATCTCCATGCCCGGCAAAATCCGCAGAGGTTCGCGACACCATCGCAGGAAGTACTCGCGACGCATCCGCCCGGCAAGCCCCAGCAGATCGGATCCGTGAGTCGCCAGGGCGACGTTCTTGGGAGCAAACCGGCCCACGTGGTGGCAGGCGATGCAGCTGAATCCCTTGAAACCAACCAGGTCCTGGGCACCCAGCAGGTGCTGTTCGTCGGCCTTCCTTGCGGGGACGGGGGGGGTAGCCGGAGCCGCAGGTGGAATGCGGTCGTGAGCGATCAGGAAATGGGTCACCGCCTCCAGGTCCGCCGCCGAATGGACGAAACGCGGCATGCGGACTCGGAGCCAGGGCATCCGCACGGTCTTCTGTTCCCCGGCCACCGACCGTGCCAGGGCACCATCCAGCAGCTTGTCACCGACCGACGTCAGCGCCGGAGGGACCAGTGACGGGCTCTGCCCGGTGAGATCCCGGGAAGCGACCACGACCGCACCGGCCACCGACGCGATCCCCTTGCCAGTGCCTCGCTGGTGACACGCCAGGCAGCCACGACGTTCCAACACCCATCGACCTCGATCATAAATCGATGACCCGGCCAGTTGTCGTCCAGCACGCGATTCGACAAACGCCCGGATCGCCGACTTGTCGACCTGCGACAATCGACTGCCGAAAGCCGGCCGCTGCCGCTTTCGATCGGCCGTTTTGGCCAGGCAGCTCGAAGCCCAGTCCCGGGGTGGCCGCGACAGGTCGGTGGGTCGCTTTACGAGAGTTTCGGCCCGACCAGGCAACCGGTGGCAACTGGCACAGCCGGCCGAATGCACCAGCTGGCCGCCTCGTTTGACCTCCGCTGGCGTGACCTTGGTCGCTCCCTCCTGAAACGGGCCACCCGATTCGGACAGGGCAACCACCAGTTGAAGACGCTCGGCGTCACTGAGCCGGAACACCGGCATCCGGTGATCCCGATTCAGCCGCGACGGGTCTTTCAGCCAGGTCCAGAGCCAGTCCGGCGAGCGTCGACTTCCGACACGGGTCAGATCCGGACCCGACCCGACGGATGTGCCTCCGGTCGTGTTGAGCCTGTGGCACGCCAGGCAGCCGGTCGACACGAGCAACTGCTGACCGGCCTTCCGGTTCTTCTCGTGATCCGCCTTCTTCGACTTCGGCAGCGAGAGCAATTCCACCTTGGCACGATTTGACCTCAGCCAGCCAGCGATCGCCGTCGCCTCGTCCCGATTCATCCCCGTGTGCGGCATTCGACCACGTGGATTCGACTTCGCCGGATCAACAATCTGTTCGACCAGCGATCGGGCCGCGGTGCCGACTGTGACGGTGGACAGATCGGGAGCCGCTGGAGCCGTGAGATCGTGATCCCGAACGTGGCAGCGGTTGCACCGATGCGCCCGGGCCAACCGGCGGCCGAGGTCCACTCGCAACAGGTCCGCTCGCGGCTTCGACAGGAACAACAGGTGGCCGGGCAGAGGTTCGAGCGGAAAGTGGTTCGAAGACCAGAACAGCATCACGCGACCGACTGCCCCGGTCCGTGAGTACCTGATCTCCAACGGTTTCTCGCCGAACCCCAATTCGAACTCGTCGCTGCTCGCCCACCCCGGCTTGACCGACTTGGCTGTCAGCACCCGGCGGCCGCCCACGCTGACCTGGATCGTCCCGCTGAGAAACGCATGCCAGCGATAGCGTCCTGGTTGACGGACCAACAGGTTTCCGCCCCACCGGGCCCGGAACGGTCCGGCCGAGAGCCGGGGATCCGGAG
>DLVV01000079.1 GCA_003445035.1 Planctomycetaceae bacterium | reverse complement strand
ATCGGTTTCTGCCAGGCCGGCGACCCATCGACCCGGTAACAGTGAATCCCGCCCCCCTCGCCGAAGAAGGCGTAGACGAATTCGCCATCGGTCACACAACTGGCCGAGGCGTAACCGTTCATGTTGTGGGTCGGCAGGGCGGGCCCGGTGAACGCGGTGTGCTGCCAGGCGATCTTGTGCGTCTCCCGATCCACGCACAGCACCACCCGCCGCTTGCCCTTCTCCAGGGCTGTCGTCAGGAAGATCCGTTTGCCCCAGATCGTCGGTGACGATTGACCCTGGCCGGGCAGGGCCACTGACCACTTGATCGAGTCGTTGGACCACCGGGTGGGGAGATCGGTTTCGGTCGAATGTCCGTCACCCCGAGGCCCGCGCCAACTGGGCCAGCCCGGCGGAGCCGCCACCAGCGTCTCGGCACACATCACCAGCACCGCGACCAGGACAAGACCGCCGCCACAAAGAAATCGCTTCGACATCACCGCTTCTCCCTGTCCGTCTCGAACCACTCGACGCCACAGACTAGCAACTCGCCACGTGCAGCGGTAATCCCATGCCGAAGTCATTTCGGGCGAAGCCGCGTACGCGGCAAGCGTCACAAAACCTGTAGGATCACGAATCTGCCGACCGCTTGTTGACCCGCCAACGGACTGGTACATTCCGCGGGATCATTCGGTTCAGCGAGTTCTCGCAACTTCGAGATGGGAGTCGACCATGTCACGATGGCTGAAATCGCAATTGCTGGGTCTCCGGAAACCGGGTCTCGTCACGGTGGCGGCCGCCGTTGCGCTGTCTCTGCTGGTGACCGCCGAACCACTGCGAGCCCAGCCCCAGCTTGTGACAGCGGTCGAGGGGATCGCCGAGTTCAAGCTCGACAACGGGATCCGAATCCTGATGGTGCCCGACAAGTCGCGGCCCACCGTGACGGTCAACCTGACCGTCTTCGTGGGTTCCCGGCACGAGGGCTACGGCGAGGCGGGGATGGCTCACCTGCTCGAACACATGCTCTTCAAGGGCACAGCCAAGCACCCCAAGATCCCCAGGGAACTGCAGGATCACGGGGCCCGCTTCAACGGCACCACCTGGCTTGACCGTACCAACTACTACGAGACGTTGCCGGCGAGTCCCGAGAACCTGGCATTCGCCCTGGAACTCGAAGCCGACCGCATGGTCAACAGCCTGATCCTTGCCAAGGACCTGGCTTCAGAGATGTCTGTGGTCCGCAATGAATTCGAACGGGGTGAGAACAGCCCGTCGCGGGTGCTCTCGCAGAGAATGATGGCCGTGGCCTTCGAGTGGCACAACTACGGCCAGTCGACCATCGGCAACCGGGCCGACATCGAACGGGTCCCGGTCGAAAACCTGAGGTCGTTCTACAGAAAGTACTACCAGCCGGACAACGCGATGGTGATTGTCGCCGGCCAGTTCGATCCCCGACGGGCGATGGGGATGATCATGAACACGTTCGGCAAGATTCCCAAATCCAAAAGAAAACTGACCAATACCTACACGGAGGAACCGCCGCAGGATGGCGAACGCATCGTGACGCTGCGTCGAGTCGGTGAAGTGGCCGTCGTTGGAGCGCTCTACCACATCCCGGCCGGCCCGCATCCCGACTTCGTCCCTCTCGACGTCCTCACCGACATCCTCTCGAGTTCCCCCACCGGCCGTCTCTACAAGGCCCTGGTCCAGACCAAGCGGGCCGCCAGCCTCAGGGGGTCCTCCTATGCCCTTCACGATCCGGGAGTGATCGAGTTGATGGCGGAGGTCACACCGGGCAATGATCCCCGTGATGTGCTCAACCGGCTGACCGACACGATCGATGACGTGATCGCCAAGGGGGTGACCGAGGAAGAGGTCAAGCGGATCCAGGCCCGGTCCCTGCGACAACGAGAACAGGCCTCCAACGACACCAGCAGACTGGCGGTGCAACTCTCCGAATGGGCCGCCCAGGGTGACTGGCGGATGTACTTCATCTACCGAGATCGACTCGAAAAAGTCACTCCCGCTGACGTGCAACGGGTTGCCAGGACGTACCTGGTCGAAAACAACCGCACGGTCGGCCTGTTCCTGCCGACCAAGGCCCCCGTACGGACCAAGATCCCCGCCACACCGAACCTCGCCGAGATGATCGGCAACTACAAGGGCCGCAAGACAGTGGCCGCAGGGGAAGCGTTTGACGTGTCGCCGGAGAACATCGAGAAGAAGACCATCCGCACCACGCTCGACAACGGTCTCAAGGTCGCCATGCTGCCCAAGAAGACCCGCGGAGAGGCCGTGCAACTCTCGTTGACACTCCGGTACGGCACCGCCGACTCCCTGGGCGGAAAGACGTCCGTCGGTGAGTTCCTGCCGACCCTGATGTCTCGTGGCACCAAGAAACACACCCGCACCCAGTTGGCCGACAAGCTGGCTGAACTCCGGGCGACGCTGAGCGGAAGCGGAGATCGACGAAGCGCCGGCATCGCGGGATTTTCGGTCCGGGCCACACGCTCGAGCCTACCGCAGGTTCTGGACCTGCTCCGGCAGGTTCTGCGGGAACCGACCCTGCCACAATCCGAGCTGGATTTGATGAAACAGCGGGCGTTGGCTTCGCTCGAACAACAGAAGTCCGAGCCTCAAACACGGGCCATCCGGTTGCTCCGTCGAGAGTTCCGACCGTTTAAGACGAGCGATCCGAGGTACGAGCCGACAATCGAGGAGGAGATTGCCGCGATCAAGTCGGTCGAGCGGAAGCAGTTGGTCACCCTCTACGAGAACTTCCTGGGAGGAACGTATGGCGAACTGGCCGTGGTCGGTGACTTCGACCCCAAGGCCACCCTACCGCTGCTCAACAGTCTCGTCAGCGGATGGGAAGCCGACGAGTCCTACGAGCACATCCAGCGACACGGGGACCTCCCCTACAAACCGGGAAGCCACAGGATCCTCACTCCCGACAAAGCCAACGCTGTGTATTACGCCGGGATCGTCTTCTCCATGAAGGACTCGCACCCCGACTACCCGTCGCTGATCATGTCCAACTACATCCTCGGCGGCGGCTCACTTGCCTCACGCCTGGGGGACCGCGTCCGACAAAAGGAGGGACTCTCCTACAGCATCGCCTCCTTCTTTCGGGCCACCAGCGTCGACCAGCGAGGCAGCCTGACCATCGGGGCGATCTCCAACCCCCAGAATACCCCCAAGGTGATCAAGGCGATCCGCGAAGAAATCGACAAGCTGCTCAAGTCCGGCGTCACCCCCGCCGAACTCGCCGCCGCCCAGAAAGGTTTCCTGCAGTCGTTGCGGGTCAGCCGCACCGACGATGCCCGGTTGGCCGGGATGCTCGCCGGCACGCTCTTCGCCAAACGGACGTTCGCTTTCGAAGCTGAACTGGAAAAGCGGGTGTCGGCCACCACCACCGAGAGAGTCCTGAAGGCCACTCGCAAGTACTTCAATCCCAAGAAAATGGTCGTCGTCACCGCAGGTGACTTCAACAAGAAACCGGCCAAGAAGAAACCGGCCGGGAACAAGTCCGACCAGAAGAAGAAAAAGAAGGCGTCCAAGTGACGCGTGACGGACAAACCGTCTCCGCGTGGTTTGGTCACCGGGAGAAACGACTGATGCTGACTCGATCTTGCCTGGCCGCGCTGTTGCTGGTGTCGTCGGCCTCGGCCGCCGGATTCTCCTACCCACTGTTTGACGGCACGACCCTGTCGGGTTGGACCATCGAGAACAACTGCAAGGCCGAGGCGGACGATGACGAGATCCACCTGATCGACGGCAACGGCTGGCTCCGCAGCGATCACCAGTACGGCGATTTCCTGATGCACGTCGAGTGGAAGGCCGAGAAGGCGTCGAAGTACGACGCGGGAATCTACGTCCGCACGCGGGTCGGTGGCTCACCGTTCCCCCGCCAGGGATACCAGTTGAACCTCGCCGAAGGTAACGAAGGAGCCTGCGGTGGATTGAAGGGAGCCACGCCTCCTCCGGGACTGGTCAAACGCGGCAAGTGGAACAGCTTCGACATCATCGTCGTCAAGGACACGTTGTCGCTGGTAATCAACGGACGTCCCGCCTACCGCGCCAGCGGGATGACAATCGACCGCGGACACATCGGGATCCAGGTCGAGGTGCCTTCCGGCGGTCGCATGCGGTTCCGCAACATCCAGGTCACCGAGCTTGGGTACACGAGCCTCTTCAACGGCCGCGACCTCACCGGCTGGGAAGGAGCCGGTCAGCCGTCGGAGATCTGCTGGCGCGTCAAACGCCGGAAATCGCGAACCAATTACTCGAAACTCTGGAGCCGTGCCGTGGCTCGCTACCAGGAACTTGGAGGCAATCCCACGGGGATCGGGGCACTCGATGAACAGACTCACGATCGGGGAACGATCGAGTGCAGCGGCGAGAAGGGACCATGGCTGAGAACCACCAAGCAGTACGGGGACTTCAACCTGAGATTCCAGTACCAGGTCTCGCCGGGTGGCAACAGCGGCATCTACGTCAGGGTGCCGGCTGACGGAAAACACCACCGCGACAACAAGACCCTGCCCCCGGCCGGGTTCGAGGTCCAGGTGCTCGACGACAACGCCAAGAAATACGGCAAGCTCAAGGATTACCAGTACTGTGGATCGGTCTACGCCATCGCGGGGGCAAGTGCTCGAGTCTGCCGCCCCGCCGGCCAGTGGAACACGATGGAAATCAACTGCACCGGACAACACATCACCACGAGCCACAACGGCGTGACGATCGTCGAGATCACTCCCAAGAGTCACCCGAAACTGGCACTGAGAAAACTCAAGGGCTTCCTTGGCCTCCAGAACCACAGCACCGTGGTCAAGTTCCGTCGTCTGCGGATTGGGCCGGCTGTGACCCCGTGACACCGGTCAGCAGCAACACGATCTCTTCGGGCGTCGGCGTGCGTCCCATGCCAAGTCGACCCAGGATCCCCCGCGTCCGCCAGCGGTTGTAGATCTCCTGCCCGGACCACTCGACACGAAATGTCCCCCAGACGGCCTCCTGGAGTTCGGTGGCCAGTCCGAGTTCGACGCTCACCGCCTGCGCGATTGCCTCAGCATGCTGGGCAAAACCACACAGCCTGCAGTAATGAATACTCACCGACATCGTCACGTCTTCACACGGTTGTCGTTCCTGGTTGTCTCCCCATTCTGACCGCACCGGCCCCCCACGTTCAATCCAAACGACGGCGATCAATCCGCTCCTCACCCGATTCCGCAACTTCTTCCCCCCCGTTATACTCAGCCGCATTCCGCAGACGGCCGAGGCGATCGACGACGATGCACGGAGCGATCGAAACATACGAGCAGGCGGTCGAGTTCCTGTACGGTCGGATCAACTACGAACGACTCAACGGTGACCTCTACTCGGCCGGAGACTTCAAGCTCGACCGCATGGCGCGACTGCTCGAACGGATCGGCAATCCCCAGGACGAGATCCCGGTGGTTCATGTCGCCGGCAGCAAGGGCAAGGGGTCAACCGCGGCGATGATCGCGGCCGGCCTGTCCTCGGCCGGCCGCCGCACAGGTCTGTTCACTTCACCGCATGTCGAGGCATTCGAAGAACGGATGACCGTCGACGGGGTGCAGCCGACCCGGCCGGAAATGACCTGTCTGATCAACGAGATTGCCGGGATCGTACGACAGATCGAAGCCGAACCGGGCAGGATTTCCCCCACCTTCTTCGAACTGGCCACCGCGCTGGCCTGGCAACACTTTCGGGCCAACCGTGTCGAGGGAGCCGTGCTCGAGGTCGGACTTGGTGGTCGGCTCGATGCCACCAACCTTTGCCGACCGCTTGCCTCGGTCATCACCACCATCAGCCGAGACCACACTCGACTGCTGGGCAGCGACCTGGCCGAGATCGCCGGAGAGAAGGCCGGGATCATCAAACCCGGAGTACCGGTCGTCTGCGGAGTCAGCCAGCCGCGTGCGCTGAGGGCCATCGAAAATGTCGCCGCCGACTGCCAATCCACCGTGTGGCGGTTGGGGCGTGAGATCTCGTTTGACCACGATCCCCGGCGACACGTCGTTCGGGTCTCAACCCCATCGGGGTCGTGGCCAGAAATCTCCGTTCCCCTACCGGGACGGCACCAGGCTGCCAACGCGGCCCTTGCGGCCGCGGCCATCGATGTGGTCGATGATGAAGGATCTTCGGTTCCGAGAGAGCCGGCATGTGCAGCGATCGCCGGCCTGGCATGGCCTGTACGAATCGAAACAATTGGACACCATCCGACGGTGATCGTCGACGCAGCACACAACTGGGCCAGTATCCGGGCTCTGCTCGAGACCCTCGATTCGAGTCACCCGGCATCCGGCTGGCGACAACGCGTCCTGATCTTTGCCACCTCCCACGACAAAGACGTCGACGGTTTGCTCAGGCAACTTCTGCCCAGCTTTGACACGGTGATCCTGACGCAGTTCCAGGACAACCCGCGAGCGGTCCGGGTCGAGACATTGCATCGACGTGTCCGTGAACTGTTCGACATCCCTGTCCACGCCACCGCCGACCCCGCCTCGGCATGGCACCTGGCCCGGAGACTGTCCGGGCGACAGGACCTGGTCTGCGTGACCGGGTCGTTCTTCATCGCTGCGGAGATCCGCGAACTGGTCGTCGACCAGCCCCAGACCGAAACGACAACGACCCGCTGACAGGATCGGTTTGGAGGCCGGACCGCCTAGCGGTTCCCACCTGGGAAACCGCCGCCGCCACCGCCGCCGCCCATCGGACCACCACCACCACCACCCGGGAAGCCGCCGCCGCCACCCATCGGGCCGCCGCCGCCGCCACCCATCGGGCCGCCGCCGCCGCCGCCCATGCCGGGCATCGCACCACCGCCACCCATACCGCCGCCACCACCCATGCCGGGCATGCCGCCGCCCATACCTCCCCCCATGCCGCCCATCATGCC
>DLVV01000293.1 GCA_003445035.1 Planctomycetaceae bacterium | reverse complement strand
GTGCTCGGCGTCCGCCAACGGGTGCACCTGGTCGCATCGCTGTCCGTCGGGGACGCACCGGCCGCAGACAAGGACACCGCGGCCGACGACGTCCGCGTGAGATTGTTCGTCAACGGACAACCCGCCACCCGGGTAGGCAAACCCGACCGCGACCTGGTACAGGGCACCGATGTCTGGCTGCTGGACGTCAAGACCGCCGGCCTGGCCAACTCCGCTCCGCTGACCATTGGTGCCAGTACCCCGGCCCAGGAACACTTCAGCGGAGTCGTCGACGAGTTTCAGTTGTTCGACCGCGAACTGACTGCGGCCGAGGCCGCGAGGTTGTTCTCCGAAGTCGCTGGAGCAGATGCCGGGAAACGTTTTGCCCGTGACAAGCAGCCGGCTGCCGCACTGCCGGCCGCGCCGCAAATCTCTGCCGTTTCGCTGCGTGGACTTCAGATCGGGCAGACCACCCGCCTCGTGCTCACCGGCAAGAACCTCGCACCCAACCCCCTGCTGCTGGCCCCGGTGCCCGGGCTCCAGGCCAAGGTGGTCAAGGGATCCAATGCGGGCCAACTGACTATCGACATCACGCTCGCAGACAATGCGCCGGCCGGGTTGTTCCCGGTCCGCGTCTCGACTGCCGGGGGCCTCAGCAACCCCCTGACAATGGCCGTCGATCGGCTGCCTCAGCGTTCGGTCACTGCAGCGTCCAGTAAGACACCGGCCCAACTCCCCGTCGCCCTCTCGGGCCTGATCTCCGGATCTCAAATTGCCCGGGGTTTCGTCCAGGCAAAAAAAGGGCAACGGCTGGTGGCCGACGTCGAGTCTCGTCGACTGGGGGCGTCATGCGAGCCGGTGATCGAGATCAAAAACGCCCAGGGAACACCGCTGGCGATTGAGTGGTCGAAAGTGCCACTGAAGGGTGACACACGGGCCGAGGTCACCGTGCCGGCCGACGGGATTTATGCCATCGAGATCCACGATCTCAGTTACAAGGCACCAGCCAACAGCCACTTTCGAGTCAAGATCGGCGACCTGGTGCTGGTCGACACCGTCTTTCCACCCGCTGCGATCGCCGGCAGTGAAATTCGCGTGACGCCAGTCGGCACCGGACTGCCCAACGGCACAACCCTGGCCGTCGACCTGAGAAAATCCGGTTCACTGACCGGCGCGCTGGTCGGCACGCCCAAGCTCGCGGGCCTGCTCGGCCCCGCCCCGGTACTGAGAATCACCCGGGGAACCGAGGTGGTCGAACCCAACAAGCCGGGGACCGCCATCGACTCCAGGTTCTCAGCCACGTTGAAGGCTCCGTTGACGATCAGCGGGAGAATCTCGAAGCCCGGTGAGACCGATCGCTTCTCTCTGGATGTCACTCCGGGACAGAAACTGCGACTGAATGTCGCCGGACGAGCCATCGATTCCCCGATCGACGGCGAATTGACCGTCCTTGTCGACGGGAAACCCGTGGCCACCAGCCAGGACCGGGCCGGATCCCGCGACCCTCGTCTGGACTTCACCGTCCCCGAGAAAGTCACCCGGATCGAGGTCGCCGTGGCCGACCTCTATGGTCGTGGCGGTTCACACTTCCTGTATCGCCTGCAGTCCAGTCCGATCGGCCGCCCCGATTTCTCACTGGCTCTGCAGACGTCACAGTTGAACCTGCCACGGGTCGGCTCGGCGATGATCAAGTTGCAGGTCAACCGGGCCGGCTACAACGGCGCGATCGCCCTGTCGGTCGTCGGCGACGAACAAGTCCGACTCACTCCGTCGTCGATCGCTGCCGGGGTGGCCGGAGTCGTTTCGATCACCGTGACCCGGTCGTCCGGCGGCAACGACAACGCATTGCGATCTCTCAGCCTGGTGGGCGAATCGGTCGGCACCAAGCCGATCCTGCGTCGCAACGCCCGCGTGGCCAGCCAGTCGGTCCCCGGCCACGAGGACCTGTTGCCGGTCGGGCTGACCCGTCCCAGCGGCGCGGCGTTGGAAATTGTCTCCACCCCCGTGGCGATCTACCGCGGCCAGTCGGCCCGCATCACCGTGGCCGCCCGTGGCCTGGTCCCGGAAAACCGAACCGGCCAGGCCATCCGCATTGCCTCGCTTTCCAACGAACCCCTCCGCCCCATCGACCCCAAGAACCGGGGCAAGGGCAACCGGCCGATCGTCCGCGCGATGCCCAACCAGGCAATCACCATCGATGGACCGCCGGCATCGATCACGCTGTCCGTCCCGGCTGACGTGCCCGCTGCCGCGATCGAATTCGTCCTCCGAGGGGATCTGCTGACGCACGGGTATGCGACTGCCGTCCAGGGACGCGTCTTCTCGCGGCCCTTCCGGATCCCGGTCCGCAATGCCGTCACCGTGAGTTTCGACCCCAAGACGACCACGTTGGCCAGCAACATCGTCAACAATGTCAGCGGCACGGTGAAACGCGATCCCGGCTTCAGTGGACCGGTCGAGCTGGAGATCATCATCGACAAAAAACTGTCGGGTTTTGTCGGCGGCAAGACCGTCGTCCCGGCTGGAAAGACAACCTTCACGATCGCGATCGCCGCCGGACAGGACAACGAGGCCCGCGTGCTGCCCGGCGTCCAGTTGGCGGTCCGGGCCGTCGGAGGAGGATCGCTGCTGCCCAACCGGCCCATTCAACTCCGCAGCCTGCCCCCCAAACCGGCCCCCAAGAAGAAGTAGTGGATCGGCAAAGTGACGCCGGAACCACGACCGGCTACTGGGCCTGTGATCGGGTGCCGTCGGGAGATCCCGAGATCGTGACGCCCGGAGGCAGCGGCCGCGCAGCGACCCGGAACCCGGCCTTGTGTGCCGCCGCCTGCAACCGCCTCACTTCCGAGAAACTGTCGGGGTAGACCCAGAAGGTCAGTGCCGTCTCGGGTCCACACGCTCGCAGGACCGTCTGGTACCTCGAACTGCTGGACAACGCCACCTCGATCGGTTCGGACTCGAGGTCGGGCTCGGGCTGAATTGTCCAACGCGTCACCCCGATCCGGATCATTCCCCGACCCCGTCGTAGTTCATCCACCGCCGCCACCGGAAGCCGTTCGACGGTGTATTCCATCACGAAGCCTTCGACCGGACCAACCTGCCCCTCGTGTTTGCGGAAACGGGACATCATGCGACCGTAGCGGGCCATCTGGTCTCGAACCCGTTGCTTGAGCCGATCCAGTGGGATCAGAACCACACGGCCATTCCTCACGTGAAAATGCTGTTCGGCACCACGTACGCTGCGACCAACCGGTGTCAACCGGTGTGGCACATTGACCACTTTGTCGGTGGGTGTGGCAACGAGTTTCTGGAGTAACAGGCGAGCCTGCTTCCGTTCTCGTTCAAGATCCTTGACAGCCCCGCGTGCCGCCTTGACCTGGAGGGACAGGGCACCCACGTCCGGCCGCTGATCGGCCTGCTCTTTTCGCACCGACGTGATCTGCTCGTGCCTCTCGGCGGCCCGTCTCCGGACGGTCGACAACGTCTTGAGAGCCTCAGCGAGACGGCCTCGGACTTCTGACGACACATCCGACAGCCTGGTGACTTCGTCGGTGCGATCGGTGATTTCCGGAGCCGTGACCCGAAACGGGGTTGCGGGCGGAGGAGGGGTCACCACTTCGGTTGGCGGAGGTTCTGGTTCATCCGGCCCGGTGACCGTTTCCGGAAATTCGATGGGAGCACGACTGGCGCGCACACCGGCCACGACGATCAGGATGATCAGGATCCCAACGATGTTGGCGACGATGTCAAGAAACGAGTCGTCACCGGCAGCCTGCTGGGATGTCTCGCGTCGACGTCTCATGGGCTCGGCTCCTCGATCAGCCTCACCTTCGGTTCCGAAGCCGTCGGCAACACGTAGTTGACCGATGTCGAGAGTCTCCAACTGCGGAACAAACTGTTGAGCCGCTCGTAGTGCAAAGTCCCTCCCGGACTGACGGTGAACCGAATCGCCGGCACCCAGTAGAACCTTGCCGGGGGTTGCCCCCAGGTCCTTGCGGTTCGCTGCACCGCGCGAATCACCTTCCGCTTGAGTTCCTCGACCGGCAGGAAATCTCCACCTTTGGTCGTCACATCGATCCGAGGTTGTCCGACAACCGTCACTCCGTTCTGTTCGACCTTCACATCAACCGATCGTTCGTAGCCAATCGTCGCTCCCAGTGACGCGACTCCCCATTGCCGGGGAGCTCCGTCAGCCGCCCGTCCGGATCCCCGGCTTGCCCCTCCATTGGATGAAGCTCCACCCACACTCAATGATTCGAATGTTGTCACTTCTGACCGGTCTTTCAGAGCACCGCGGCCGGTTCGCTTCTTCTCGGTCGCCCTTGTCGC
>DLVV01000459.1 GCA_003445035.1 Planctomycetaceae bacterium | reverse complement strand
AAAAAGTGGTCGATCGCCTGCTGGGCTCGCGGGCGTTCGGAGAACGATGGGCCCGGCACTGGCTGGACCTCGTGGGTTACGCCGACCAGGTCGGCACATCGAACAACGTCTTCGCTCAACACGCCTGGCGATACCGTGATTACGTCATCAACACCTTCAACGATGACAAGCCGTTCGACACTTTCATCCGCGAACAGATTGCCGGCGACCTGATCGCCGCCGACATCCGAGACGTTGAGCAACGAGCCGCCAGCCTGACGGCGACCGGGTTCCTGGTCCTCGGAGACATCGAGATCGTCGAATCCGACAAGGCCAAGCTGCTGGTGGACATCGTTGACCAGCAACTCAACAAGGTCGGCAAGGCATTCCTCGGATTGACGCTCGAATGCGCAAGGTGCCACGACCACAAGTTCGACCCGGTTTCTCAGCGCGACTATTACGCCATGGCCGGGTTCTTTCACGGCACGTCGACCGTCTTCAAGACCGAGCGAGGCGTGTGGAGCGACGTGAATGTCATCGAACTGCCGGAAACGAAATCCCAGCAAACCGATCGGGCCCGAAGAGAGAAGGAGCACGCTGAAACGCTCACCCGCTGGAAACGTGAACAAAAACAGGCCGGGGACCGCCGGTCGGAACTGGACAAACGGCTCGGGAACAAGGATCTCTCCAAAGACGAACGTGACAAGCTGGAAAAAGAACGCAAGGACCGACTGGACCGCATCGGCCAGTTGAACAAGCTGATTCTGCATGCGACGTTCTTTGCTCCCAGCGTGCCCAGGATTCATGGTGTCAGAGACGTCGAGAATCCGACGGCCATGCGGATCACCATCCGCGGCGACCCGCGTGCCCTGGGCAAACAGGTGCCACGGGGCTTCCTGCAGGTGGCTTCCAAGGGTCGTCCCAGCATTCCGAAAAAACAGAGCGGGAGACGGCAACTGGCGGACTGGGTGGCCACGAATCCGCTGACGGCCCGGGTCACGGTGAATCGCATCTGGCAGAAGCTGTTTGGAGAAGGTCTTGTTCGGTCGGTCGACTATTTCGGCTTGCCCGGCGACAGGCCCTCACACCCCGAATTGCTCGACTCCCTGGCCCGGCAGTTCGTCCGTGACGGTTGGTCACAGAAGAAGCTCATTCGCTCTCTGGTCCTCAGTCGCACCTACGGCCTGGCCAGCGGTCACGACGATCGCGGCCACGCCGCGGATCCCGACAACCGTCTGCGGTGGCGGATGAATCGCACCCGGCTCGATGCCGAGGCTTTGCGCGATGCCATGGTCATGGTGAGTGGCCGACTGAAGCCATCCACAGGCGGTCCGGCCCTGCCCCTGGAATTTCCTGAAAACGTCGGCGGTCTCGATCCGAAGGACGTGAATCCCCCGAACTTCCGGATCGCGAAATGGCGACCGGGCCAGGAATTCGAACGCACGATCTATCTGCCGGTCATCCGGCACGCCGCCCAACCGGGACCGGCGGTGCTCCGCAACGTGTTCGATTTCTCGCAGCCTTCCCAGTTGACCGGCAAGCGACCGGTCACTGCAGTGCCCACCCAGGCGCTGTTCCTGATGAACAGCCCGGTGGTCAAGGAGCACGCCGTCGCACTGGCCACCCGGATGAGCAAGGAGACCGACGAGTCCGGACGCCTCGAGCTTCTCTGGATGACGTTGCTCAACCGTCCTATCACCGACATCGAGCGGCGCGAGGCGGTCGAATTCTTGCGGAAGGCCGGCAAACAACATGGCTGGGCCGAGTTGTGCCACGCGCTGCTGGCCTCCAATGCATTCCTGATCAGGATGTGATCAACGGCACCCCCGTGCGGTCCCGTTGACCGCCAATCGAAAGAGCAGACGATGACCATGACGCTCAGTCGACGCGAGCTTCTGCGGGGAGCAGCCTGCGGATTCGGAGGCCTGGCCCTGGACGGGCTGATGGCCGACACCAATGCTGCGTCCAACCGACGGGCACCCGGCGGTCCCCACATTCCTCCACGGGCCAAGCGGGTCATCTTTGTGTTCCTGGCCGGCGGCCCTTCGCAGGGCGATCTCTTTGCACCGAAGGCCTACATCACTCGCAAGCACGGACAGGCCATCAAGTCGCCGGTTGGCGACGACGGACAGCTTCGTGTGGGCGTGGCCCAGTTCCTGCCCATGGCCCCGGTCAAACCGGTACGTCCCCGAGGGCAATCAGGAATGATGATGTCGGACTTGCTGCCCCATCTGTCCGGCGTGGCGGATGAACTCTGCCTGCTGAGAGCGGTGGTTGCCGACAACAAAGCGCACGCACCGGCCGCACTGCAGTTTCACACAGGTCACATCGCCGAGGCGAGACCGTCGATGGGCGCCTGGCTCGGATACGGCCTCGGTACCGAGAACCGGGACATGCCCGGTTTCATCACGATTCATCCACCCGGTGACGGGCGAACCTACGGTGCCGGTTTCCTGCCGGCCATCCACCAGGGCACACCGCTGCGCGTGCCACGGCAGACCGGCGAAGTCGCCATCACCAACCTCCGCGACCCGGACCCCAAGCCAGAGCTGCAGCGGCAACGGCTGGACTTCCTGCAACGCATCAACCGACGTCTGTTGAACCGCGTCAAAACCGATTCGCAGATGGAGGGCATCATCGAGTCGTTTGAACTGGCCTTCCGCATGCAGGCGAAAACGCCGGGCCTGGTCGATCTCTCACGAGAATCCAAGCAGACGCTGGAGATGTACGGCATCGGCGGCGGTGCCAGCGATGTCAACGGCCGCGCCTGCCTGATGGCACGCCGGCTCAGTGAAGCTGGTGTGCGGTTTGTGCAGGTGACGATCGGTGGCTGGGACCATCACGGCGACATCCGCAACGCCCTGCCCGGTTCTTGTGCCAGAGCAGACCAACCCATTGCCGCGCTGATCCGGGACCTCAAAAGACGTGGCCTGCTGGACGACACGCTGCTCGTGGTGTCCGGAGAGTTCGGCCGCACTTACTGGAGCCAGGATCTCTCGGGAACAAGCCCGATCGAAAAACACGGCCGCGAACATCAACAGGAGAGTTTTTGCACACTGTTGGCAGGCGGCGGTGTGAAAGCCGGACTGGTGCACGGCGAGACGGACGATTTCGGTTATCGCCCGGTCCAGGGACAAGTGCACCTGCACGACCTGCACGCCACGATATTGCACCTGCTGGGCATCGACCACGAACGGCTGACCTTCAAATATCAGGGGCGCTACTTCCGTCTCACCGACGTGCACGGCCACGTCGTCAAAGGCGCGTTGGCTTAAACCCCAAGCGCCGCCAGGTCAGGCGCGTGACTGATGACGATTCCGAATTACATCTCGATTTTCCGGCTGATGCTGGTGCCGGTGTTCGTGATTTCCCTG
>DLVV01000396.1:4753-10485 GCA_003445035.1 Planctomycetaceae bacterium | reverse complement strand
CCGTTTCCTCCGTCTCCACAACCGGCCAGGAGAAGGGCCATCCCGATCGAGTAAGCCAGCAGGTTCATTTTCAGGCGTTTCATGTTCGGGCCTCTTCTTTTCCGGTTGTTGGCTCGAGTGCGAGCCGAGACGTCCGTCAGCGGGGCAGGCTGTCAGCCCGCCGGGGCATCTATCCTATGACGGGTTCGTGTTCTCGACCAGCGTCAGCTTGGACAATCGTGTCGAGAGTGGACACAGGCGGGCGCGATCGCGATCATACCTCGCCCCGGGTCACACACGGACCCGAATCCGACAGCAAGGAGTTCATCGTCGATGCGTACCACCTGGACATTCCACTCGGCCGGCCGGATCGTTTTCGGCGTCGATGCGATTGCTTCGCTGGGGGACCATCTTCATGAACTGGGAGCCAAAACGGACCGGGTCCTGGTCGTGACCGACGAGATGCTTGTCGAGGCGGGTGTGTGTGACCAGGTGACAGGGGTGCTGGACGCGGCCGGTATCGAATCGGAGGTGTTTTCTCAGGGATGTCCGGAGCCGCCGCTGGAATTGGCGATGACGTGTGCCGAGGCGGCCCGCGAGGCGAAGGCCGGATGGCTGCTGGGGCTGGGTGGTGGCAGCAACATGGACCTGGCCAAGGTCACCGCCTGCGTGCTGGCACACGGCGGCCACCCGAGTGACTACCTTGGCGACTGTGTTGTTCCCGGCCCGGTGTTTCCCCTGGCCTGTGTGCCAACCACGGCGGGGACGGGGTCGGAGGTGACTGCGGCGAGCGTGTTGAGTGATCCCGAACGGGGAATCAAGGTTGCCATTCTCAGCGACTTCCTGCGGCCGCGACTCTCGGTCGTCGATCCTCGACTGACGGTCAGTTGTCCGGTTCATGTCACCGCCGACAGCGGAATCGACGCGTTGACCCACGCGGTCGAGGCGTTCACTGCGGTGACAAACGAGCGGTTCCCGTTGCCTGATGGCGAGCGTTCGGTTTACCAGGGCAGTTTCGTGCTGACCGATCTGACGGCGGGCAAGGCGATTGAACTGGTCGGCCAGTACCTGCGGCGGGCTGTCGAGGACGGCAACGACCTCGAGGCCCGCGAGGGGATGTCGCTGGCGGCGTTGCTGGCCGGGATCGGCTTCTCCAACAGCGGTGTCGCTGCCGTGCACGCTCTGGAGTATCCGCTCGGTTCGGCGGTCAAGACGTCCCACGGGCGGGGCAACGGGTTGCTGTTGCCCTACGTGATGGATTTCAACCGACAGGCCGATCCGGACACGTTCGCGGTGGTGGCGTCGCTGCTGGGTGTGGACACCGAGGGGATGACCGGAGACGAGGCGGCCGTGGCCGGGGTGGAGGCCGTCGAGGACCTGAAGGAGGACATTGGCATCCCGTCCCGCCTGCGGGACGTCGGGGTGACCGAGGAGCAGTTGCCCGTGTTTGCCGAAATCGCCTCGGGCCTGGTGAGGATCCTGCGGGTCAACACCAGGGAAGCCAGTCGCGATGATCTCGAGTCGATCTTGCGGGCGGCGTTCTAGCACTCGGCCAATGCCCGGGCGTCGCGGTTGATCAGCCGTGTCGGCCTCGTAACAACTCGGCCGCCGCCGCCAGGCTCTTCAGCTTCTCGTACGACTCGTCCAGCGGCACCTCGTGGTCCTTTCCGGGGGCGAACCCGCAGTCAGGATTCAGCGTCAGACGGTCGGCACCGATGTGTTCGATCGCCGTCTCCACCCGATCGGCGATCGTCTCGGGCTCCTCCACGTCCGGGAACCTCACGTCGACGCACCCCAGCCCGACCTGCACCTGCTGGGGCAATTCGGCCAGGATCGCCATGTCGCCGGCGACCGGGATGCTGAATTCGAGCATCAACTGGTCGACCTCGAGTCGCGAGACGTGTTCGAGGATCGCCTCGTAGCCGCCCGCGGCTCCCCAGCCCCTTCGTCCCCAGTTGCGGCGACACAGGTGGACCGACAGCTGCACACCGTCGACGCCGTCGACGATCTGGTTGATCCAGTCGACGGCGTTGCGCATCTCCGCCTCGGGATTCTCGAATTTCGCACGCACCTCGGGGTCGACCAGGATGCACAGGTGCGGTTCATCGAGCTGGATGACATCGACTCCCATGTCGCGAATCGCCAGAAGTTCGTCCCGCAACACCGGCACCACCGCCTCGCAGAACGCCTCGCGGGTCGGGTAGGCCGACTCCGAGTGACCCGGTTCCCACATTCTCTGGCCGATCAGGTAGGGCGAGGGCAGTGCCACCTTCACCCGTTGGTCGGTGTTTTCCTTGAGGAACTTCGCCTCGTCGGCGATCACGCCCGGCTGGCGGGGAGTCAGCTGCTCGGTGATCACCTGGTGGTAACCGAACAGTTCCCTCTCGATCCACTCGAACCCGTTGCACAGTTCGGCAATCACGTCGACGTAGGTCTCGCGTCGCCACTCGCCGTCGGAAACGATGTCGATGCCGGCCTGTTCCTGCAGATGGACGCAGTACCGCACCGCGTCGTCCATCCGCCGTTGCCACGCGGCATCGTTTTCTCCGATCCGGGACCCCGATCGAAACAGGTCGATCACGAACGGCGGCCGCGGCATGCTGCCGATGACCGTGGTGGGAAACAGTTGTGCCATCGTCGAAATCCTGCCGGGTTCGGTTCAATACAGCGCGATCGCTCGACCCGGTCCGCCGTGACAGCCGCGGATCGGGATCGCTGCGAACAGGAAGTACGCGTTGGCGGGCAGCTTGTCGAGGTTCTGCAGGAACTCGACGGCCACCATTCCGCGACTGCCCAGGGCCCAGTAGGTCATCAGCGCGGATTTCTCGTCGACTCCGCCGATGCTCGGCGCGTCGATCCCCACGCAGCGGATTCCCCGATCATCCAGGTAATCGATCACTTCGGCTGTGACCGCCGGCCAGCCCTCGGTCTTGCCGTTGAGGGGATCCGAGACACATCCCACACCAGCGGGCAGTGGCTTGAACGTCTGCTTGATGTGTCCGGTGCGGAACAGCACCACGTCGCCGGACCGCAGGGCCCCGTGGGCCTTTTCGTAGGCCCGCACCAGGGTCACGGTGATTTGCGGCGAGGTCGGCCACTGCTCCTTGCGGGTTGAACCGACCAGGCCACGGACATCAATCACCCGGGCCTCGCCGCAGGTCTGTCCGAGTGGCACTTGCTCGGTTGTCACCGAGCTGGTCCGCCGCCGTCCGAATCGCTTCTGGTACTCCTTCAACCACCCGCGAACTTCGTCCGAGTAGTCGTCGTTGTCGAAGTCGTCGGTCGGCAGGGCATAGGACGGAGGGACCAGGTGGGTGCCGGCCTGGGCATCCATCATGTGAGTGTGGTGTTGCAGGTCGAGGTTCTCGGCGTAGAGGAAGTCGACCTTGATGTAGGGGTACCGGTGGTTGCCGATGCCGGGCCCGGTCCAGGTGATCGGCAGCTGCGAGTCGTTGATGACCGACAGGTCGACGGCCCGCTTGGCCTTGGCCGAGGCGATCAGCCGTGTGGCCAGCTTTCCGGGAGGAATCGCCAACGCCCGGCCCTCGCCGTACATCCCCTTGGCGTGGCGTGGACCCAGCACGCAGTAGAAGCTGCCCGGCTTGACCCGCTTCAGCCGGGTGACGCCCTCGGTGAAGATCATCCCGAACTTCAGCCCGGCGATATGGGTTGGCTCGGCCAAATCCGGCAGCGGGCCCATGCTGGGGCTGTCGCAGCCGACGTGCTTGACGCCGCGTTGACCCAGCAGGGTCATGGTGTCGGGGTGAGGGTCGGGCCAGGCGGGGACGGTGCCCTCGACCGGGTCGGCCACGAACCGCCGACCCGCGGGAAACGGCCGGTAGTACTTGTCGGTGTAGCCGCTTTTAAACAGCACCACATCGCCGAACCTCAGCTTGCGATGCGTTTTCTCCCAGGCCAGCACGTGCCTGGGCTGGATCAGGCTGCTGACACCGTTCTCGGTCGTATTGAGCAGTTGGCTGACGTCGATCACCACCGCCTCGCCGCCGAACTGCCAGGCGGGGACCTTCTCGGTGAAGATCGATCCCAGCGGCCCGGCGTTTTTGAGTCCGCTGCCCGGCCGGGGAATCGAGTGCGGGGGGACGTCGATCTGCGTACCGGTGTTGCCGTCGATGGTCAGCACGTCGATGTTGTAGGGCGTCAACGCGCCGATCCGCCGGTAGTGCTTCAGCTGGAACATCGGGAAACCGCTCGGCCACGTGCACGGGTGGTCCTCGGCGACCAGCAGCGAGAGATCGATGGGCTTGGCGGCGGTGGCGGGCGTGGCCTGGATCGCGAGTCCCAGCAACACCACGGCCAGCAATCGGTTCAGGTGAGTCATCGGTGTCTGTCTCCTTGATGGCAGGTCATCCGGTGGTTCGTGTTGTCCGGGCCAGCCGGTGCTGTCAGCGGAGTTCCTCGAGCATTTCCATGGCGAACTGCACGTGCAGTGCAGTGCCCAGTGGCAGCGCGTCCTCGTCGACCTTGAATTCCGGGTGGTGCACGCTGATCCCGGTCCCCTTCTGTTCGTCGGCGATTCCCAGCGCGACGAAGCAACCGGGGACCCGCTCGGTGTAGTAGGCGAAGTCCTCGCCGCCCATCACCGGAGCGAGTTCTTCGATCCGTTCGTCACCGAGCATTCTGCCGGCCACGTTGCGGGCGAAGTCCCACGTGGCCGGGTCATTGACCGTCGGCGGGTAGTCGTTGCCGGGGAACAGCGTGGTGGCTTCACAGCGGTGGGCGGCAGCGACTCCGGCGGCGATATCGATGACCCGTTGCTGGATCCAGACCAGGTTGTCCATCGTGAGCGCCCGCACGGTGCCGCGGAGCTGTACCTCGGGGGGAATCACGTTGGAAGCCTCGCCGCCGTGCACGGCGGTGATGCTGACGACTCCGGAATTCAGGGGATCGGCTTCCCTCGAGACGATTCCCTGGAGCGAGGTGATGATCTGGGCGGCGGCGTGAACCGGATCGACGGCCAGGTGCGGCATGGCGGCGTGCCCGCCCTTGCCCGCGACGGTCATGGTGAGGCTGCTGGAGGCGGCCAGGAAGGTGCCGGGTCGAGACCCGGCCTGGCCGGTTTCGAGTTCCGGCCAGACGTGCAGCCCGAAGATTCTCTCGACGGCCGGATCATCCAGCACGCCCTCCTCGGACATCAGTTTTCCTCCGGCTCCGCCTTCCTCGGCCGGCTGGAACAGCAGCTTGACGGTGCCGTGGATTTCCGACTCGCGTTCCTTGAGCAACCGTGCCGCACCCAGCAGCATCGCGGTGTGGCAGTCGTGGCCGCAGGCGTGCATCTTGCCGTCGACCTCGCTGCGGAACTCGACATCGGTCTCCTCGTGGATCGGCAGCGCGTCCATGTCGGCCCGCAGCGCCACGCACGGTCCATCGCCGTCACCGAGCCAGCCCAGCACCCCGGTCTTGGCGATCGGTGAGCGGTATTCGATTCCGAGTCCGTCGAGCGTTTCGCGGACCAGCCTGGAGGTTTCCACCTCCTCGTACATCAACTCCGGATGCCGGTGCAGCCGGCGGCGGATCTCGACGATCCAGTCCTGGATTTCTGTGGCCTGGGTGCGGGTTTCGGTTGCGGACATGGTGGGGATTCCGTGTGGGGTGTCGGCCGGTGGTCGGGTTGTTCAGACATCCTTGCCGGTGATGTCGTCGGGCATCGACAGCGTGCCGATGACTCGCTGGGCCTGGTCGATCAGCGAACCGGTCATCACGCCCGAGTCGCTGCTGAGCAGGAAGCAGGCCAG
>DLVV01000396.1:0-4424 GCA_003445035.1 Planctomycetaceae bacterium | reverse complement strand
TCGTAGGGTTTCAGCAGGCGGCCGAACGGCGAGTCCTCTTCCCCGATCGACAACCAGTCCTCGGGGCTGCCCTGCTGCTTCTGTACGACGTCCTCGTTGGGGGTGTCGGTCCAGCCCAGCATGATGCCGTTGACGCGGATCGTGTCGTGCAGCAGCCCGTTGGCGCAGTTCTTGGTGAAGGTGGCCAGGGCTCCCTTGGTGGCACTGTAGGCGGCGATGTGAGGCAGTCCGCAGTAGGCGGCGACCGAGATGATGTTGACGATCGATCCGCTGATCTTCTCGCGGCGCATGATCTCGACGGCCCCCTGGGTCAGCAGGAACGGGGCGCGGACGTTGATGGCGAAGAGGTAGTCCCAGAGTTCGACGGTGGTGGAGGCGAGGGTGCCCCGGGTGGTCATCGCCGCGGCGTTGACCAGCCCGTCGACGCGGCCGAACCGTTCGTCGCAGGCCGAGATGATGGACTGTGTGGCGTCGACATCCGCAAGGTCGGCTTCGATGAACAGGCTCTCGGCACCGATCCCGGTGACCTCCTCGGCCACCCGCTTTCCGTTCTCCGCGTTGCGACCGCTGACGACCACTCCGGCGGCTCCGAGCCGAGCCGACTCCAGTGCGATCGCCTCGCCGACCCCCTGGGTGCTTCCGGTGACGACAATGATCTGACCTTCGAGACTGGGCATCGAATCGTGTCTCCACTCTGCGATCGGTTGAGGACAATCGGTCGCGTGTTGGTGAGGGTGTTTCGTGTGGCCGGCGGCCGGAGGTGATTATCCCGCCGTCGGTGGCGATCGGCAACCGGATGGCTACAGGCAGGTGACATCCGATGAGCGAGGATCACGGACCGGCGAGCCACTGTGCAGTGTGCCCTTGATCACCCGGTCCCGCCACGGTCCGGGGGCGTCGAACAGATCGGGGTCGAATATCATGTCGGTGACCAGGACGCCCGCGCGATGCAGTCTCAGGCGTCCGACGATCTGGCCGTCGGGTCGCACGGCGAAACTGGCCCACCGGCTCGGCCGTGCCGTCGAGTTGTTCGCGCTGATCCACATGTGGTTTTCGGCCGCCCGGCACGACATTGTCGACGGGACGATCGTCCGCCAGATGTTGTATGACTGGTCGTCGACAACCGTGGCCCGGGCATTGTGGAACGATTGCAGCAGGATCTGCACACCCTGCGTGTAGTACTCGCGGTACAGCTCGGGGAAGCGGTAGTCGTAGCAGATCAGCAGTCCCAGCGTGATGCCGTCGACGGTGAAGGTGACCGGGTGGTCCCCGGGAGAGTAGTGCGAGAGATCCATGGTGGGGCGGCGTCCGCCGGTGCCCGTGCAGAACCTCTTGTCGTAGCGGTCGACGATTTCGCCGTCCGGGTTGATCAGGTACAGGCAGTTGTGGGGCTTGTGGCGGCCGGTCAGTCGGTGGCTCGATCCGACAACCACCCACGTCCGGGTTTCACGGGCCGCCTGCTGGATTTGGCCGGTGGCCGTGACCAGGGAGTCCCAGTCCAGGTGCGAGATGTCGGGGAATTCGACACCGGCGTATCCCGAGAGCGAGCATTCCGAGAAGTGGACCACGCGGGCGCCCTGGTCGGCCGACCGGCGGATCTGGCGGAGTGTGTAACCGAGGTTGGCGTCGATGTCGGGTTCGACCGGGAACTGGCAGGTGGCGACTCGAAGGGATTTCATTCCATCTGGCTCCTGGTGTCTGCGATGCGGACGACAGCTTAGCACGCCTCCGGATCACTCCCCAGCGACCGCGAGGTGGCTTGCTTCCCGGGCCCGGGGGGCAGTGTGTATAACCGCACGCGGGCCTTTCGGACGGCCCGATGGATCGCTCTCTCGACTCACCAGGAGTTGCCAACGTGTTTGCCGGACACATGCCCGCCCCCGGACAGGTGGAACTGGTCGAAATTCCCGAACCCGAACTGCCGCCGCGCGATCCCGATGGTCCCGGCCAGATCCTCTTCCAGCCCACGCTCTCGTGCCTGTGTGGTTCGGACCTGCCGTTCTTCCAGGGCAGTGACGAGTACCCGATTCTCGAAGGGCATTCGCTGCACGAGATGATCGGAACGGTGGTGGCGACCAACGGCGAGCGGTACCAGGTCGGCGAGGAGGTGCTGGCGGTGCCGCAGGAACAGCGGGGCCTGTACGAGCGGTACGTGGTGGACGAGACGCGGGCTATCCCGGTGGACACGCGGGTCGCCAAAGAGCACGCCTTGCTGGCGCAACCACTGGGCACGGTCATCTACGCCCTGAAGAAGCTTCCCAACGTTCTGGATCTCGACTTCGCCGTCGTCGGCCAGGGTCCTATCGGCCAGCTCTACAACATGGCGCTCTCCAACATGGGCGCCCGGCAGGTCATCGGCATCGACCTGCTTCCCTCGCGATTGGCCCACAGCCAGAAACACGGTGCCACCGCGACCATTTGCAATGCCGAGGTGGATCCGGTCGAGGCGGTGTCGGAATTGACCGGCGGCCGGATGGTCGACGTGGTGATCGAGGTGGTCGGCCACGCCGACCAGGCCATCAACCTCTGTATCAGCCTGGCCTGTCACGCGGGCCGGATGCTGTACTTCGGGGTGCCGCCGGAGACGATCGACGGGGTGCGTTGGCGGGACCTGTTCATGAAGAACCTGACCGTGCACACCAGCGTCAACCCGGACTTCGACCGGGATTTTCCGCTGGCGATGCGGTGGATCGGCGAGGGGCGGGTCGACATGAGCGGGCTGGTGACCCACCGGTTTCCCATCAGCGAGATCCAGCAGGCGTTCGACCTGTTCAACTCGCGGGGTGACGGGTGCCTGAAGGTGTTCCTGGATTATCCGGCCACCTGACACCCGGTCGACGTTTTCACACCGGCACCTGGAACCGCCGCAATTCCTCGAGCAGTTCTTCCCACCGCCGGGAATCCATCGGGATCCCCAGCTGCCGGTTCTCCTTCGCCTGGTCCCAGCCTCGTTGCCCCGGCCAGCGGACCGGTTCTGCCGGATCTCTCGGCGGATGCTCCTCGATCTGGTCCACCAGCGACTCGATACGTGCCGAGAACGCCCCGGCCCCTCCAAACGCCTCGGGATCGATTGCCAGGCAGAAGAACGAACCGTGATAAGGTCCGTCGGTTTCGTGGACCAGGGGGATTTCTCGGCCGATGGGGCTGTCGGCCAGTGCTGCAGTCAGCCCGTCGACCAGCAGGGCCAGCCCGAATCCGACATGCCCGGCGACCGGCAGGATCCACCCGGATTTCAGATCGGCCGGGTCGGTGGTCGGGTTGCCCTCGGCGTCCAGGGCGGTTCCCTCGGGCAGCCGGCCGTCGACGGCCTTGTCCTTGAGCTTGGCCGATGAGTGGCCGGTCGAGAGATCGAAGACGAGTGGATCCGAGCCGGGTCGTGGCAGCGCGTAGCTGAACGGGTTGGTGCCGTGTAGCCCGTGGCGTCCTCCCAGCGGGGCCACGTGAGGGGCACAGGCGGTGGCGACGATGCCCAGCAGCCCGGCCCGGGCGGCCTGGATGGTGTAGGCCGATATGGCACCGTTGTGCGTGCTGTTACGGACAACGGCCGAACCCAGCCCGGCCGAGCGGGCTTTTTCAATGGCGGTGTCCATCGCATACCGCGACGTGAAGTGGCCGATGGCGCGGTGGCCGGCAAAGACCCGCGTGGTGGCGGTTTCTGAAACCAGTTCGGGGCGGGCGTCGGCGACGATCTGGCCCTGCTGCCACTTGTCGAGATAGTAGGGCAGCACGGCGATGCCGTGGCTGGAAATGCCCCGCAGGTCGGCATCGACCAGCACGTCGGTCGCCGCTGCGGTGATATCTCCGGGGGCACCCATTGTCTCGGCGAAAACGATTTCACAGAGTCGACGGGCCTCGTCGACGGGGATCCGGTTGTTGGGCATCGGTGTCAGGGCTTCGTGTTGGTTTGCAGGTACTTGTGGGGGTCGTCCGGCGGCAGGAAATACGCCCAGTCGGCCGATTCGTAGAGGATCACCTCGCGGATCTCCTTCCGAGCCAACAGTCCGCGGATGATCGCCTCGCGTTTTTCCGTGAATTTCGCCTTGTACGGTGCTCGCAGTGTCTCCTGTGCCTCGTAGACCAGGCTCTGGGGGCCACGGAAACGGCTGCCGCGGTTTCCGGCCAGGTCATCGAGGGTGTGTTTGAGGAACAGGTCGAGTGGTCCATTGGGCGGGGCGAACCGGATGCCCAGGAAGGTCGGTTCGATGCGAAGTCCGGACAGGTCGACGGTTCCCAGGCCCTCGCCGATCGAGGCGATGTGGTTGTTCGAGCCCCAGATATGGCGGTAGAAGTCGGCCTTGTACACACCACCTTCGGGTCGTTTCATGGTCTTCAACCCGTGGCGGACAGCTGTCTCGACCCGGCCGCCGGGCGGAATCACCACCCGGATCCGTGCCTTGGGGAAACGGAGTTCGAGGTCGACCAGC
>DLVV01000116.1:15919-18231 GCA_003445035.1 Planctomycetaceae bacterium | reverse complement strand
CGCAAGGCGTCCTGGGAACTGGCCACCGTCGAGACCTCACTGGACCGTGCTGACATCGTGAAACTCAACGACGAGGAACTCGAGGTGCTGGCCGAGGGACTCGACTGGGTCGGTGCCGATCCGGCCGAGATCGCCGCTCACCTCCAGGATCGCTACCAACTGAACGGCGTCTGGATCACCCGTGGTGCCGACGGTTGCCTGCTGCGGGGGGGCGAGGAACTGGTCGAATGCGAGGGGATCGAAGTCGAGGTGGCCGACACGGTCGGGGCGGGCGATTCCTTCACGGCAGCGATGATCTGGGCACAATGGGTGGGTTGGCCCCTGGCCGAATCGGCCGAGTTGGCCAACCGGGTCGGTGCCCTGGTTGCCTCGCGGCCCGGGGGGATGCCCGATCTTTCGGATCGTCTTCCCGGTTTGATCGAAGATGGTCCCTGGTGCGCATCATGAAACAGGCTCTGCGATGACATCCGCTTTCACCGGCCCGGTCCGCGTCGCCATGTGGTCCGGTCCCCGCAATATCTCGACCGCCATGATGAGGGCCTGGGAGAATCGGTCCGACAGCGTGGTCGTCGATGAACCGCTCTACGCGCACTACCTGGACGTCACCGGGAAGGATCACCCGATGGCGGCCGAGGTGATCGCGGCCGGCGAGACCGACTGGGAGAAGGCGGTCGAATGGCTGACGGGGTCGGAACCGCACGGGGCGGGGGTCTTTTACCAGAAGCACATGGCGCACCACCTGTTGCCGGAAATGGGACGCGACTGGATCGACCGCCTGGCCAACTGCCTGTTGATCCGTGACCCCCGGGAGATGATCACCTCCTACATTGTCAAGAACGACATTCCCGAGATGGAGGACCTGGGGATTCCGCAGCTGGTCGAGGTCTACGAGAGGGTGCTGGAACGGACGGGGGCCCCGCCGCCGATCGTCGATTCCCGGGACGTGCTCGAAGATCCTCGTCGGGTGCTGGGTCTGCTGTGCGAGTCGATTGGAGTGGAATTCGTCGATGCGATGCTCGGCTGGCCGCCGGGCCGGCGAGACAGTGACGGTGTCTGGGCTCCGCACTGGTACGACCAGGTCGAACAATCCACCGGATTTCGCAGCTACCGTCCCAAGTCCGACGAGGTTCCCGAACATCTTGCCGGTTTGCTCGCCGAATGCCAGGCGTGTTATGACCGGTTGTACGCTGACCGTTTGGTGTAGAGACATGCAGCAGAAGTTCGACGAGAAGAATCGCGACCTGTTGATCAACATCAACGGGCAGATGATCCACCGCGACGAGGCGGGGATCAGTCCCTTCGATTCGCTGGTCCAGGGTGGTGACGGGGCGTGGGAGGGCCTGCGGCTTTACGACGGTCGCATCTTCAAGCTCACCGAACACCTCGATCGGCTTCGCAGTTCGGCGCTGGCGATGGCCTTCGAGTCGATCCCCACCCACGAGGAGATCACCTCCGAGATCACCCGCACGCTCGAGGCGAATTCGATGCATGATGGTGTTCATATCCGCCTGACGCTTTCCCGGGGCCTGAAGATCACCTCGGGCATGGATCCCCGGCTGAACCAGGCGGGGCCGACGCTGATCGTGCTGGCCGAGCACAAGCCTCCGGTCTACGACAAGGCGGGCGTGCGATTGATCACCAGCAGCATTCGCCGGTTTCCGCCCGACTGTCTCGACCCGAAGATCCACAGCAACAACCTGGTGCAGTCGATCCTGGCCAAGATCGAGTCGAATGCGGCGGGGGCTGACGACGCGTTGATGCTCGATCACCACGGGTTCGTGGCCGAGACGAACGCAACGCACGTGTTCCTGGTGTCCGGCGAGACGGTGCTGACCAGCCGGGCGGTGGCGTGTCCCGAGGGGATCACGCGCGAGACGGTGCTGGAACTGTGTCACGATAACGGGATCGCCTGCAGCGAAACCGACCTGTCACTGACTGATGTCTACCGTGCCGACGAGATGTTCTGTTCGGGGACGATGGGCGAACTGGCAGCGGTGGTCGAGGTGGACGGTCGGCCGATCGGCGGGGGGGCCGAGGCGGCACCCGGGGCGATGACCCGGCGGCTCTCGGAATTGTTTGCCTCGCGGACCGCCGCCGAGGGAACCCGGGTGGTCGATTGAATGGCTGGCCGGGCTGGTCTAAAAGAAACGTCTAACATGATGAAAAAGACAGGGGAGAGAGTGATGACGAGCCGAGCGACGTGGACGACGGTGTTGGCCGGGCTGGTGCTGGCCGGATGTGCCGGCAACACCCTGGAAGCCCCGAAGGTGAGACCCTCGCGGTCGGACCAGGCCGCACAGGGGAAACAGGCC
>DLVV01000116.1:0-15617 GCA_003445035.1 Planctomycetaceae bacterium | reverse complement strand
GCCGCACAGGGGAAACAGGCCGCATCGGGGAAACAGGACTCGGCGGAGAGTTTCCAGGTGGTGATGGAGACATCACAGGGGAAGGTGGTGATCGAGGTGATTCCCGAGTGGGCTCCCCTGGGAGCGGCACGGTTCCGCGAGCTGGTCGAGGACGGCTTCTTTGACGGTTGCCGGTTCTTCCGCGTGGTGCCCAACTTCGTGGTCCAGTTCGGGATCAACGGTGACCCGGCGGTCCATTCGAAGTGGGACAAGAAGATCTCCGACGATCCGGTCACGCAGAGCAACAAGCGGGGCACGCTGACGTTTGCCACCTCGGGTCCCAACACCCGGACATCCCAGCTGTTCATCAGTCTCAAGGACAACGCGCGGCTTGACGGCATGGGCTTTTCGCCCTTCGCCCGGATCGTGTCCGGGATGGAAGCCGTCGACAAGATCACCTCCGAGTACGGCGAGCGGCCCCAGCAGCCGTTGATCGAGCAGCAGGGCAACGTGTACCTGGAGAAAGAATTTCCCAACATGGATTACGTCAAGACGGCCACGGTCGAAGGGACCGACAAAGATGGCAAGGCCGACAAGACGCAGAACTGACAACCAACCGGAGGAAATCGGCATGACGAAGTTCACGAGTGTTCTGGCGGCAGCCGTCCTGGTTGCGGTGTTGGTCGGAGCGGCTGACGAGAAGAAGCCGGCCGCGAAAGGTGCCAAGGAGGTGGCGGCGCCCAAGCCGACACCGCCGAAAGGCCCCGAGAGTTACCGGGTAAAGTTCGTGACGTCGTGCGGCGACTTCGTTGTCGAGGTGACCCGCAAGTGGGCACCGCGAGGGGCCGATCGGTTCCACGAGGCGGTCACCGGAGGTTTCTACGACGAGTGCCGGTTCTTCCGCGTCGTCCCCAATTTCGTGGTCCAGTTCGGCATCAACGGGGATCCGAAGGTGCAGGGGAAGTGGCGGCTGGCGAATCTCAAGGATGATCCGGCGGCGGGCAAGAGCAACCTGAAGGGGATGGTGACTTTTGCCACGGCCGGAGCCAACACCCGGACCACCCAGTTGTTCATCAACATCAAGGACAACAAGTTTCTCGACCAGATGGGATTCACCCCGTTCGGCAAAGTGGTCGAGGGGATGACGGCGATCGCGAAGATCAACGCCGAGTACGGTGGCAAGGCCAACCAGGGCGTGATCCAGAGCGAAGGCAACGCGTACCTGAAGGCCGAGTTTCCCCGGATGGATTACATCAAGTCCGCGCGGGTCGTGAAGCCCAAGGCCAAGAAGAAGAAGACGACCAGGTAGTGGTGGTCCGCGTGCGGCTGCTAGACGTCGTAGTAGAGTGAGAATTCGAACGGGTGCGGCCGCTGCCGGATCGCGTCGATTTCGTGTTCGGTCTTGTACCACGTCCAGGTGTCGATCACGTCTTCGGTGAAGACGTCGCCCCGCAGCAGGAACTCGTGGTCGTCTCTCAGCGCCGCCAGTGCCTCGGTCAGTGATCCCGGCAACCGGGGCACCTCGCCCAGTTCCTCGGGCTGAAGGTCGTAGAGATCCTTGTCGAGCGGGGGGCCGGGGTCGATCTGGTTCTGGATGCCGTCCAGGGCGGCCATCAGCAGGGCGGCGGGAGCCAGGTAGGCGTTGGCCGATGAGTCGGGACAGCGGAACTCGAACCGCTTGTCCTCGGGCCGCACGGCGTGAACGGGAATGCGGATTGCCGCCGAGCGGTTGCGGTAGCTGTAGGTGAGGTTGACGGGGGCGTCGAAGCCGGCAACCAGTCGTTTGTAGCTGTTGGTGGTCGGGCAGCAGAAAGCCGACAGCGCCGGGGCGTGTGCCAGGATGCCGCCCATCGCGTGCATCGCCGTTTGCGAGAGTCCCCCGTAGCCGGAGCCGGCGAACAGGGGTTCGCCGTCCTTCCAGAGTGAGAGGTTGAGGTGGAGTCCGGAGCCGTTGTCGTTCCACAATGGCTTGGGCATGAAGGTGGCCGTCTGGCCCGCCACGGCGGCGGCGTTCCGAACCAGGTAGCGGGTCCGGACCAGGTGATCGGCTGCGGTGACCAGTGGTTCGGGGGCGAGATCAAACTTGCACTGTCCGGCCGAGGCCACCCCGTGGTGGTGGCCGCTGACGGCGACGCCGCACTCGGTCAGCGATTGCAGGATCTCGTTGCGGAGTTCCTGCAGCGTATCGGTCGGCGGGACGGCCAGGTATCCCTGGCGGTGCCGGATCCCGGTGGTGCCGGTTCCGGGCAGGTCGTCGCGTCCACGCCACTGGCCCTCACGACTCTCGATCCGGTAGAACGCTTCCTGTTCGTTCTGGCCGAACCCGATCCCGTCGAAGACGAAAAAATCGATCCGCGGCCCCACTCGAGCTTCGTCAGCCAGGCCAAGTGATTGGAGGTAATGTGCCGCTTTTCGGGCAACATTGCGCGGATCCTTGGCATAGTCCTCGCGGGTGATCGGGTCCTGGATATTGGCCAAAATCGCCAGGGTGCCGGCCCGGTAAGGGTCGACGAATGCGGTTTCCGGCTGGGGAACGACCAGGATGTCGCTTTCGTTGATCGCCTGCCATCCCTGCAGGCTTGACCCACTGATCCCCAGCCCGTCCTCGAAAGACGCTTCGGTCAGCGTCTCGACGGGGATCGTGAAGTGCTTCTGCGTCCCGGGAAAGTCCATGAACCGCAGGTCGACGGCCCGGATTTCTCGTTCTCGGCACAGGGCGAGGACTTCGCGAGGAGTCATGGGACGGGTGTCCAAAAGCGGAGTACTTGATCACGAAGGTCTTGGCGGTTCGCACGCCGGAGTCGTCTATGGTAAGAGGTGTGCAAATGGTGTTCCATCGGCCGCTCTTCCCACTGCGTGGTGCCCGTGTTCCGTTTCGTGATCCTGACTCACGACCACCCGGTCCTGCACTGGGACCTGCTGCTGGAGCTTGACGACGAGAGTCCCCTGGCGACCTGGCGGATCCTGGACGATCCGGGGCAGGGGACACGGTGGCGAGCCGAGTCGCTTCCCGCCCATCGACGTGTCTACCTGGACTACGAGGGTCCGGTCGGTGGTGATCGCGGAACGGTCATACGTTGGGACGCGGGGAGCTACCAATCCGATGTCGGGGCTGCGGTGGTCCGACACGGTGGAGTGATCTCCTGCGACGGGACCCGTTGGAATGCTCGGATCGAACTGGTTCCCGAAGAATCGCATTGGGTCTTTCGACGACTGCCGGATTGACCCTCGCCGAAATCCTCCCCTAAGATCGACCGCTCCAGCCACACACGGACCTCACGATGACGTCGATCCGCACCCGTTTTGCCCCCAGTCCGACCGGCTACATGCATATTGGCGGGATGCGGACGGCCCTGTTCAACTGGCTATTCGCCCGTCACCACGGTGGCACGTTCGTATTGCGGATCGACGACACCGATCGGCAACGAAACGTCGAAGAGGCCCTGGCCCCGATCCTGGACGCTTTCCGTTGGCTCGAGTTGGACTGGGACGAGGGTCCCGAGGTGGGGGGAGACCTGGGGCCGTATTTCCAGAGCCAGCGGGACGACCTGTATCGGGTAGCGGCCGAGCGGTTGCTTTCCGAGGGCCGGGTGTACCGTTGTTTCGACACTCCCGAGGAAGTCCAGTCGGCCCGGGCCGAGGCCGAGGCCCGGCAGGTCCCGTTTCTGGGGACTCGCCGTTCCCTGGAGCTCGATCCCGAGACCGTCGAAGCCTACGTGGCCGAGGGCCGACCGTTTGTCGTCCGCTTCCAGGTGCCCCGTGATCAGTCGGTGGTCATCGAGGACGCGGTACGGGGACGGGTCGAATGGGATGCGGGCCTGATTCCCGATCCGGTGATTCAGCGAGGAGACGGCAGTCCGCTGTACAACTTCGCCACCGTCGTCGACGACGCCGCGATGCGGATTTCCCACGTGATCCGTGCCGAAGAACACCTCTCCAACACGCCCGTACAGGTCCTGCTCCACCAGGCTCTCGGTCACGAGTTGCCGATCTTCGCCCACGTGCCCTATGTCGCCGCACCGGGGACCCAGGAAAAGCTCAGCAAGCGGAAGCTCGACAAGTATCGCAACAATCCCCAGTTTCGCCGGTTGTTCGAGGCCGCCGACCGCGTACTGCCTCGGATTGGCCGCGGGGGTGAGGACCGGCCGGACCCGGTGATGGTCGAGTACTACCAGGTGATGGGGTATCGTCCCGAGGCGGTCTTCAATGCACTGTCGCGGTTGGGCTGGTCGCTGGACGACAAGACCGAGGTGATGTCTCGCGAGACGATCGTGGGGGCGTTCACTCTGGACCGGGTCGTCAAGAGTCCGGCCGGACTCGATCCCGACAAGCTGGTCAGCCTGCAGGGGCACTGGATGAACGAGTCGTGTCCCGACGAGCGGCTCGAACGATGCCTGGACTACCTCTCGCGGGCCGGACTGATCGAGGACGTCGCCGAGGCGGAGACCCGGGGATTCGTCGCGGCGTTGCTGGAGGCGATGGGCGAGCGGTTGAAAGTCTACAGCGATGTGCTGGACTACGACGAGTTCTTCGTCGACGACGCGGAACTGGTCTACGATACGAAGGCGGTCAAAAAACGTTTGAGGAAGGACGGTGTGGCGGGCTGGTTGGCGGCGTTCCGCGACGAGTTGGCCTCGGTCGAATCGTTCGATGCGACGGGGCTGGAGGAGTTGATGAAGTCGTGGGTTGAACGCCAGGAACTGAAGCTGGGACAGATCATTCATCCGGTCCGGGTGGCCGTCACCGGAAAATCGGCCGGGATCGGGATGTTTGAAGGCCTCGAGTTGCTGGGGCGCGAGCGCGTGCTGCGGAGAATCGAACGGGCACTGAAGTTGTGTGAGACACCCGAGGATGACCAGGGAGCGGGACAATGAATGACCAGGCCGGGAACCCGACCGACGACCAGGGCGAAGGCGGTTCGGTGGATTTCGTTCGTCAGAAGGTCGAGGCCGACAACGAATCGGGCAAGTTCGATCAACGCGTTGTGACACGGTTTCCACCGGAGCCCAACGGGTTTCTGCACATCGGACATGCCAAGTCAATCTGTCTGAACTTCGGGATTGCCGAGGAATACGGAGGCGTTTGCCATCTGAGGATGGACGACACCGATCCCACCAAGGAGGACGTTGATTTCGTCGAGGCGATCCAGCAGGACATCACCTGGTTGGGGTTCGGATGGCACGGCGATGTCCGCTACGCATCGGATTACTTCGAACAGCTCTACGAGTGGGCGGTGCAACTGATCAACTCGGGCAAGGCTTACGTCGACAGCCAGTCGATCGAGGAGATCCGTCGGAACCGGGGGACGTCGGCCGAGGTGGGAGTTGAGAGCCCGTTTCGAGATCGGTCGGTCGAGGAGAATCTCGACCTGTTCCAGAAGATGCGTGCGGGCGAGTTCGCTGACGGCGAACACGTGTTGCGGGCCAGGATCGATATGGCCTCGCCTCACCTGATCATGCGGGATCCGATCATGTACCGGATCCGCCACGCTCATCACTACCGCCAGGGTGACGACTGGTGTCTGTACCCGATGTACGACTTCACCCACGGCCAGTCCGATTCGATCGAGGGCGTGACGCATTCGATCTGCACGCTCGAATTCGAAAACAACCGACGCTTGTACGACTGGTACATCGAGCAACTGGGAATCTACGTCCCCGAGCAGACCGAGTTTGCGAGGTTGAACCTGACCCATACGTTGATGAGCAAGCGGCGGCTGTTGCAGATGGTCAACGACGGGATGGTCGTCGGCTGGGACGATCCCAGGATGCCGACGATCCGCGGCCTGCGACGGCGGGGGTACACTCCCGAGGCGATCCGGTCATTCTGCAATCGGATCGGCGTGACCAAGTTCGACGGAGTGACCGAGATCGCGCTGCTCGAGCACTGCCTGCGTGAGGACCTGAACCGGACCTCCGAGAGGCGGATGGCGGTGTTGCGGCCGTTGAAGGTGGTGATCGAGAACTTCCCCGAGGGACAGGTTGAGGAACTGGAGGCGATCAACAATCCCGAAGACGAATCGGCCGGGACGCGGAACGTGCCGTTTTCACGAGAACTCTACATCGAGCGGGATGACTTCATGGAGGATCCTCCGAAGAAGTTTTTCCGGTTGGCTCCGGGTCGCGAGGTTCGGTTCCGTTACGCGTTCTTCGTGACCTGCAACGACGTGATCAAGGACGAATCCGGCGAGGTGATCGAGCTGCGATGCAGTTACGATCCCGAGACCCGCGGCGGATCGGCTCCCGATGGCCGCAAGGTGAAGTCGACGATTCACTGGGTTTCGGCCGCGCATGCGGTGCGAGCCGAGGTGAGGTTGTACGACCACCTGTTCAGTGAACCGGATCCGTCGGTGATCGCCCGGGACGAGGACTGGATGCAGCACCTCAATCCCAACGCTCTGGAGACGCTTCAAGAGTGTTGTCTCGAGAGGTCACTTGGCGAAGCGACCGACGGGCAGCGTTACCAGTTCGAGCGGCTGGGTTACTTCTGCGTCGACCAGGACAGCCGCCCCGAGACACCGATTTTCAATCGCACGGTCACGATGCGGGACCAGTGGGCCAAGTTGCAGAAGAAGTGAGCCAGCGGTGCCATTTCCCCGGGTGGCCCGCGTCGGTTCCTCGCTCCACCAAAAAAAGGGCACCGGCATGAAGCCGGTGCCGCGGGGGGGAAGTGCAACCCTCGCGAGGGTTTCACGCCGGCCGATTGGTGGAGTCACCTCCGTCGGCGTATCCCGGATGGCGGCGGCAACCCGTTGCCGGGCGCCGGTCCGCTTTTAGCGGGTGACGATCAGCCGGGGCCCGGTGCCTGTCCGGCTGGCCGTGGTGCGAGTTCGCCAACCGGTCAGGACGGCTGCTGCCGGCAGGTAACCGCGGACGGCGGGCCGCTTCAGTGACGTGCGGTTGTCTTCGGCATTGCCGGTGGCCGAACGACCCGGATTGGCTTCGCCAGCGTCAAAACGACGTGGGGATTGGGCCGAGCGGTTGGTGTTGGGGGCTGCCGGGGTCGGCAGCAGCACGGTCTGTGTGCCGACGGTGTTGTAGGGAGAGTACGAGTAGACGGTGCGGGTACCGACCGGGATGCTTCTCATCACCGTCACCGGTTGCAGCATCGCCACCTGTTGGCTGACATAGCGGACCGAGTTGACGGCGACCTTGCGGGTGGAGGTGTGGGCGACCATGCGGGTGACGTTGTAGGAGACCTGCTTGGTGCCCTGGACGGCGACGGTTTTGGTGATCGGGATCTGCTGGGTGATCATTCCACCGACGTACTCGCGGCTGGCGACCACTGTCGGGGTGAAGGCCTGGCGGATTGCGAACGCGGTGCGGTTGATCAGCCCGAAGAGGTCGGGGCGGTTGTCGTACTGGCAGGGGGTGACCCGGGGAATCTGGTGGAACCGCGTGACCCACTGGCCGGCGGGTTGCTGGACGGTCTGGTAGCTGGTCACCGTCTGGTAGTTGACCGTGGGCATCTGCACCGTCTTGACCTCGGTCACAGGCCGGTACTCGGTCACCGGCTGGTCGACGTACTTGGTCTCGATCACCGGTCGACGAACTGTCCGTGTGACCTGGCGATACTCGGTCACCGGAACCGCCTGGTAATAGGTTTGTGTCACCGGCCGGATGCAGTAACACGACCCGGTCCCGGTCAGGAACTGGGCGTGGGCGTCGCCGCCCAGAAGGGCCAGTAATGATGCGAGGACGGAAGCGAAACGGGTCATGTTGACAGACATGGGCACAGTCCTACCACGCGATGAGATTGTGACGGGAGAGGTACGAGTGAGTCTGCGGCGGCGAGGGTGGCTGCCGTCCGCGTCGAGTGAAGCGGGCTTGTAGCGGATTTTGCTTCGGTGGGTCAAGACCGTTCCCAGCCCAGCCGTGTTCTCCTAAAGCAACATCTGCAACAGCCGGGGCAGGAACATGCCGAGGGTGCCCAGGCCGATTCCCACCATCGCCTCGGCTCGTCCTCGTAGGCGTCTCCCCGAGGACGCCCCGGTTTCACCGGTTCCCACCAGTCCGGTGTAGACGGCCACCAGCCCGGCCGCCAACGCCGGCAGGCTGGTCCAGAATGTTGGCGGCACCAGGCCCAGTCCGGCCAGCAGCAACGCCGCGATGCCCAGGATCAGGCTGGTCCGGCACGATCGGGACCTCGGGCTGACCGACTCGGCGGCGTCGAAGTCCGTTTCCCCGCCCCCTTCGTCCTGTTGTTCGCCGTCGTGCTCTCCGCCGTCGCTCTCCCTCCATTCGGTCCGGTCATCATTGTCGACGGCTTCGGCCAGTTCCACCGGTTCGATTTCCGGCAGTCGTGGCGCGGATGCGGTCGTCTCCGGCGGCACGTCATCCCGATTCGGCTCCATCATGCTCCACAGCCCTTTCGGCCGCGGTGCCTCTTCGGCCTCCTCGTCGGTTTCGCCCTGGTCCGTCGAGTCGAGGGGGGAGCCGTCGTCTTCGAGTTCGCCGGGGTCGGCGGTTTTGGCCTGAGTGGGTGTGGAGTTCTGTCCCATCACGTCCCACAGGCTGCGTCCCCGCTGGGTCTCGGTTCCGGCCACGGGCTCTCCACAGACGGGGCACTCGCCCAGTTCGTCGGGAACGGTGTGACCCTGCGAGCAGGTTCGAGGTGGGGAATCCGGCGTGGTCATACCGGCGCCTGCCATTCGAAGAGCTGTTCGGTGAGCTGCCGGTGGTGGACAAGCCCGATGGCCTGGTTGTCATCGACGACGGCGGCGATGGGAGCCGCCGCGGCGTTGAGTTGCATGAGCGCTTCGAGCCGACTGGTGTCGGGAGTGACCCGGGGCAGCTCGATCAGCAGGTCCTCGATCGGAGTCTCGCCGGTCGCCAGTTCGATCACCCGCACACAGGCGAACCAGTTGCCGGGTTCCTGCTCGCGATGCAACGGGATCTCGGCCAACTGGTGCTGGCGCGCGTGATCGAGCATCTGTTCGCGAGAGGCGGTGGCGGGGAGTCCCGGGACGTGGTCACGGGGTTCGATGTTGGATTCGATCGGCACGCGGGTGGTGTTGAGCAATCCGCCGACCAGCCGGTTCTGGATGTCGGCCAGCAGGCCGTGTTCGTGACCTTCCTCGAGCACCCGCACCAACCGCTTGCGTCCGAGCACCAGTGGCATGGCTTGCTGGTCGGGGGGACCGAACCGCTTCAGCCAGTGGGTGATCAGGATCAGCGGGGCGCTGATGAGAAAGAAGAGATAGAAGAAGATGCTGAACAGTGGAGCATTGCGGACCAGGCGTTGCTGAGGGGAGCGGAAGTAGAGGTTCTTGGGCATCAGCTCACCGAAGAGAAATACGACCGGGGAGATGGCCAGGACACTGCCGATCTCCCAGGCGGCCCCCGGGGAGGTGACCAGGGCGGCGATGGCCAGGGTGACACCCTGTGCGGTGAGGAAATTGGCGACGTTGTTGCCGACCAGCGTGGTGGCGACGAATGCCGAAGGGTGTCTTACGAACCACAGGATCCGTTTGGCCGTCCGGTCTCCCGCATGCGCGTCGATACTCAGTCTCACGAAGCTCATTCGGTAGAACCCCGTTTCCGACCCGCTGAAGAAGGCCGAGAGCCAGAGTCCCAGGATGAAGATCAGCAGTGAGATAAAAATCGTCACTCCGCACCCCCCGCGGCCTGCGGCCCCGACGGGAGGTCATCGAACGGGTCGTCGGCGGGTGCGATCAGCACCTTGACTGGCCCACGTCCGGAGGCCTCGATCACACGGATCCGGAAGCCCTGCCACAGGCACTCGTCTCCCACCTCCGGCACTCTCTCGAGTTGATCCTGCAGCAGGCCGCTGACGGTGATCTGTTGTTCGGGATCAGGGTCGTACTCGAGCTGAAGTCGTTTCGAGAGGTGTCTGAGCGTGGTCAGGGCCTGGACTTCGAATCGGCCCTGTCCCACCGATTCGACCGGTTCGCGTCTGAGCAGCCTGCGGGCCCGGCTGGGTTCCGGGGAAAGGATGGTATCGAGAATGTCGTCGTGCGTGAGGATTCCGATCGTCTCGCCGTACTCGTTGATCACACTGGCCGCGGTGGCGTTCGTGTCTCGCATCTGCTGCAGCACGGGTGCCAACCGCGCGCACCAGGGAACCGGGATCACCTCCCGGGCGAGTTGTTCGAGGTGTCGATCGGTGAACGGGATACGGTGATCCAGCGGGATGATCGACTCGACGATGTCCGGGTCACCGCCGGGGACGACGAATCCGGCGTCGATGGCCTGGGCGTCGAGGTCTTCGAGGTGGATCGGTAGCGGCAGGGTGCTCCACGTGCCCCGCGGTCTCATGACCTCCTCGACGGAAATCTCACCGAGATCGACGATATTGTGCAGGACCTGTCGTTCCTGCCGGAAGATCTCGGTGGTGCCAATCGAATTCTCGATGGCCTGCTCGAGGTCCTCGGCTTCGAGTGCCGGTTCGACGGTCACGTGCGGCCAGAAGACCCTGAACAGGAAATCGGTGGTGGACCGGAACACCGGAGCGATCGGGTCGAAGATCCGGACGGCGGCCGACAGCGGCCACACCACCACGGTGGCCAGGCGGCGGCGAAAGACAACCGCCACGCTCTTGGGGATGACCTCTCCAAAGAGAATGATGCCAACCAGGCTGACCAGCGGGATCATCGTGGCGGTTGCAGTGCTGTCGCGGCCGATGTGCCGTGCCAGGACGACGCTGATCGCGAAATAGGTCAGGTTGATCAGCAGGTTCCAGAAAATTACGGCTGTCAACAGGCGATCCGGGTCGGCCAGCAGGTCGGCCACCATCCTCTGACGCCGCCGTCCGACCCGAAACGCGATCAGGTCGTCTCGCGAAAGATAGAACAGGGCGGTCTCGCTGGACGAGAAGAACCCACTGGCCAGGACCAGTCCGGCCATCGCCAGGATCGCGGGCAACCAGGTTTCCGCCGCAGACACCTCTGTCCATCCCGTTTCTTCGCCAGGTGTGGCTAGCCCCGGTCTCCTGTCGTCCGCCCCAGCGCCACGTCGAAGGCGCTGACAGCCGGGACCAGCATCGCCAGCGACGTGAAGCCGTAGACGGCCACGATCGCCAGGCAGACGCTGAGCGTCCCCTCACGCAGGAACTCGGTGATACTGTAAAAGGTCACAAACGGCAGCCAGCCGGCTGCCAGGGTCAGTGCCGGTGAAGGGTTCTTGTGGGTCAGGCTGGCCCAGAGTCCGATGCCCCCCAGTCCGATGAACACGATGAAGCTCAGCAACTGCGACGCAAATGAGCCGCTGGCTTCGACCAGCAGCATCAGGAACACGAAGATCCCGATGAACAGGAAGAACAGTGTTCCCAGGCTGTTGCCGATCGCCATCCGGGAGGCTTCGAAGGTCAGTCCGGAGTGCAATCCGAGCATCGCGGCGAAGACGGACAGCATCGAGAACCCCATCAGCAGGTAGACAAAGTCTTCCCAGAGGATCGCTCCGATCATCGCCTGCCATCCGGCCAGTGCCAATGGCACCACGATCAACTCGCGGGTGTTCCAGGCGATCCCGCCCAGCTTGCCGTAGATGAACTCCTTGGCCGAAATGTCGGTGGCCAGCAGCAGGTCCAGCGTCTTACCGTCGCGTTCGCTGGTCAGTGCGGTGACCGCCTGGGCGTTGATCAGCAACAGGCTCAGCAGTGACAAGCCGACCACCGCCAGCCCGCCGGGAGAGATGATGTTCAGGACCAGGCCGTCGCCGGTGGCAACGGTGACCAGGTACACCACCGCCGTGGCCAGCAGCAGGTAGGCCGCCTTGATCAGCTGGACCTTGCGACCATAGGCCCGGGTACGGATTTCGCGCCAGATGACCGGATTGGACCAGATCCGGCGGTGTCGCACCCGCGTCTCGCCCGATGCGTCGTCGGTCTCCTCCTCGGGCTGCACGTAGGTCACCCGCGATGGGTTCCAGATTCGCAGCCGCCACACCGTGACGGAGATCAGGACCAGTCCCAGTCCCGAAAGAGAGACGACCGATCTCAGCGCGACGGGATCGCGGTCGCGGGCGAAGGGGTCCAGGACCGTCAGCAGCGTTCGGAAGGGATTCAGGGCCGACACCCAGGTCTGGTCACCGACCAGGGCCCGGGTCGCTTCGACGATCCCCAGGAAGCCGACAACGCCCAGAACGCCGATGGCCAGCGTCTGGAATGTCTTCTCTCTCCAGAATGCGACCATCGCCCCCCAGCTGCCAGCCGCCACCGCCACCGCCACGCACAGTGCCAGGACCCAGGCGATCTGTTCCCAGCTGACTCCGCCCAGCAGGTGCACCAGAAAAAACACCGGGACCGAGACGCCCAGCAGCACCATGACGATCAGCAGGCTGGAGCCGAGTTTGCCGAGGACGAGTTCGCGGGAGGTCAGGTCGGACATCAGCAGCAGCAGAAGCGTGCGGCGGTCCTTTTCCTGGGCGATGCTACCGGCACAGAAGATCAACGCGAAGAACAGCACCAGCGGCAGCTGGACCAACGAGAAGATCTCAAACAGCAGGCCGCCAAAGCGGGCCGTGTCGCCGATGTTGCGAACCTGCTGCCAGCCGAACACCGCCTGGTCGGCGGTGTACATCAGAACGAACAGTGCAGCGACGTAACCGGCGCGGACCAGGAAGTGCCGCAGCTGGCGGGGGGCAGTGGTCGCCTCACGGGTGAAGATCGGTCCGGCCAGCACCCTCTAGTCCTCCGTTCCGCCCGCGTCATCGCGGAGAAAGTGTCCGCTGCGACCGCCGGACTTCTCGAGCAGCCTGACCCGGCCGATCTCCATCCCGCGGTCGATCGCCTTGCACATGTCGTAGATGGTCAGGGCCGCCACCGACGCGGCCATCAGCGCTTCCATTTCGACACCGGTTCGTCCCCGGTTGCTGACACGCGCCTCGATCCTGACAGTCCGCTCGTCGGGGCAGCTGAAGTCGAGCTGGGCCGAGTCGAGCGGCAGCAGGTGACACAGCGGGATCAACTCGGAAGTCCGCTTGGTGGCCCCGATGCCGGCCAGGCGGGCCACTTCGAAGACGTCCCCCTTGTCCATTCCGCCTCCGCGGATCCGTTCGAGTGTGGCCGGTTCCATGCTCACCACCGCCTCGGCAACCGCCACCCGCTGGGTGACCGGCTTGTCCCCGACGTCGACCATGCGACTGGCGCCGGACTCGTCGAAATGCGTCAGTTCGGACATGGGTGTCGGGTTCGGGTCGGTGGTGAGGACGGGATCAGGGGTTGGCTTCAGTATAGGTGTCCGGGCGGGGCTTGCGGAGTTCGGCAGACGGATTCTGAGGTGTGTCTCGGTGATACAGCGCCGCGAGCAGCACCCCCGCTCGGCGGACTTCGCACACACGTCTCGTATCCGGAGGATCGTTGCGGAGGTGTTCGGGCAAATCGGCCTTGCGTCGAAAGATCATCACCCAGCTGGCTTCGGCCGCGTCGGGTGTGCCGTAGAGAGCCAGTCGCCTGGGTGTGTGATCCCAGACCCGGGCGTGCTTGGTGAACGTGGGCCATTGCAGGGGGTGCAACGACGGAAACACCGCGATCGTTTCGCCCTCGGGAACCTGCTCGGCCACTTCGACCAGGAATTCGCGGGTCAGGCTGTCGCCCCAGTAGGTGGGTTCGAATCCCAGCGATTCGGCACCCTCAGGCCCACCCACGGCGATGTTGTAATACGAGAGGCCGCAGGGGTGGGTGGCGACCAGGCCCCAACTGGCAGAGAGCAGAATCGCAGCAGGCAACAGCCAGGCGGTGGCTCGGACCAGCTTGCCCCGGCGTTGCGAGATCCATTCGGAAAGGATCATCGTGCCGCGGCCGATCAGCACGGCCCACAGCGGAAACACGACCAGAAACAGTCGAGTGCCGTCGTAGACGGCCACGCCCGGTGTCATGAACACCTGCAGCGGAAAGGCGATGCCGGTGACCAGCAGCACAGCCCGGGGATCGTGCCACCATGGGCGATTGCGGAAGACCAGCCCGCAGGCCGCCAGGGCGTGCAGGCCCAGGGGGACCGTCACGCCAAACAGCACCAGGGGGTAGTGCCAGGGGACGTCGGTGTCGGGGGTCTTGTCGCCCAGGTAATAGACCGACAGTTGTGCCCGTTCGGTGGTTCGGGCGAAGTATTCGACCAGGTGATCCAGTGGATCGAGCCACAGCCAGGGCCAGCCGACAAAAAACACCGCGCCGCCGATCGCCGTCCAGCACAACAGGGGCCGAATGGCCCGCGTGCGGAATTTGCACAGGGACCACGCGACGACCGCCGGAACCAGCAGGATGGCCTGGATCTTCGTCAGCAGCGCCAGTCCCAGCAGCAGCCCGGGGACCACCGCCTGGCGAGCGCGGGGGGCTTCAGAGCCGGAGGCCCAGCGGTCAGCCAGTGACAGCACCGACGCGGTGTAGGCGAGGGTGATCATCATTTCCAGTGAAGCGAGATGGGCGTGGGCGACCAGGCGTGGCATCAGCAACAGCGAGGTGGCTGCCGAAAATCCGGCGACGGAGCCGTACCAGCCGGCGGTGGTCCGGCCCACCAGGTAGACCAGCCAGGCGAAGGCGATCGCCGATCCGAACCGGGCGGCCGTTGGTGCCAACGGGGTCGCTTCCGAGTGGGTCGGAGCGACCAGGGCGGTGACCGTCGCGTGGGCCAGTCCCAGGGCCACCCGGCCCAATGGTGGATGGTCGGCCAGGTGGTAACCCGCAGGTGCCGCCGCCAGCAGGTCCTCCTGCTGGCCAAAGATCTGTTGCCAGCTCAACTCGCCCAGGAACCAGAAGCGGGCCGCCTCGACCAGCCGGAACCCCTCGGAGACGTTGAACATCTCGTCAACGGTCAAACCCGGCCCTTCGCCCAGGCCGGGATAGTCACCGGCAGCGTCCAGGTTGGAAACCACTCCCAGCAGGCCCAGCACCGCCAGGGCCGCCACCGCCAAACGGACGCGCCACGAGACATCGGTGGATTCGAGAGTGGACGGTGGAAGGGCGGGGTCGGGCATAGGCGGGACGGCCAGGAGGATCTCTAGTCACTCTACGGTGCTCGTCGGCGGGATCGCCAACCGGGAGTACGAAAAAAAGGAATGCCCGGCCATCCTGGCCGGGCATTCCCTCTGGTTGAAACCGCGTCTTCTCGGACGGCCGGGGTCGATGGCCGGTCAATTCATCCCTGGGGCCGTGTGTCTGCGGGTTTCTTCCGTGGAGCCCTTCCCGGTTGTCCAGCTCTAGGCCAGCTGCTTCTTGCGGCTGATCAGAGTGCGGACGCGTTCTGCAAGCAATCCGGTATCGAATGGCTTCCGGAACGTCTCGTTGAAGATCGTCCGGTCGAAACCACTCGCGTTGTCATCGTCGGTCAGCAAGGCGATCAAGACCGTCTCGCTGTACTCGCCGTTCTTGCGAAGGTTCTGGGCGATCATCAGGGCCTCTGAGCGGCCCATTCCGAAGTCGACGATCACGCAGTCCGGATGCAGCGATTCGGCCTGGATGCCGGCCTCGAAACCGCTCATCGCGGAATCCACCTTGTAGTCGTCGCTGTCGAGCATGTCGACAACTCCGGCCCGGATGGTCGGGTCGACGCCGACGAGCAGCACTTTGCCCATCGCCTCGTCTTCGAGTTCTCCCAGCGGCATCCCGTGCTCCTTGAGGAAGCGGATGAGATGCTCGCGGGGGATCCTGCGGTCCTGCGAACCTGGGATGCGGTACCCTCGCAA
>DLVV01000375.1:4011-7857 GCA_003445035.1 Planctomycetaceae bacterium | reverse complement strand
GATCGCCATCCTTCACGGTCCCCGCGACCTGAAAATCGAGGACCATCCACTCGATACCGACAACCTCGGCCCCCGCCAGATCTGGACGCAGACCCGAATCAGTGCACTGAAGATCGGCACGGATCGAGGCAACTTCGAGGGTGCTGAACAGGTGCCCGGTGCCCCCGATTTTCCACGCTGGGTCGGTGACAGCAATCTGGGAATCGTCCGCGGTGTCGGCAGCGAGGTGACCGAGTTCGCCGTCGGCGACCGGGTCGTCTTGAACCTGCCTCACCAATCCGACCTGGTGATCGATGCCGACGGGCCCGTCGTGAAGGTGCCCGAGGGGGTTGCCGATGAGGACGCCGTATACGCCTGGCTCGCGGCACTCTCGGCACTGTGCTACCGCAAGGCCGGATTCCAGCCCGGAGAAAACGTCGCCGTTGTCGGGCTGGGCGTGCTCGGCCTGGGAGCCGTCGCCCTGGGTCCGCTGTTCGGGGCCCGCACGATCGGCATCGGCAACAGTCCGGTGCGGCTCGAAATGGCCGAAAGTGTCGGAGCCCACGCGGGATTCCTCTACAACGACCCCGACCTGGCCGACCGACTCGACGAGTTCACCCACGGCGAGGGCATCGACCTGGTGATCCTGACGGCCAACCCGTGGCCGGCTCATCGGACGGCGTTGGAGATCGTCCGTCCCGGTGGACGGGTCTCCATCGTGGCCCTCTCGGGACGAGGCGAACCCCCACTGGACTTCAACCCGTTGTCGATGGAACTTTTCTACAACAAGGGCATCTCGCTGGTCGCCGTCTCGCACCGTGCCGGCGATTCCTTCCCCGCCGACGACCGGGACCGTTTCGGTCGCAAGACCGCCGTCGCCTACGTGCTCGACCTGATGGCCGACGGCACGCTCAAGCCCGGCCAACTGGTCACCCACAGGATGCCGTATACCGAGATGGCGACCGCCTACGAAATGATCGACCGCCGCGAGAAATCGATGCTGGGAGTGATCTTCGAATGGAACCTCCAGGACGCCTGAACCCGGTGGATCACCCGGCCGACAACTCGTCACGAACCGCCACGAACTGTGCGATCGCGTAGTCGACATCCTCGGTGGAGTGAGCAGCGGAGAGTTGAACCCGGATGCGGGCCTCGCCCCGGGGCACCACCGGAAAACTGAAACCAATCACGTAGATTCCCCGAGCCAACAACCGCTCGGCCATCGACTGGGCCAGGACGGCGTCGCCGAGCATGATTGGCACGATCGGGTGTTCGCCCGGCGGAACCACGAACCCGTTGGCCTCCATTCCGCCACGGAACCTCGCGGCGTTTTCATGCAACCGGTCCAGCAGCGTGGTGGATCCCGAAAGCAGGTCCAGTGCCTTCAGGGCCGCAGCAGCGATCATCGGGGCCAGCGAGTTGGAGAACAGGTAGGGCCGAGACCGCTGCCTGAGCATCTCGATGATCCCGGACCGGCCGCTCGTGTAGCCGCCACTCGCACCGCCCAGGGCCTTGCCCAGTGTCCCGGTGACAATGTCGACACGGCCCAGGACATCGCGGTACTCGATCGAACCGCGTCCGCCGCCGCCAATCACTCCCACGGCGTGAGAATCGTCAACCATCACCAACGCGTCGTAGCGTTCGGCCAGGTCGCAGATCTCCCCAAGCTTGGCAATGAAACCATCCATCGAAAACACGCCGTCGGTCGCAATCAGTCGATGACGCGCACCGGCCGCTTCCTGCAACTTCGATTCCAGGTCATCCATGTCGTTGTTGGCGTAGACAAATCGCCCCGCCTTACACAACCGCACGCCGTCAATGATGCTGGCGTGGTTCAACGAATCGCTGATCACCGCGTCCTCGGAACCCAGCAGGGTCTCAAACAGGCCGCCGTTGGCGTCGAAGCAGGACGAGTAGAGGATCGTGTCGTCGGTGTGCAGGAACTCGCTCAACCGCTCCTCGAGTTGCTTGTGCACCTGCTGAGTACCGCAGATGAAGCGAACGCTGGAGAGCCCAAAGCCCCAGCGGTCCAACGCCTCGCGAGCGGCGGCAACCACGTCGGGATGATCCGACAGGCCCAGGTAGTTGTTCGCACAGAAATTCAGCACCTCCCCGTCGGACACCTCGATCCGGGCCCGTTGTGGCGAACCCAGCACCCGCTCGGACTTGTACAACCCCTGCTCACGGATCCCGGCGATTTCGCCGGCCAGGTGCTCTCGGATCGTATCCACCATGGCTGTCTCCTGGTTCCACCGCCTGCCGCAACCGTTCAACTCACGCTCGACCAATCGAGCACCACCTTGCCGCATTCTCCCGACTGCATCGTCTGGAAACCCTCTTCAAAGTCACTCCAGTCGAGGCGGTGAGTGATCACGCCGCTGATGTCCAGCCCGCTCTGGAGCATCACCGTCATGTGGTACCACGTCTCGTACATCTCACGACCGTAGATCCCCTTGATCGTCAGCATGTTGAAGATCACGGTGTGCCAGTCGATCGCCATCTGTTCCGACGGAATCCCCAGCACGGCGATGCGACCGCCATGACACATGTTGGTGATCATCTCTTCGAGTGCCGCCGGCTGGCCCGACATCTCGAGTCCCACGTCGAAGCCCTCTTTCATGCCCAGCGCGGCCTGGGCATCGGCAACCGACCGGCTGCGAACGTCGACCGTGTGGGTCGCCCCCATCCGCCCGGCCAGTTCGAGCCGGAACGGATTGACGTCGGTGACAACGACGAAACGGGCCCCGGCGTGTCGCACCACGGCGGCCGCCATCACGCCGATCGGACCGGCCCCGGTGATCAGGACATCCTCACCCAGCACGGGAAACGTCAACGCCGTGTGCACCGCGTTTCCATAGGGGTCGAAAATCGCCTGCACATCCCGTTCGATCGACTGGTCGTGATACCAGACGTTGGTCTTGGGCAAAGCGATGAACTCGGCAAACGCCCCGGACCGATTGACCCCGATTCCCTCGGTGTCCTTGCAAAGATGCCGTCGGCCAGCCAGGCAGTTGCGACAGTGGCCACAGACGACATGGCCCTCGCCGCTGACAATATCGCCCGGCTGGAAGTCCTTGACGTTTTCTCCCACCTCGACGATCGACCCGACGAATTCGTGGCCGATGACCAGCGGCACCGGAACCGTCTTCCGGGCCCACTCGTCCCACTCGTAGATGTGCAGGTCGGTGCCGCAAATCCCCGTCCGCTCGACCCGGATCAACACGTCGTCGATCCCGTACTCGGGAACCGGCACCTCCTCGAGCCACACGCCCGGCTCCGACCTCGCCTTGACCAGTGCCTTCATCGCCGCCGTCCCACCCTGGAGGTGACGTCACGTTTCGTCGCGTGAGTGTACCCAAGCGGTGAGCAAAAAGGCACCGGGCGAGACGGTCGCCGCTAGCGGTCGACTTCCAGGCCCGGAATCGCCTCGCGAAGCCCGGCGACACCCGTGTCGGTCGTTGCCGTCAGTGTCAGCACCAGTCGTTCCAGGCCCGAAACCTTCCGCAGGGCGACCAGCCCCGAATCGGTGACGCGGCTGGTGGCCAGGGACAATCGCTTCAGACTCGGCAGTCGAGCCAGCGCGGGTGTGCCCCGATCGCCGACTCGTGTGGCCGAGAGTCCCAGCCGCTGTAGACGCTGGAGACCGACCAGATGAACCAGCCCGGCGTCACCAACGGTGGTCCCGTCGAGACCAACCTGCACCAGCGACGACATCGATCCCAGAGACTTCAACCCGGCATCGCTCACCCGGGTGCCCGACAATTCGAGACGCTCCAGCCGGTTCACTTTCGACAGATGGACCAGGCCGCCATCGCCGACCCGGGTCTGACACAGGCTCAGGGATTCGAGTCCCGCCAGTCCGGACAG
>DLVV01000375.1:0-3691 GCA_003445035.1 Planctomycetaceae bacterium | reverse complement strand
CCGGACAGGCCCGCGTCCGTGACGCGGGAGAGATTGAGACTGAGTGACTTCAGCTTGTCCAACCCGGCAAGGTGTTTCAGGGTGGCGTCGGAGGTCTGGGGGCCATCCAGGACGAGCGTCTCGAGTCTCCGCAGGCCCACCAGGCCGCGACCCCGGACACGGGTGAACCCGACACGCAGTGACGTCAAGCGGGGCAGTTCGGCCAGGGCCGACAGGCCCTCGTCGCTGATCCGCGTCCGCGAGAGATCAACGGTCTCCAGCGTCCGGCAAGCGGCCAGGCGGCTGGCTCCCCTGTCGGTGACCAGTGTCGCCGACAGGTCGATCTCGGCCAGTCGCGGCAGGGTGACCAGTCGATCGAGATCGGCGTCGCTGACCTGGGTGCCACCCAGCGCCAGCCGCACCCGGCCTGGCTCGCCGCCGGCGGACAACTCGACAATTCGCCCCCCCCGACGCGCAACCAGCTTGGGCACGTCGCCGGGATCGGCGGTCCGCGCGTCGCCGCCTGGCCACGCCACAACGGCAATGACCCAAACCAGCAGTCGTCCACCGCGATTGTTCACCGGCCCCCTCCCCCGGAAGCCTTTCTGCCAATCGCCTCGAGATTGGTTCGAGCGTCCTGGTAGTTGGGATCCAGTGCCACGGCTTTTTCGAAGTGTTCACGTGCCGGAGACCGACGCCCCTGCTGCAACAAGGCCATCCCCAGCAGGTTGTGAGCCTGGGGAAACCGGGGATTGATCCGCACGGCAGCCTGGAGATGCCTGACGGCATCAAACACACGCTGCTGCTGCAGGCAGATGGAACCCAGGTTCATGTGAGCCTGCAATTGGTCGGGATCCAGGACGATCGCCTGGCGGTAGGATCGTTCGGCAGCACGCGGGTCGCCGCGGCGCAGGCGGATGTTGCCCAGGTTGGTCAGGGCCGCAGCGTCGGTCGGGTCGACCTTGCGGGCCAGCGAGAAGACCCGCTCGGCGAGGTCGAGCTTCTTCTCCTGGTCCCAGGCGTTTCCCAGATCGATCAGCGCTCCGGCTGCCTTGTGAGACAGGTCAAACGGATTTCCGTTGCGAGTGGCAAGATCAGCCGCCAGCAACGCGTACGGAAGGGCCGCATCGAGATGACCACGGCGGACCATGCGATCGGCCACCCGGACCGCCACGGCACCCAGTCCGTGCGGCCTGAGGAACCAGCGACCCGGGTAGGCAACGCAGGGGTCGGTGGTGGAACGCCCACTGGTGTCAGAAACCAGCAACACGTCGGCAAGCAACTTGTCGACGGTGACCGGTCCCTTGTAGATCACCGCCAGACGGCCCGACGCATCCAACAGGAAGCTGGCCGGGACCGGCAGCGTGTGCTTCTCGTCGAGTTGCGTCCGCATGGTCAACACCACGTCGTGGATCACGTCCAGCCGATCGACCGATTCGCTCGTCGCACGCCGCGTTCCGAACGGCAGGTCGTGCTTGTCGACGAAACCGCGAACCAGTTCCAGTTCTCCGTTCTGCCCGTCCTTGAGACCATCCACCGAGAGGGCCACGACATCGAGTCCCGCCTTGTCCAGTTCACCGAGGCGTTCCTTGAACTGCTGGAGTTCCTCGACACACGGCAGGCACCATGTTGCCCAGAGATTGACCAGGGTCGGACGTCCCGAAGAGGACAGAACGCCGACCGTGCCAGTCTCGTCCAGGAATTCGATCGACGGCAACGGCAAGCGTTCGAGCAGGGCGATGCGGGCCCGGCCTGTCGGTGGCACCACCGCCAGGCCACCTGCGGCCAGTTGGATGTCACGGGCGTCCTGTCGGATCGCCTGCCCCGAGGCCTCGACCACCCGGTAACGACCGCCCGCGGCGAGTCCCTCGAGAGTCTCGGTCTTTCCACCCGGCCATCGGATCGTCAACCGGAAAGGACCGTCGGCCGTACCGACACCGAAGTGCACCCACTTGCTCGACTGGGACAGGTACCCACTGCCGGCGGCAACAAAGCGGACCAGTCGCCGGGCATCGCCATTGTCCGCCGAGAGCTCAAGCCGTGCACCGATCGCATCCCGGTTGCCCGAGGTGCCCTGCAGGCGAACCAGCAGGCCGCGTTGTCCAGGAGACCCGTTGTTCCTGAGGAACCTGAGCCGGGGTGCCGTGCGATTGGTGACCCACAGGTCCAGGTCACCGTCGTGATCCCAGTCGACCGACGCCACCGCGCGGGCATCATCGGGAAAGTCGAACCCGCTGGCGTAAGACACGTCGGCGAACGGAAGATCACCACCAAGATTCAGGAAACAACAATTCCGCTCGCGACCGCTCCACGACCCGCCGGTCTCGATCAGATCGGTGATGCGGGACCAGCCATCCCGGTAACGCGGGTCGACCGGCTTGCCGGCAATCTTCAGGGGCGAGTGCGACACGACCTGCCGCCAGAAGAAACTTCACAGGTCATTGGTGTCTTCACCGGTGATGTACCCGTTGGCCACCAGCAGGTCGGGACGCCCGTCGTTGTTGATGTCGGCGAAAGGTGATCCCCACGCCCAGCGTCCCATCGTCACATCGCGATCGACACTGACGTCGCGAAACGTGCCGTCTCCGACGTTCTCGAACAGGGTGTTGCCCCGGGCGTGCCGCTGAAACTGGCGACGTACCGCCGGATCGGCATCCCGCTGAAATCTCCGCTGGTAGGCGATCCGCTCTCCGGCCGACGAGAACATGTTGCCCACGTAAAGATCGGGGCGACCGTCACCGTTGTAGTCGCACCACGAGACGCTCATCCCCGCCGCGATGTCTTCGACACCGGCTGTCGCCGCCACGTCGGTGAACCGTCCCCCATCGTTGCGATACAGGCAATTCCGTCCATAGTCGTTGGCAACATACAGGTCGGGATCCCCGTCGCCGTCGTAGTCCGACCAGCCCGCCGCGAAACTCCACCGGCGGTTGTTCATCCCCAGGCCCACCTCGTCGGTCGCATCGGCGAACCGCCAGTCCCCGTCATTGCGGAGCAGCAGGTTCGGCCCCCCGTTGTTCGCGTCGTGATACGGATAGGGAATCGACTCGCCAAGCACTCCCTCTCCGGAGGGGCTGGCCAGGAAGCCTTTCCCGTAACCGCTGACAAACAGGTCCAGATCACCGTCGGCGTCAAAGTCGGCCGCCGCCAACGCGTACGGGTCACCTGTCGCAAATGCCATCTCCCGCTCGGTGAACCGGCCACGGCCATCGTTCTCCATCAGGACCAGGTTGATGTTCAACACGCACACCAGGTCCTGGTCTCCGTCGTTGTCGAAATCAACCATCAACGCGCTGCGGGAACGATCGAGCCAGTCGACACCCGCCGAGCGGGCCCGGTCACGAACCGTGCCATCGGGTTGCTGCACCAGCAACCGGTTGGGCATTCCACCGGGCTGACAAAGGTAGACATCGTCCAGTCCGTCGCCGTTGACGTCGCCAACAGCCAGCCCCTGGTGACCGTGCAGCGCCGCACCCAGTTCGGCCTGCAAACGACCCCGCCAGTGATCGACACTGCGACCCAGTTGATCACCGACCTCGGCAGCCGCCTTCAGCACTCCGGCAGTCGCGTCGACATACAGCCGTCCCCCTGGCGATGACCCGGTGACCTGTTCGAGCATTTCGCTTCGCAGCGAAAGCAACCTCGGCGGCCGCTTTCCGTCCAGCTTCCATTCGCAGAGCCACCGACTTCTCAGCTGGGTGAACCGGTCTCC
>DLVV01000294.1:1448-3397 GCA_003445035.1 Planctomycetaceae bacterium | reverse complement strand
CCTGGCCCGCGACGGTTTCGAGGTCGACGCCGCACTGGCCCGATCACTCAACGCGGTGCTTGCCAGCCGCAGCGTCCGCCGGGGAGAGCATCACCAGGAGCTGATCCGGGTCTACGGGAAGCCGGAAGGCCGCTGGAAAGCCGGTGACCGCCTGGTGCTGCCTGACCTGGCTTCCACGCTCGAACGCATCGCCGACAAAAAAGACGACGGTTTCTACGAGGGACGGATCGCCAGGCTGATCGAGGAGGAAATGAAACGCGGCGGTGGCCTGATCACGCGGCGGGACCTCGACGACTACCGTGCCCGCGTCCGATCAGCTGTTCACGGCACCTTTCGCGGCCATGACGTCTACGGTGCTCCGCCTCCCAGTTCCGGCGGCACCTGTGTCGTTCAGATGCTCAATGTGCTCGAACACTTTGACCTTCGGAAGCACCCTCGCTACTCGGCCCGAAATCTGCACGTGATGACCGAAACGATGAAGCGGGCCTACTGCGACCGCGCCCGCCACCTGGGTGATTCGGACTTCGTCGACATCCCCCCGCACCTGGTCTCGAAGTCCTACGCCGCCGGGCTGGCCAGCCGAATCGACCTGAAAAAAGCTACCCCCAGTGAGGAGCTGGCCCCCGAGATCCAACTCGCCGACGAATCGCCCCAGACCACTCACTTCTCAGTCGTCGACCGTCGCGGAATGGCCGTTTCCAACACCACCACCCTGGAGGGCAGCTGGGGGGCAAAGATCGTCGTCCGGGGAGCGGGTTTCGTTTTGAATAACGAGATGGGGGACTTCAACTGGTTCCCCGGCCACACCGATCGCCGCGGGCGTATCGGCACGCCGGCCAACCGAATCCGGCCCCGCAAGAGAATGCTCAGTTCCCAGTCGCCGACGATCGTGGCTCGCAACGGACACCCGGTGCTGGTCACCGGCAGCCCCGGCGGCCGAACCATCATCAACACCTCGCTACAGATGGTCCTGAGCATCGTGGAATTCGGCCAGGATCTGCCGTCAGCGATGAGAGCTCCGCGGATTCATCACCAGTGGTTACCCGACCGTCTGCTCCTGGAAACCCACCGCGGGACCATCTCAGACGATGTGGTAAAAACACTCAAGGCGATGGGCCACACCGTCTTCACCCGATCCCGGAACAGCTACCAGGGTGACGCACACTCGATCCTGGTCGACCCGAAGACCGGCCGGCTGCACGGTGTGGCCGACTGGCGGCGAAATGGTCTTGCCGCAGGTTTCTAGGAAACCTGTGATTCCCCGTCGGGCGGTTCGGGAATGTCATCCGGAGGCGGATCGCCCCCCACGACGCCGGGAGTTCGAGGCAACTTCACTACCGCAACCAGGATCCCCAACAGGATCAGCAACGCACACACTCCGAAGCTGACCCGGAATCCCAATGCGGCACTCGTCATGTCACCCAGTTGCCAACCGGCTTCCCTGATCGAATCAGCAATCGCACCGAACAGGTATCCGGTCGGGGCCGCCGGCACCATCAGCAATGTGACGAACGCCATATTGCGACGGATGTCACCGGGTCGCGACGCCGAGAGGATGTAGTTGGGAGCGTAAACGCCAATCAACTCACCGGCCCCATACAGTCCAAACGCAACCAGGTAGGCGGTGCCGGTTGCGAAGATTGCCCAGACCTGTGCCAACAGGAAGATGGTCGCCGTGGCCACCAGACCCTGGCGTGGGTGTGAACGGGTCAGCAGCCAGCCCAACACGGCACCGGCCACGACTTTGAACCCGAACCTCAGGGCATTCTGCATCCCGGCGAACTTCGCCGGTTCGTCGCCCAGGACCTCGGGTGAAAACAGGGTCATGTTCGACGGGATCGTGTTGCCCGAATACACCAGCACGGTGACCACCGTCGCCAGCAGCAGCACCCGCTGGGTCAGGATCGGACGGAAGTGATACAGGAATCCGGCCGCCGACAATGCCGCCG
>DLVV01000294.1:0-1093 GCA_003445035.1 Planctomycetaceae bacterium | reverse complement strand
CGGTGAACTCACCGGCCTGGACCAGGCCGATCGATGCCAACATCAGTGGCAGCCCCACCAGCAGGCCCAGCACCTCGCCGATCGGCTCGCGTGACGGCTCGAACTCCACCTCGGGCAACTTGAAGAACCACGACAGCACAGAAGCGATGACCATCACCGGCACGCCACAGGCAAACAACACGACAAAGCCGTCGAGATTTTCGGGGCTCTTGAATTCAAGTCCGAAGAAATTCCCGCCCATCAACACCGCCTGTACGAAGGACCCAATCACCGCCAGAACCGGTCCGGCTCCGAAAGCCAGCCCGAGTGCCAACCCCCGCCGCCGTTCGTCGGACCCGCGACCGACCATCTCCCACAGCAGCGCAATCGCCGTCGGTCCGGCGGCGCCCGAGACGGCCCCCTGCAGAATCACCACGCCGAGCTTCACCGAGTCGGCCACGGGCATCGACAGCACCAGCGCCGTAACGCCCAGCATCGTTGCCGTCGAGCCGTAACAGATGCTGAGGTTTCGACGCAGCGAACCGATTCCCGGCGACAGCCAGGCCAGCAGGACCGGCATCGCCGTGAAGGCGAAAAACATCGTCGCCGGCAGATTGGCAACGCGAGCATCCGCCCCAAGTTTCTCGCACAACGACGCCTGCGTGATGCCCACGTACAGCACCGGGGCCGCCAGATACTGCATCCCGGTGCACAGGGCAAACAGCACCAGGTTGTTCACCTGCACCCGTTCTGGCAGCGAACACTGTTCACCGGAATCCTCGACCGGATTGTTCTCCAGATCACTCATCGGAACACTCGTTTCTGGATTTCTGATCTACAAAGGCAGCGACACGACCTGGCCCGACTGGGCTGATCGCAGGCACGCCTCACAGATCTCGACCGCCTTGCGGCCCTCGACCCCGCCGACATGCGGCGGCCGTTCTTCCCGGATGCTGTCGACGAAGTCCTGGATGACTCCGGCGTGGGGAAACAGCCTGATCGGCGACTTCGGCTCCTTGAGGTAATCGAATCGCTCGGGCTCATAGATCCGCTCCCACGACTCGCCCTGCCCGAGATCGAGGAACTCGAAGTTCTCGAGATCAAACATCGCGTC
>DLVV01000362.1 GCA_003445035.1 Planctomycetaceae bacterium | reverse complement strand
TCCAGCAGGTTCTCGATGCCCGGGTGGATCAGCAACCGGGCGATGCGGACGGCACCGGCATGGTACGGGTTGATCACGTGACGGGCCCCGGCCTGCCGGAGCTTGCGGTTGGCGGATTCCTCGGCCGCACGAGCCACGATGGCCAGGCGGTTGTTGTCGATGTTGGCCGAAAGGACGACGTAGAGGTTGTCGGCGTCGGTGGAGAGCACGGCGGCGAGGCCCGAGGCTCGAAGAAGGCCGGCCCGTTCCAGCATCCCGTCATCGGTGGCGTCACCGTGCAGATAGGTCCAGCCCTCGGGGATGCACAACTCCTCGAGCCGTTCCAGATCACTGTCGATGACGATGAAGTCCCGTCGCTGTTCGGACAGATGCCGGCAGATCATCTCGCCCATCTGTCCGCAACCACAGACGATCATGTGTCCGGAAGTGTTGTCGATGGTCTGCTGCATCTTACGTTTCTCCAGGGCATTGCGGACTTGTTCGGAGATCATCCACCGGCCGATCGAAGTGATCAGGAATCCGAAGGTCCCGGCACCGCATAGCAGGTAGACGATCATGAAGATCATGCCACCGTCGGCGACCGGCTCTCCGGAGACGTCTGTGGGTTCCCGGTTCCCCACCGTGGTGAGAGTGACCACCGACAGGTAGAGGCACTCCAGGATGCTCCGCTGGGTGATCAGGCGAAAGCCGATCGTGCCGACAAGCAGCAACACGGCGACCAGGCCGACGATCGGGAGAATGCGTTTCATGGTTCAGGTTGTTTTGCGGCCGATTCCCAGCAGCCACTTGGCCAGTCGACCGGGAACCAGGTCGGGGGGTTGCAGTTGTGCGGGAACGAACAGGTCGGCGAGCACGGCCTCTGCGGCCGACAGCCCACTGCGGACTGCGCCCTCCATCGTGCTGGGCCATCCGGTTTGCGTCCAGTCGCCGGCCAGATACAGGCCGGTCCAGGGCGAGAGTTGTTTGGGGCGGAGCGAATCGGTGCCGGGGCGAGGAGAGACGACCGCACGGTGTTCGATCACCAGTCGGCTGCGGTGAAGACGGGCTCCGGCCGATTCGGGCCAGATCGCACGCAACTCGTCCAGGACTTCGGAGATCACCTGCTCGCGGTCGCGGCCGGTCACGTGGTGGGCCGCGCTGATGACCACCTGGAGGTAGTCGCCGTTTCCGGAAGGGGATTCGCGACGGAACATCCACTGGCCGAGGCGGCCGACCAGCACGGCGTGAGGCAGGTCGGTGACGGGCCGGTCGAACCAGAGATGCACCGCGGCGATTGGAGCGGTGTCGAGTTGTTCCAGTGCGGTGACCTGGGGGTGGGTGTCAAGCGGTTCGGGGAGCAGGTCGGCGAGACGGTGGTGGGGCACAGCCAGGACCACTCGGTCGGCCGCCACGACGCTTTCGTCCGCCAACCGCACCCCCAAGACCCGCTCGTTCTTCCACTCGACTCCCCGCACACCGGACCCCGTACGGACCTCGACTCCATGATCGGCCAACCAGTTCGAAAGCCGTTTTCCATAGATCTCCTCGAGTGGAACGCGGGGGACGATCAGTTCCCAGCCGCTCCGGTGTCCGAGGAAGCCGGAAACGAAGACGTGGCGGGCGTGAGAAACGGCGATGTGGTCGAGAGATTCCGAGAGGGCACTGACGAGAATCACTTCCCAGAAACCTGCCACCGATCCGGGAGATTGGCCATGTTCGGCCAGCCAATCGGCGAAGGACTTGTCGAGATCGGGACCGGAGGAGCGGGCCAGGGCCAGCATTCCACGTCGGATTTCCCGCCGCTGACGACCGTTGAGGTATTTCAGTTGCGAGAGTCCCGGCAGCAGGTGGAGTGGGGCCGGCAGATGTGCGGCCTGCAATCGGTGGATGGGAGGGGGCCGGGGCGATGCCGAATCGGGTGGGGCGACGAAATGCAGAGACCGGTCTCGTCGGAAGCACTCTTCGAGTCCCACGGTCTCGATCAGCCAGAGCAGGCTCGTGCAACAACCCATGCCGACGTGCTGGCAGTGGTCGATCCACTCCTCGGTGGCACCATCGTGGAACGATCCCGCGCGACCGCCCAGGCGGAGTCGCGATTCGAACAGCAGGGCGGGACGTCCCTGGGTCGCCAGTCCCACCGCAGCCGACAGCCCGGCCAGTCCGCCGCCGACGATGACCGTTGGCGGTTCGGCGGTGCGGGGAGGAGTGGCTGGGGGTGGGGCAGACATCACCCCGACCACTGTAACCGTCTGAGCCGGGAATGCACCAAGCAGTGAGCCGTGTGCTGGAGATTCATGGCTGATCGGGAGGGACTCGGATTTGACACGGTGTCACGGGAGTCCCGGGTGGTTAGAATACCCGGTGCAGGCGGGGCACGGGGCCAAGGGGTTCCCCGATGAAACGCTCGGTGAAACGGTGGCTGAATCGAATGCTGTGCCGTGAAGCGGCTGGCAACAGCCGGGCCATGTCACGGCTGTGGGACCTGGTCTACCCACCTCATTGCCCGCTGTGTGGCTCCGACGGTGGACGGGGGTTGTGCACGATCTGCCGGAATGAGATTGGGGATGGGGCGGGCCGGCGGTGTGGCCGCTGCGGACAGCCGGCCGGACCGCATCTCACTTCGAGTGATCTGTCGCGGTGTTTCCACTGTCGCGGCCGCCAGTGGGCGTTCCGCGGTGTCGAGAGGTTGGGACTCTACGAGGGGGCCTTGCGGGAGGCATGCATCGGGGGCAAGTCCGATGGTGCCGAACCGTTGGCGGCGGCGTTGGGCGAGTGGTTCTGGGAGTGTCGGGGTGCGGCGTTGCGACGACTGGGGGTCGATCTGGTCGTGCCGGTGCCTCAGCACTGGACCAAACGGATTGCCGTGGCGCACAACCAGGCCGAGACACTTGCCGGGGTGCTGGGACGGTGCTTGCGTGTCCCCGTGGGCAGGCATATACTCCGCAAAGCACGTCGGACTCCCGACCAGTCGAGTTTGTCGGCTGCCAGGCGCCGAGCCAATCTCGGTGATTCGTTTTGCGTTTGGCGACGCGGCAGGATCGATGGGGTTCACGTGTTGCTGGTTGATGACGTCCTGACAACCGGCACGACGGCTCACCAGGCCGCCCGGACACTGAGGCAAGGGGGGGCCGACCGGGTCAGTGTGGCTGTTGTCGCCGTTGTGTCGGTGACCGCTGGCCGTTCTGACCGGGCGACGATCTGACCGGTTGCCGATTGATCCGTTTCCTTGTGAGTCGACGATGGCACCGAATTCCAGTGGCGATGGCCCCACCACGCGGAAATCGCGTGGCCCGGGAGTCCTCATCCGGAACTTTCTCGGCGGTCTTTCGATCAGCCTGCCGCTGATCCTGACGGTGGTGATCCTCCTCTGGCTCGGCCAGGGGGTCTACAGCTACATCGTGCGGCCGATCAGCGTCAGCGTGCAGTGGGCCTATGCCGTCAG
>DLVV01000241.1:27086-28596 GCA_003445035.1 Planctomycetaceae bacterium | reverse complement strand
GTCGACACCAGCAACCTCTCGCCACTGGAACTCGCGCGGCTGCAGGATTCGGGCGGAACCGCCCCTGCCTCTGCCCCTGCGACGGCGGCAGAGGAGGAGGAAACGGCCACGGAGGACGCTGCTGACGACGAGCCAGAGGAGGTCGCCAGTGACGACTCCCCCGCCTCGAACGTGGAGATCCCCGAGGCTGAAGGGCCGGAACGAACCGCGGCCATTCTCGCGGCGTGCCGAGCCCAGGATGGTGGCTAGGCGTCGCGCCGTCCGCTATTGAACCCCATTCCCGAGGGGAGCCTGCTATGCGGATTGCCTACCTCGACTGCTCGACCGGCATCAGCGGCGACATGACGCTCGGTGCCCTGATCGATGCCGGCGTTGATGTCGAACTGATCCGTTCCGGAATCGATTCGATCGGACTCGACGACGTACGGCTCGAGTGCCAGACCGTCATCAAGGGCGGCTTCCGAGCGACTCACGTCAAGGTCGTGCACCCCGAGCAACACGCTCACCGTCACATGGCCGACATCGAGGCGCTGCTCGACCGGGCCGACCGGGTGACCGAATCACAAAAGGCGTTGGCACGGGAGATCTTCCTGGCGGTTGCCACCGCCGAGGCCCACGTTCACGGATCGACCGTCGAAAAAGTCCACTTTCACGAAGTGGGAGCGATCGATTCGATCGTCGACATCGTCGGTGCGGCCATCGGTTTTGACCTTCTGGGTGCCGACGCGATCGTCTGCAGCCCGATCCCCACCGGACACGGCCAGATTCACATCGACCACGGCATCTGCACCGTCCCCGCCCCCGGAACCGCCGAACTGCTCAGGGGCATTCCGCTTGTCGACGTGCCGGTCGAAGCCGAACTGACCACTCCAACCGGAGCCGCAATCGTCAAGACACTGGCCGACCGCTTCGGGTCGTTGCCGGAGATGACGATCGAACAGGTCGGATACGGAGCCGGCACGATGGACTTCCCACAGAGAGCCAACCTGTTGCGACTGTTTGTGGGCACCTCCGTCGTTTCCCCCCACACCGACCAGGTCTGCCTGCTCGAGACCAACCTCGACGATGTCAGCGGCGAGACAATCGGCTACACCCGTTCGCGACTGGTCGAGGCCGGCGCGGTGGATGTGTTTTCGGTTGCAGTCCAGATGAAAAAGGACCGGCCCGGAGTGATGCTCTCGGTTCTTTGCCGCCCCGAGGATCGCGATGTGATGGAATCGATCCTGTTCGACGAAACCGGAACATTCGGGATCCGCCGCCACACGATCGAACGATCCGTCCGGCTCCGCGAAGCGGTCACCGTCGAGACCCCCTGGGGCCCGGTCGCCGGCAAGCGAGGATGGCGACAAGGCGGCGACGAGGTGTTCATGCCAGAGTTCGAGGACTGTGCGGAAGTGGCCAACCGGGCGGCCGTGTCGTTGCGGGAGGTCTACCGGGCCGCTGCAGCAGCCTTCACTCCCGCCCAGACAGCCACTCCTTCACCCCAGACTGACCGTTCACACGATCACGA
>DLVV01000241.1:25713-26700 GCA_003445035.1 Planctomycetaceae bacterium | reverse complement strand
CACGACCACGAAGAAGAATGACCGACGGTCTCAAGCCGACATCAGCGACGTGACCGGATCGGCCTCCAGCAGCGGGATCGTCGACCCATCCTCGACGGCCAATTCCATGCGAGGATCGATTCCGAGGTGGTGGTAGACGGTCGCGGTCAATTCGCTGGGATCGACCGGATCTTCGGTCACACTGCCGGCGAAGGCATCGGTGCAACCAATCACCTGTCCACCGGGAACGGCGCCACCGGCCAACATCGCCGACCAGGCCCCCGTCCAGTGGTCCCGACCACCTCCCGCGTTCAACCGCGGTGTCCGTCCGAATTCGCCGGTGGCCAACACCAGCGTGTCTTCCCACAATCCCCGGCCATCCAGGTCATCCAGCAGGGCCGAAGCCGCCTGGTCGAATTGTGGACACAGCGTGTCTCGATAATCGAAAAGTGTTCCCGGAGCGGCCGCGCCCGCGGCGTGGACATCCCAGGTGACCTGTCCATCCAGCCGGTCAAACAGGTTGACGGTGACCACGGCCACACCCCGCTCGACCAGTTGTCGAGCCCGACAGCAGAGCTGTCCAAAGCGGGTGTCTCCATAAGCCCGACGAACCGTCTCCGATTCGCTGGCAAATACTTCGGACTCGAGTCCGGGCAAATTCGACGACTCCACCGTCCCATGGGGTTGAGCAAACACCTCGGGAATCCGACCGTCGATCTCGGCCGGCTCGAACAACGATCCGAGAAACGCCGCCCCCTGGCCACGTCCCACGTTCACGCCGGTGGCGTCGATCTGCCGCGGCAGCACGACATGCCCCGGAACGGGACGACCGGGACCAAGCACCCGAGCAGTCACGGCGCCGAAGGAGGGAAAGTCCTGCCCCCCCCTGGCCAGCCGACCGGTCTGCAACAGTTGCAGGCCCGTCTCGTGAATCGGTGCGGCCGTATGATTCAGTGAGCGAACGACCGACACCCGCCCGGCCCGCTCGGCCAACCGCGGCAGCCCTTC
>DLVV01000241.1:17377-25345 GCA_003445035.1 Planctomycetaceae bacterium | reverse complement strand
CCCGAGGGAGCCTCGGGCTTCGGATCAAACGTCTCCAGTTGACTCGCACCACCACTCATCAGCAAAAGGATCACGCTGCGGCCTTCGTCACCGCCACGACGGGCCAATGCGGCCTTCTCGGCTGCCGACAGACTGACAACACCCAGTCCACCCACACGCAGGAAGTCACGACGTGAAACCACCGACCCGATCCCCTGATCGAACAGCCGACCGAAAAGTTGTCCGGATCTACGATCCGGCTCTTGTCCGCGACCCACTGAATCCACAGGTTCCCTTCCGGCCCCTCCTCCTGGGACCGCAGCCAAACTCCAATTCCATCACTACGCCCAGGCACACGACCCCTCGGCCGCATTCCCGGAACGCCCCAGCCCGGTCCGCCTCGACCCACGAAGCCAACCGTTCTTCCTCCACTGTACCGTCGCCGACCCAGCCTTCAAGCGATCTCTTGCCAACCGGACAAAGATACGGTCCGGCTGGTGGCGTCTCACATTCGTGCGTCGTATAACTTCCTGCTCTCCAATCCTCCCCTCTCGCTCGAATCGTCATGATCCTCGATCTCTTTCAACTCAACGGTCGAACCGCCCTGGTGACCGGAGCACGCCGCGGGCTGGGCCGCGGCATCGCCGTGGGACTGGCCGAGGCCGGGGCCGACATCGCCTGCGTGTCCCGCAGCGGCGAAGCCACCGAGACACGTCAACAGGTCGAGGCGGCCGGTCGTCGGTTCCTCGACATCCAGGTCGACCTGGCAGATCCCGACGCCCGGGCCGGACTGGCTGATCGTGTCGCCGACGAACTCGGCCCCGTGGACATCCTGGTCAACAACGCCGGGGGCGGCGGACGCCAACCGGCCGAAACGTTTTCGATGGACATCTGGCGTCATCAACTGGAAGTCCACCTGACGGCGTCCTTTGACCTGTCCCAGCAGGCGGCCACGGGCATGCTCGAGCGGGGACGTGGCAAGATCATCAACATCGGCTCGGTGATGACATTCCAGGGCGGTGTCGACATTCCCGCCTACGCGTCGGCCAAGCACGCCGTGGCCGGCATGACCCGTGCGCTGGCCGCGTCGTGGGCCGGACGTGGCATCAACATCAATTGCATCTGCCCGGGCTACTTCGACACCGATCTCCCCGCCGTACTCAAGGAAGACCCCGTCCGTGCTCCGCAGATCCTGGCCCGGATTCCCATGGGACGGTGGGGCCAACCCGAGGAACTGGCCGGACTCGCCGTGTTCCTGGCCTCCGACGCGTCCAACTACATGCACGGCAGCGTGATTCCCATCGATGGTGGCTGGCTGGCTGGCTAACCGCGACGCGGAAAGGACCACCCACCATGCGAATCACCCGTCGCGACCTGCTGGCCGCCCTGCCCGCTTCACTCGCCGCCGCTCCCGTCGCATTGGCACAACCACCGGCTGACACCGCTCGGGTCACCGACGCCATTCGCAGCTCAGCCGGTCGAGCCCGTCTCTCGATGCTGTTTGCCGGTTCCACCCCAGCCGAATGCGGGGCCTGGCAGACCGAATTTCGCCGAACACTGCAACGCCTGCTCGGCCCCAGCCGCCCCCCAAAACACTTCGGCGTCAAGCAGGAGGCTCGGGTCCGGCTCGCCGACCACACTCGGTACGAATTGCTGCTGCAGGCTCCAGGCATCGCCAGTGTCCCGGTCTACCTGCTGGTCCCCTCCGACTGGAAACCCGGACAGAAACGGGCCGCGGTCCTGGCCGTCCACGGGCACGGAGACTTTGGCCACCATCCTGTCGTCGGTCGGACCGACCTCGACGGAGTCACCGCGGCGATCAAGAGAGCCCACTACGACTACGGGCTGCAATTCGTCCGCCGGGGTTACGTTGTGGCCGCCCCCTGCATGATCCCCTTCGGACGCCGCGTGGACAAACACAAGTACGGCGGCACCGATCCGTGTGCCACCACTTTTGTCCGTATGCAGGCCCTGGGCCAGTTGTCGCTGACGGCCAACCTGCGTGACCTCCGCTGGACACTCGACCTCCTCTCCAGTCGACCGGAAGTCGATGGCTCACGGCTCGGCTGTGCGGGGCTCTCCTACGGGGGCCGAATGACGATGATGGTCTCGGCCATCGACCGTCGCATCAAGGTGGCGGCTGTCAGCGGGGCACTCAACCTGCTGCAGGAACGGATCCGGGGCCGCTACAGCTGCGGCTCGCAGATCATCCCGGGATTGCTCGAATACGGTGACTATTCGGAGATCGGTTCGCTAATCGCACCACGCCCGGCCGTCTGGGAAACCGGGTCGACCGATGGCCTGATCGTGAAGAAATGGGACGAGGTGTTCCGCAACCGGTTGCGGAAAGCCTACCGGGCACTGGGTGTCGCAGAGAACCTGCTGTTTGACCGCTTTGCAGGCGGCCATCGCTGGAACGGCAAGATGGCCTACCCCCTGTTCGAGAAGGTCCTGCGGGGCTGACCGATCACGACCCCGACGTCGGCTCCCCGATTCAGTGGTCGCGCGACATGGCACCATCCGACCTCCGGCCGACCGGCGACCTCCGCGGCGAGTGAGTCCGCCGTGTGCTGGTCGGAACACAGCATCCAGATGGTCGGACCCCAGGAGGTCTGTCCGACTCCTCGCACCCCTTCCGCACGGGCCCACTCGACCAGCGACGCCATTTGTGGATCGGCATAACATCCCCCCTGCACCGACGCGAACGACTCACCCACCAGGCGTCCAAACAGGAACAGCCCCTCGCCGGCCTCGTCGATATCCCCCGCGTTGAGGCCGGGAAGCACCTGCTGCAGCAGCAGGGCGGCCAGAGTCCTGGTCACATCCCACGGCATTTCCCGGCAACGTGTAAATGCCTCGCGTTCGGCATCGCCGGAAAGCCCCTCCCCCGCCACGGGCCCGGCCAAAACCACCCGCCACGCTTCGGGGACATTGGCCCGAGCCACCAGGGCAGCAACCTCCTGCTCGTCACGTCCCCCCGCATCGACCAGGAATCCACCGTGGTCGAACCCGTGAATCCCGATCCCCGATCTCAGCCCACGGCCAACCCGTCGAGCCAGTTCCACTGAACCGGATCCGGGCTCGGCCAACCCCGCCACGGCACGTGCCACGGCCAGGGCCAGTTGGGTCCCCGACCCCAGTCCCGAGTGCCGGGGAATCGTCCGCGAGATTTCGATCCGAACCGGCGGCAGGCTGTCATCGGCGGCGCGGATGGCCGCCAGCCACCCGGCCACGCGATCAACATCGGCGTCACTCACGGGCGGGGAATCGTCAGTGGCGACCACCATCACGCTGTCCACGTCATCACGTACTGCCTTCAGGAGCACGCCCGGCGAATCGATCATCATCCCGGCACCACCGAACTGGCGGAGACTCTCGCCACCGTGAGCCAGCAAGCCGAAGTGCAGACGAGATCCGGTGCTCACCGAACAGGCCTCCGGCCGTCCCAGGGCCTCACCGATGTAGTCCTCGAGCAACCCGAAAGCCTGCCGCTCGGCCGGGCCCGCCGTCTTGTCGACCACGACAGCCAGTTCCGCGAACTGTCGTTCCAGGTCCCGTGGTGGCAACAGGTGTACACGTGTGGCCAGGATCGCGGCCTCCAGCACCGCGTGCCGTGCCCTGTGCAGCCCAAAGTGGTCACGAATCCGACCGCTGTGGACGATGCGGGCCGTCAGGGTCGCGCGTTCGCTACTGGTGTCAGCCTCCTCGATCCGGAACTCGTACCAGCGACAGGCCCCGGCCACGACCTGTCCGGCGATCTCTTCGGCGGCAAACATCTCCGGCAGCGGGTCCACCGTTCCGATAGCCGCCTGGGCCAGCAACAGCACATCGTCGGTGACATGAAAGACACCCTCGGGCCGCTCCATCAGGTTGGCGAGGGTGGCCGATGACTGGAACGGCCGCAGCACCAGCGTCGACATGTCCGGGTCAACGATCGGCCCCATCGGCGCAAGGTTGACCTGGCCGTCGTCGGATATGGTCGTGACCAGCCCTTCCAGGATCATGGGATCAGGATAGCACCGGTCCCACGTCGGCTCCACGTGGAGCCATCGGCTCGCCCCTAGCGGTTGATGCCGATGTAGAAGCTGAACAGCCGCTCGTCGTCGAAGTCCTGCTTGATCACCGGGATGCCCCAGTCGACGGCAATCGGCACCGGGCCCATCGCCGCGATTGTCACCCGCAGGCCGGCCCCCAGTGTCAGGCGGAAATCGTCCATCGTCACCTTGTCCTCGATCGAGCCGAAGTCGGTGAAGACCACACCCGAGATCATCTCGTCGGCGGTGATCGGGAACTGGTACTGCACACTGCCCAGCGCCATCCACGAGCCCCCAATGCCGGTCCCCGGGAACCCGTCCTGTCGGGGTGTCACGCCGCGGAAATCGAATCCGCGAAAGCTCTGGTATCCGCCGGCGAAAAATCGCTCGTAGACCGGCGTGTCGTCACCGGTCCAACCCAACTGGCCCGACAACGACACCACCTGTCGTCCGTTTCCATCGGGCCGTTCGTGAAGCGTGTAGTACTGCTTGGCATCGCCGCGAACCTGCGGATAACTGAAGTCGCCGAATGCCTGTTCGTAACTGGCCTGGAAGAAGTGCCCCTCGGTCGGAATGAACGCGTTGTCCCGTGTGTCGTGCGTCACCGCGATCTTGCCCGTGGTGAACCAGGTTTCTCCCAGTGCCGCCTGGAGCAGGTCCGGAGTCGGCACATCCGGGTTGTCGATTTCGACCTCCTCCAGACGCAGGCTCCCCGCCAGCGACCACTCGCGAGTCAATTGCCGCCCCAGCGTGATCCGTCCACCGGTACGGTGCTCGTCCCAGTCGTAGTAGAACCGCTGGTAATAGAAACCGGCGACACTGAGACTGAAGTCGGTGTCCAGGAAATACGGATCCGACCAGTTGAGCAGGTAGCGACTGAAGTAGTAACCGGGCATCGCCTCGATGCGGAACCGCTGGCCACCGCCCCGGAACGCCGTGCCGTCGGCGACGTCCTGGAAGCTTGTCGGCAGACGCAGCAAATCGAAGTTGTTTTCGTCAAGTACGATCGAGCCAATCACGCCCGAATCGCTGTTCACCCCGGCTCCAAACATCAGCCGGCCCGTCCGTGCTTCCGTCACATCCACGTCGATGTCGAGCAACCCGAAGTTGGGATCGACCAGGGCCCGGCCGAGAGACCCGAAGGGATCGCCCAGGGGCGAGTTCTCCAGGATGGGGTTGTAGGGCTGCGCGGCCGGGTTGGGTTCCCGGTTCTGCCCTCGCACCACGGTGGATTCCTCAGGCTCCCGTCCGGTCAACACGTCGGTGAGAAGCCGATGGGAGGTCTGGACCAGGCTGCGTGTCGTCCCGGAGGGGATGGAACCGGGTTCGGATCGCTGCGTGAACTGGCGTCGATCCACCGGACTGGCCGGGTCGACCTGCCGAGACCGATCGTCGTCGAACGGCGTCCGGGGAATCAGCCCCGAAAGCGGGTCGGCCTGGATCTTCTTCGGTACCAGTTCTTCGGGTTCGAGTGGCCGGACACGGATCCGCGGGCCGTTGGCCGGCCCTCGCTCAAAGATCATTCCTGCCAGTCGTCGCTCGCTGCGACGGATCAGTTTCGGGTCGGCCAGTTCACCCGGCTGGAACAACAGCCGGTTGAGAACGACGGTTTCCTTCGTGTGTGGGTAATCGCCGTGAAAGTGAACATCGATCGGCCCGATCAGGTACGGCCGGTCCTCATCGATCTCGTAAATCACGTCGACCATGCCTGGCGCCTGGTCATCAAATCGGGTCAGGGGATCGACCCGGGCGAACAACCGTCCCAACCGGCCGTACATCTCCTTCATCTGACGCACGTCAGACGCCAGGTGCCTCTGGTTGAACATCTCGCCCTGAGTCAGTTTCAGGTCGGCCTCGAGCTTCTCGGTCGAAAACACCTTGTTGCCCCGCAACGTGACGTTGCGAATCGCGTACTGCCGTCCCTCGTCAATCGTGTACTCGATCGTCAGGTTGGCGTCTCCGCGACGGAACGGGTTATAGACGACGTCACCGGTCAGCACCCGGTGGGTGATCTTGACGTCGAAAAAGCCCATTCCGCGGTAGTAACCGGACAGGCTCAGCTTGTCCTGGTGAATCGTTTTCGGATCAAACTTGCCGCCGAACAGATCAATTCCAAAGAGGGCCCGCTTGGTGGTGATCTTGGTCTTGAGAATCCCGGCCGTAGCGTAGCGATAGTTGTTGCCCAGGAAGGTCACGGCGGCGACGACAATCTTCTGCCCCTCGTCGATCCGGAAGACCACTTCCCGGTCGGCCCGTCGCTCTCCCGAGGCCAGCGTGATCTTGGCGAACGGAAATCCTTTTTCCTGGTAGACCTTCTGGATCCGCCGCACCGCCTCGCGGTTGGCACTGATGTCATAGGGACTGCCGGTCCGCAGCCCGGTTGCCTCGGCCAAATCGTCGTCGTCGATCCGCTTGTTTCCCTCGTAACGAATCTCGCTGATCATTGGTCGTTCGACAACACGGAAGACCAGCAGGCGGCCACCCGGATTCTTCAAGTCAGGCCGGAAAATGGGTTCGACGCTGAAGAACCATCGCGTGGCGAACAACCGCCGAACATCCTCTCGAACCTGGGAATCGGTGGCGGAGCGTCCGGGTTGAATCCGCAGCAGGTTCCTGATGGACGACACCGAGATCGCCTCGTTCCCTTCGATCTGCACGCTCGTCACAGGAAGTTCATCCACCGACCGTGGCGCGATCGCCGGCGATGGAGATTCGATCGTCAGCCCGGGCGACGGTTGGGGAGTCGATCGCAATCGCGGCGGGGCAGTCGCTTCCGGTGATTGGCCGCGAACCGTCGGGCCACCCTGGCAGCCCGATAAAACGACCAGTGCAGCGATCAACAGTCCAGCCACACCCAGCGGGCGCAGCAACCGATCACGCAGGAGGACCGCCATGGCGGATCTCACGGTAGAAAGTCAGACGGAGAGGGGAGCAATGATTCGAGAGGGCCGCGTATGTAGTGAAAACACCCATTCGCAGCAAGGTGAATTCGCCCCCCTCGCCACCGAGTTCAGGCCGACCGTTCAGCCCTCCAGCGCCTCGCCGATCCGGTAAATCGCCTCGGTGTCGAGCACCCCGTCGTTGGCATCGAAGAGCCGTTTCAGGGCGGCGGTGTGGATCTTCATCTTGGTGCCACCCACCCCGATCGCCCCGTAACGAACCACCCCGTCGGTCTCGACCGCCTTATCGGTCATCTCGACTCCCTCGATCCCCAGGGGCGGGACCGCGTTGAGATCGATGGCCACCTCCAGATCGGTGGCGGCCTCGAGCATCTCGGCCGAGATCAACTGCACACCGGTGGCTCCGGCTGCGATCACCGTCGAAGCCCCCTCCAGGGCCGCGGCCACTCCGTCCGAATCAGCCGTCGCGACCGGCGACAGTTCGCCGTCCACTCGACCGGCAATCACCTCACACGTCTCCGCCGCCCGTTCGACACTGCGGCTGCCGACACGAACATGAGCCCCTTCCAATGCCAGCAGTTCGGCCGCCCGTTGCCCGACCGGCCCGGTCGCACCCAGCACCACCGCAACCGATCCGGCCAGCGGCACATGACGCCGGGCACGCAACACCGCCGCCGCCGCGGTGGTATTGCTTCCGTTGGAGTCCATCATCACCGAGACCCGCATGGGACCGAAAAAGGCCTGCTGCACGGCCGCGAACACCCGCTCGCCGGCTGCCACGTCGCTGCCACCGACGAAGATCGCGGTCCTCGAGAGATCGGGGACGCCTCGAGTGAAAATCGCACCGTGGACCAGCGACTCGACCGTCTCGGGAGTCGCTCCGCCGTGTGAAAACAACTGGTCGACACCCGCGTCAACCGCAACCACCCGGTCAAAGACACTCGGCTGGGGATCGGTGTCCAACTGCACCAGGATCGACTTCATCAACTCGGCCCCTGCACACAGACAAAGCCGCCCGGTTCCCTCTCATCGAGAGAACCGGGCGGCATAAAACG
>DLVV01000241.1:15776-16986 GCA_003445035.1 Planctomycetaceae bacterium | reverse complement strand
GCCGCCGCCCTCGCCGCCGCCCTCACCACCGTCATCTCCGCCGTCATCTCCGCCGTCGAGATTTGAGGCCTGGTACGGGTGGTCGGCGGTGTCTTTCTTTTCGATCACTTCGGCAGCCGAAGGCTGATTGGCCATGGCCCGCTCGATCGAGAGCTTGGTCGCTTCGTAGTTCAACCGCTCGATCGCCGCATTGTTTTCGGCCAGCCAGTGGATGAAGACACCACAGACGATGACCAGTTCGTCGGCCTTGTCCTGGGGAATGGTGCCCTCGGCCAAGCAGTCGGCAACCGCCTTGGCGACACCCTTCTGGGCCGGGCCGAACATCTGCACGGCCTGGTTGGCTCCCTTGATCGTCACCTTGCTGATCATCACCGTCGCCGGCTTGACAGCCAGGTTCGGCGCGAGCACGGCCAGCAAGTTGCTGTGACCTTGCGACTGGCGGGCCAGCGCGTTGGCAAATGCGACGCCTACCGGGCCACCCTTGTCACCGATCAACAGGTCGATGTGAGCAATTTCATTCGGGAAATCATCGTCTGCCACCAGGGCTTCGCCAACATAAAGCGACATCTCGGTTGTCTCCTCGAGAGGTGTGAATTCTTCTCAGGTCGAATTTCGGGCGAACGGCCCGACTCCACGTTTTCTTCAGGCGCTCTAGATACCATGTCCCCATCGGGATTTCCAGTACGCGTCCCCCCGGAGTTTTGGTTTCCGATGGCTTCCACCGCATTCCAGATCCCCCCGCTCGCTCCGCCACCGTCGGCACCGCCGCTGGTCATCGTCGGTGCCAGCACTCGGGCGGCGGCGTGGTCGGCGATCCGGGCCGGGCGACGGCCGGTGTGTGCGGATCTGTTCGCCGACCGGGACCTGCTGGCAGTGGCTGCCGCGGTCGCTGTCGAAGACTACCCGCAGGGACTGGTGGACGCGGTCGAGGACCTCTTGAGTTCCGAACCCGAGGCATCGTGTCCTGCGATCTACACCGGGGCGATGGAGAACCACCTCGAGGTCGTCGCGGCGTTGGCCGATCGGGGACCGCTTCTGGGAATCCCCCCCGCGTCACTGCGATTGGTCGGTGATCCGGGTTGGATCGCTCAACTGTGCCGTGACCACAACCTGTCCTGTCCCGCCATTCGACCCGCTGACGACCCACCTCCACGCGACCACCAGTGGCTGGTGCGGCATCCCCATTCCGCGGGCGGGTCGGGCGTGTCCA